>NZ_JBHXTE010000004.1:0-167390 GCF_042677545.1 Streptomyces sp. NPDC127108 | reverse complement strand
CGGGCTGGGAGGGTGGGGGTTCGTGGGTGGGTGGGACAGGCCCACGCCGTATCGGCGCTCCGTGCTTCGTCCTCAGGCACCGGACGGGCTGAGCGGTGGGGGTTCGTGGGTGGGTGGGACAGGCCCACGCCGTATCGGCGCTCCGCGCCTTGGCCTCAAGCGCCGGACGGGCTGGGAGGGGGTGGGGGTTCCGTGCGGGTGGGACGGGCCTCCGCCGGATCGGTGCTTCGCACCTCGGCCTCAGGCTCCCCCAAACGAGCTCTTAAGGAGCAGGGGGTCTCCACCACGGGCTGGGAACTTCGCCGATGTGGGGCAGAAGGTGCCGGGCTGTTGGTCTGCTGGTGCAAGTTTGGGCGGGTGGGTGGGGGAGAGCCTGTCCGGCGATTGAGGACGAGGCGCGGAGCGCCGATAGCGGGGGTGCGGTGGCCGAGGGGTCACTCCACGCCGATGAGGAGGAGGGCCGACTGGGGCCCGCCCCGGTAGAGCACCGTGTCAACGGCCAGGTGGCCGTCGCGTACGTGCTTCTCCAGGGACTCGGCGACCGCGTCGGACACCTCGTCCCCGAGGACCAGCGTCACCATCTCGCCACCCGCCGCCAGCATCCGGTCGAGCACGGCCGCCGCGGTGGCCCCGACCTCCGGGCCGATGACCGCCACGTCGCCGTCGATGAGGCCGAGCACGTCCCCGGCCTGGCAGATGCCCGCCGTCGTCCACGACTGCCGCTCGGCCACGGCCAGTTCGGCGTAGCGGGTCGCCCCGGCGGCCGAGGTCATGACGACGACGTCCTCGTCGAAGCGGCGGTCGGGCTCGTGCACGGCGAGCGCGGCGATGCCCTGGACCGCCGAGCGGGTGGGGATCAGCGCGACCCGTACGCCTTCGGAGCGGGCCTGTTCGGCGGCCGCCGCCGCGGTGTGGCGCAGCCCGGCGTCGTTGGGCAGCAGCACCACCTCGCGCGCGTGCGCCCGCCGGATCGCCTCGACCAGCTCACCACTGGCGGGCGGCTCCCCCGCGCGCGCGGGCACCGTGGTCGCCCCGGCCTCGGCGTACAGGGCGGCGAGGCCGTCACCCGGTACGACGGCGACGATGCCGCGCTGGACTCGCTCCTGGGGCGGCGTCTGCGCGCGCACGGTGTGGGCGTCACCGAGCCCGAAGTGGGTGATGCGGATGCGGTACGGCCGACCCGCCTCGACGCCCGCCTCGACGGCCGCGCCCGCGTCGTCGACATGGACGTGGACGTTCCACAGGCCGTCGCCGCCGACGACCACGAGCGAGTCGCCGAGCCCGTCCAGCTTCGCCCGCAGTCGGTCGACGGCCGCGTCGTCGGCTTCCAGGAGGTAGATGACCTCGAAGGCGGGGCCCGCCCCGTCGGCGGCGGCGTCGGCGCACGTGGCGGGTTCCGCGGGCCCGTCCTGGCTCGGCCCGGGTGCGTGGCCCGGGCCGCGCTGGGCCCGGTCGGCAGCCTCCACGCGCGCGTGGCCGCCCACCGCCGCCCGCGGCCGTACGCTCTCCCCCGACAGCGCCCCCACCAGCGCCCCGAGAACCGCCACGAGGCCCCGTCCGCCCGCGTCCACCACGCCCGCGCGCCCGAGCACCGCGAGCTGGCCCGGAGTCGCGTCAAGGGCCGCGCAGGCGCCTTCGTACGCCGCCCGCGCCACCGCGGCGCAGTCCCCCGAGGCCGTCGCGGCGGCGTCGGCCGCTTCGGCGGCGGCCTTGGCGACCGTCAGGACCGTGCCCTCCACGGGGTGCGCCACCGCGCGGTACGCCGACCGGGACGCGCGCCCCAACGCGAGCGCGAGGCGCGCGGCATCGGCATCGGCATCGGCATCGGCATCGGCATCGGCATCGGCATCGGCATCGGCAGCAGCGTGATGTGCGTCACTATTCGCGCCACCGTCACTGTCACCGTCGCCCTCCGACGACAGCACCTGCGCCATCCCCCGCAACAACTGCGCCAGGATCGTCCCGGAGTTGCCGCGCGCCCCGATCAGCGCCCCGTGAGCCATCGCCCGGATCGCCTCGGTGAGCTCCGGCCTGGCCGGTTCAAGGCCCGTGAACACCGCGTCGACGGCCTGGGAGGCCGACTCCATCGTCAAGTAGAGGTTGGTCCCGGTGTCCGCGTCCGCGACCGGATAGACGTTGATCGCGTCGATCTCCTCGCGGGCCTGTCCCAGCGCGTCCAGAGCGAGCACGCTCCACGCGCGGACTGCGACAGCGTCGAGGTTCTGCGGCAACGGTCGCCTCCTAGGAGCGTCGCGGGACGCCTCCGTCGTACGTCAACGGGATGGTGGGACGCAGCGTAGACCTGGGCCGGAGGAGGTCCGGGGGGTGGGGCCGAGGGCGAGACATGGTAGTTTCGTTGTACCGAAGCAGTCGTTGTATGCTGCTCCGGTTGCCCGATACGCATCGGGCCATTCCTCCTGGCAACGCCACTCCGATCATTGCACTGATCCCGGCATGCCGGGTTTAACCGTAAGTGCATCTGAAGTCTTTGGAGTGACCCGTGGCTGCCAACTGCGACGTCTGCGGCAAGGGGCCGGGCTTCGGCAACAACATCTCGCACTCGCACCGCCGTACGCCCCGTCGCTGGAACCCGAACATCCAGCGCGTGCGTGCCGTGGTCGGCGGGACGCCGAAGCGCCTCAACGCCTGCACCTCGTGCATCAAGGCCGGCAAGGTCTCGCGCTGACGCTTTCTGCGCGGCCACCTAGCCGGTTGCTGAAAAGCCGGTCCCCCTTCGGGAGGGCCGGCTTTTTCGTATGCCCGCGCAGGCGCCTGCCAGAATCTGGCGGATGCGCTTCGGCATCCTCGGGCCCCTCGACATCCGCACCCCGGACGGCTCGCCCGTCGATCCCGGCGGCCCCCGCCCCCGGGCCCTGCTCACCCTGCTCCTCCTCGACGCCGACCGGAGCGTCTCCGCCGAGCGCCTGACCGACGGCCTCTACGGGGAGCGGCCGCCCGCGGGCGCCGCGAACGCGCTCCAGTCCCAGGTGTCCCGGCTGCGCAAGCGCCTGGGCGTCGGCATCGAGACCACCGCCACGGGCTACCGCCTGGCCGTCTCCCCCGATGACGTCGACGCCCACCGCTTCGAACGCCTGGCCCGCGAGGGCCGCCGAGCGCTGTCCGCCGGGGACCATCCCCGGGCCGCCGCCCTCCTCAAAGAGGCGCTCGGCCTGTGGCGCGGGCCCGCGCTCGCCGACCTGCCCGGGACGCACCCGCACGGCACCCGGCTCGACGAGCTCCGGCTCGCCGCCGTGCAGGACCGGGTGGACGCCGGCCTGGCGACCGGCGGCGGCCCCGGCCTCGTACCGGAACTGCGGGAGCTGATCGCCGCCCATCCGCTGAGCGAGCGGCTGTACGGGCAGCTCATGCGGGCGCTGCACGCCGCGGGGCGGCCCGCGGAGGCCCTCACGGTGTTCGACGAGGCGCGTGGCGTCCTCGCGCGGCACCTGGGCGCCGATCCGTCGGCGGAGCTCGCCGCGCTCCACCTGGAGCTGCTGCGCGGCGCCGAGCCGACCCGTGCCCCGGCCGTGCCCGCGCCGCTCACCCCGCTCGTCGGCCGCGCGGAGGAGCTGGCGCGCGTCCACGCCCTCCTCGACGGCGCCCGCCTCGTGACGCTCACCGGGCCGGGCGGCACCGGCAAGACCCGGCTCGCCCTGGAGGCCGCGCGGGAGCGCGAGAGCGGGCGGGCCGAGGGGGCACGGGGCGGCGGGCCCGGGAGCGTGTGCTTCGTGGAGCTGGCGCCGCTGGCCGACGGGGAGCGGGTCACGTACGCGATCCTCGGCGCCCTGGGGGTGCCCGACGGGTTCCACGCGCGCGGGGGCGACGCCACCGAACGGCTGCTCGCCGCCCTGGAGGGGCGGGAGCTGCTGCTCGTCCTCGACAACTGCGAGCACCTGGTCGACGACGCGGCGCGGGTCGCCGGGCTGCTGCTCGGCGCCTGCCCCGGTGTCCGTGTCCTCGCCACCAGCCGGGAGGCGCTCGGCATCACCGGGGAGGCGCTGTGCCCGGTGCCGCCGCTGCCCGCCGGGCCCGCCGACCGACTCTTCCTGGAGCGCGCGGCGGCCGTACGCCCGGACTTCGCCGCCCGGACGGCGGGTGCGGGTGCGGAGGGCGGACCGGAGCAGGGCGGCCTGGTGCGCTCCCTGTGCGCCGCGCTCGACGGCCTTCCGCTGGCCATCGAGCTGGCCGCCGCCCGGCTGCGCACCCTCACGCTCGACGAGCTGGCCGCGCGCCTCGACGACCGCTTCCGGCTCCTGTCGCGCGGCGACCGCACGAAGGCGCCGCGCCACCGCACCCTGCACGCCGTCGTCGAGTGGAGCTGGGACCTGCTCGACGACGAGGAGCGGGAGCTTGCCGCGCGCCTCACCGTGTTCCCCGCCGGGGCCACGCTCGACGCCGTGGAGGCGGTCTGCGGGCTCCCGCACCCGGAGGACCTGCTGGCCTCGCTCGTGGAGAAGTCGTTCGTCGAGGTGGTGGGCGGCCGCTACCGGATGCTGGAGACCATCCGCGCCTTCTGCGCCCCGCGGCTCGCCGAGGCGGGCATCGAGGACAGGCTGCGCGCCGCGCACGCCGCGCACTTCCTGCGCCTCGCCGAGCGGGGCGCGCCGCTGCTGCACGGCGCCGAGCAGCTCCCCTGGCTTGACCGGCTCGCCGCCGACCACGGCAACCTGGACGCGGCCCTGCGCCACCTGGCGCGCACCGAACCGCACGAGGGCCTGCGCATGCTGGCCGCGCTGTCCTGGTACTGGCGGCTGCGCGGCCACTACGGAGAGCGCACCACGCTCGCGTCGGGCCTCCTCTCGGCCGTCGGGCCGCACCCTCCGGAAGGGCTCGCGGAGGAGTACGTCCTGTGTCTGGTCAACACGATCGCGGGCGACGGCGACGACCCCGCCGAACCGGAGCGGGTCGCGCGTGCCGACGCCCTGCTGACGTCCCTGGAGGGGCCGTTGCGGCTGCCGTTCCTGATCGTGCTCTGGTCGCTGGCGGGCGGGCCGCGGCGGGCCATGGAGGAGCGGGTGCGCGCGCAGGTCGGCGACCACCTGTGGGGGCGGGCCCTGCTGGACCTCGGGCAGGGCTTCCAGGAGCTGTTCGCCGGGCGGCCGCGGGACGCCGAGGCGGCCTTCGCGCGGGCGCTCGCGGCCTTCCGGGAGAACGGCGACCGCTGGGGCATGGCCAACTGCCTGGACCCGCTCGCGATGTTCGCCGACTGGCGCGGGGAGCGGGCCCGCGCCCTGGAGCTCCTGGACGAGGGCCTCGCCCACGTCGTCGAACTCGGCGCCCCGGAGGAGACCGGCGACCTGCTGCACCAGCGCGCGACGGTCCTGCTGCACGGCGGCGCCCTGGAGGACGCGGCGGACCACTTCCGGCAGGCGGAGGAGCGGGCACGTGCCGTGGGCGTGCGCGACAAGGTGGCGACGGCACGGCGCGGTCTGGGGGACGTGGCCCGGCTGCGCGGCGACACGGCACGCGCGCGTGCGTACTACGAAGACGCCCTCCAGGCGTGCGCCGCCAACTGGTTCAGCGTGGCGGAGACCACGCGCGTCCTCACCGGCCTCGGCCGCGCCGCGCTCGCCGAGTCCCGCCCGGAGGAGGCCGCCGACTGGTTCGAGCAGGCCCGCGTGCTGGCCGTCGACGCCCCGGGCGTGGGCGAACTGGCCGAGGTGGCGGAGGCCTTGGCTGCGGCCGCGGCGCACCCTCGGGACGCCGCCCGGCTCCTGGGCGCCGCGGCGGGCATCCGGGGCACGTTGATCGAGGGCCACCCGGACGTCGTACCGGTCCAGGAGGCGGCTCGCGCGCGGCTGGGCCCGGCGGCGTACGAGGAGGCCTTCCTGGCGGGCCGCCGGGAAGGAGCGGCTGCGGTAAGCCCCCGTCAGCCGACGGTACGCCCCCGGTAAGCGCCTCCGCCGAGTCTCGGGGCATGACGAACTCGACGCCGCCAGCGCACCCGACGGCCACGCACCCGACGCCCACGCGCCCGACGGCCACCACCCGCACCGCGCGGCCCGCCCGCCCCCTCGCCCACCTCGACGTCCTCATCTCCGGGGCCAGCGTCGCCGGCCCCGCGCTCGCCCTGTGGCTGTCCCGGTACGGCGCCCGGGTCACCGTCGTGGAGAAGGCGCCCGCCCTGCGCGAGGGCGGCTTCGCGGTCGACTTCCGGGGCCACGCGCACCGCACCGTCCTGGAGCGCATGGGCATCTGGGACGAGGTGCACCGCCGCCAGACCCGCATGGGACGCCAGATCGTCGTCGACGCCGACGACCGGGAGCAGGTGGACCTGCCCGCCTTCCTGATGAGCGGCGACGTGGAGATCTTCCGCGGCGAGCTCTCCAAGATCATGTACGAGCGCACCCGGGACCACGTGGAGTACGTCTTCGGGGACTCCGTGGCGAGCCTCACCGAGACCCCCGAGGGCGCTGAGGGCACGGAGAGCACCGGGAGCACCAAGAGCACCGGCGGCGTCCACGTCACCTTCGAGCGCGGCGCTCCCCGCCGTTTCGACCTCGTCGTCGGCGCGGACGGCCTGCACTCGCACACCCGCCGCCTCGTCTTCGGCGACGAGTCGAAGTACCTGCGCTTCCTCGGCTACTACGTCGCGGGCTTCGGCATGCCCAACCACCTGGGCCTGAACCGCACGGCCCGGATCCACAGCGACCCCGGCCGGATGATCGACATCTGCAACTACGACGGCGACCCGCACCGCGCGGGCGCAGGCCTCGTCTTCCGGTCCGAGCGGCTCGACCACGACCGGCGCGACGTCGCGGCGCAGAAGCGGATCCTCGCCGAGAAGTTCGCCGACATGCGCTGGAAGCACGCGCCGCAGGTCCTGAAGGCCCTGGAGGAGACCGACGACCTGTACTTCGACGCGATCGCGCAGATCCACGTCGACCGTCTGTCCCAGGGGCGCGTCGTACTCCTCGGAGACGCCGGGTACGGCGCCACGATGGGCGGCATCGGCACGGGCACGGCACTCGTGTGCGCGTACGTCCTGGCCGGTGAGCTGGCCCTCGCGCACGGGGACCACAGGACGGCCTTCGCGGCGTACGAGGCGGAGGTCCGCGACTACGCGAAGGGCTGCCAGAAGACCTCGGGCAACGCGGGCCCCTTCCTGGCGCCGCCCACGGAGAAGAAGATCCGCAGCCGCGACCGGGCCTACCGGATGCTGAGCTCCCGCTTCCTCGCGGGCTTCTTCAAGCGTCTTACGGAGAGAGCGGCCAACGGAATCGACCTCAAGGAGTACCCCGTTTGCGAAGAAGCGGTCTACGGAGACGCGGTCTACGGAGACGCCGCCTACGAGCCGCGCGTGCCGTCCGTCTCGCGTGTGCCGTCCAAGACCTCCGAGCCGTCCCCGAACCGCCAGCCGTGATCCACGGGCCCGATCCCGCCGCCGAGTGCGAACCCGGCGGCGATCGCCCCGGTGACGTACTCCTTGGCGGCCGCCACGGCCTGCGGCACGGTCTGCCCCTTCGCGAGCTGCGCCGCGACGGCGCTGGCGAGGGTGCAGCCCGTGCCGTGGGTGTGCCGGTTGTCGTGGCGCGGGGCGCGCAGCCAGTGCTCTTCGGAGCCGTCGGTGAGCAGGTCCACGGCGTCGCCCCTGAGGTGGCCGCCCTTGATGAGCGCCCACCGGGGCCCGTACGCGAGGAGGGCGGCCGCCGCGCGCCGCAGACCGTCCTCCGAGTCGACCTCGACGCCGGTGAGTTGGGCGACCTCGTCGAGGTTGGGCGTCGCGACCGTGGCGACCGGAAGGAGCTTCGTGCGCACCGAGTCGAGCGCGGACGCCGCGAGCAGCGAGTCGCCGTGCTTGGAGACGCCGACCGGATCGACGACGGCGGGGGCGGCCGTGGCCGCGAGCAAGTCGGCGACCGCCTCGACGAGTTCGGCGGACGCGAGCATGCCGGTCTTCACGGCCTGCACGCCGATGTCGTCGACGACGCTGCGGTACTGCGCCCGCACCGCCTCCACGGGCAGCTCCCAAGCACCCTGCACGCCCAGGGAGTTCTGCGCCGTGACCGCCGTGACGACGCTCATGCCGTGCGTGCCGAGCGCGAGCATCGTCTTCAGGTCGGCCTGGATCCCGGCCCCGCCCCCGGAGTCGGAGCCCGCGACGGTGAGCACCCGGGGCGGCGCCGTACGGGCGGTACGGGCCGCGGCGGGCGTACCGCCCGGGCCCGCCGCGCTCACGCGTCGCCGCCGTTCTCCCCGAAGTGGTCCCAGCCCTTGCTGGTCCAGGGCGCGCCGTCGACCGTGACCTGCGGCTGCGCGGAGGGGTTGAGGACCTCGCCGATGACCTTCCAGCGGGCGGGCAGCTTCACGTCGGACGGGAACGTCGCCACGATCGCGTGGTCCTCGCCGCCGTTGAGCACCCACTGCAGCGGGTCGACGCCGACGGCCTGCCCGATGTCGTTCATCTGCGAGGGCACGTCCACGTCGCCGGAGCGGATGTCGATGCGCACCTTGCTGGCCTCGGCGATGTGGCCGAGGTCGGCGATCAGGCCGTCGCTCACGTCCGTCATGGCGGTCGCGCCGAGCCCGGCGGCGGCGGGGCCCGCGTGGTAGGGCGGCTCGGGCCTGCGGTGGGCCTCCACGAAGGCGCGCGGCGAGCGGAAGCCGCGGGAGAGCACCGCGTGCCCGGCGGCGGACCAGCCGAGCCAGCCGGTGACGGCGACGGCGTCGCCGGGCTGGGCGCCCGCGCGCGTGACGGGTTCGTGGTTGCGCAGGTCGCCGAGCGCGGTGATCGAGACGGTGATCGTGTCACCGCGTACGACATCGCCTCCGACCACGGCCGCGCCCGCGACCTGGCACTCGTCGCGCAGGCCGTCCATGAGCTCGATGGGCCAGCTCGCGGGGAGCTCGGCGGGCACCACGAGGCCGAGCAGGATCGCGGTGGGCACGGCGCCCATGGCCGCGATGTCGGCGAGGTTCTGGGCGGCGGCCTTGCGGCCGACGTCGTAGGCCGTGGACCAGTCGCGGCGGAAGTGCCGGCCCTCCAGGAGGATGTCGGTGCTGGCCACGACCCTGCGGTCCGGGGCGGCCACGACGGCGGCGTCGTCGCCGGGGCCGAGGCGTACGGCCGGGGTGGAGGTGAGCCGCGAGGTGAGCTCCTTGATGAGCCCGAACTCGCCCAACTCGCCGACGGTGCCCTTCATGCGCGTGCTGCTCCTTCTGCCACGGTCGCCGCGGTCCGCTTGCGGTCGCGAGCCGTCCCTGTCGTCGGTACGGTCGACGGAGCCGTCAACCTGTGTTGTCCGTCCGCCGCGATGTGCGCGCCACAGCTCCCCCGGGTCTCCCCGTGGCGAGCGGCGACGCGGTACCGTGGCGTCCCTTCTCCCCACATGATCCTCGTGGCCGCCCTGGAGGTTCCGTGGTACAGGCGTACATCCTGATCCAGACCGAGGTCGGCAAGGCGTCGACCGTCGCCGAGCTGATCGGCAAGATCCCGGGAGTGATCCAGGCCGAGGACGTGACCGGCCCCTACGACGTCATCGTGCGCGCGCAGGCGGACACGGTCGACGAACTCGGCCGCATGGTGGTCGCCAAGGTCCAGCAAGTGGACGGCATCACCAGAACCCTGACCTGCCCGGTCGTGCACTTGTAGCCCCCGTCTACCCTGGCCCGGTGAACATCCCCCGTCTCCGGCGCCGCAGTCTCATAGGCGCGGCCGCTTGCGCAACGCTGCTCGCGTCAACGGCCTGCTCATCAACGGACGACACAGCGTCGGTGGTGGTTCCGTCCCCGGCAGCGAAGGCCGCGGGGCTCTGCCGGGATCTGCGCGCGCAGCTCCCGAAGAAGGTCGACGGTCTCGAGCGCACCGATCCCGGACCGAAGTCGGAGTTGACCGCCGGGTGGGGAGACCCGGCGATCATACTGCGCTGCGGCGTGGAACGGCCCCCCGAGATGTCCGATCCCGATGTGGCCAAGTCGGACGGCGTGAAGGTCAACGACGTGGCCTGGCTGCTGCAGAAGCGCGACGACGGCTCGTACGTCTTCACCACCGCGCTGCGCCTCGCCTACGTAGAGGTGACGCTGCCCAAGGAGCGGACGGAGAACGGTCTCGGCCCGCTCACGGACTTCGCCGCGCCCGTCAAGAAGACCATCCCCAAGGGCGTGGCGTAGCGCCCCGGAGGGCCAGGTCCTAGCGCAGCCCGGTGGACCGGGAGAGCGCCGACTGGATGAGGCGGTCCACCAGCTCCGCGTACCCGACGCCGCTCTTCTCCCACATCTGCGGGTACATGGAGATCGGCGTGAAGCCCGGCATCGTGTTGATCTCGTTGATGACGAACCGCCCGTCCTCGGTGAGGAAGAAGTCCGCGCGCACCAGGCCCTCGCAGGACGCCGCCTCGAAGGCCTCGACCGCGAGCCGTTGCACCTCGGCGGTCTCCTCGGCCGTCAGCGGGGCGGGCACCAGGCCGGGCGTCGAGTCGATGTACTTCGCCTCGAAGTCGTAGTAGTCGTGCGCCTGCACCGGCGGGATCTCGGCGGGCACGCTGGCGCGCGGTCCGTCCTCGAACTCCAGGACGCCGCACTCGATCTCGCGGCCGCGGAGCAGCGCCTCCACGATGATCTTCGGGTCGTGGCGCTGCGCCTCCGCGATGGCCTCGTCGAGGCCCTCGAAGGAGTCGACCTTGGTGATGCCGATCGAGGAGCCCGCGCGCGCGGGCTTGATGAACAGCGGCCAGCCGTGCTCGCCCGCGAAGTCCGCGACGCGCTGCCGGGCCTTCTTCTCCTCGCGCTGCCACTCGCGGGGGCGGATCACCAGGTACGGGCCGACGGGCAGCCCGAAGGAGGTGAAGACCCGCTTCATGTACTCCTTGTCCTGGCCGACGGCCGAGGCGAGCACGCCCGCGCCCACGTACGGCACGCCGGACAGTTCCAGGAGCCCCTGGAGGGTGCCGTCCTCGCCGTAGGGGCCGTGCAGCATCGGGAAGACCACGTCGACCTCGCCGAGCGCCTTGGGCACCGCGCCGGGCTCGCTGTAGACGACCTCGCGGTTGCCCGGGTCGACGGGCAGGACGACGCCGCCGTCGGCGGACTCGGCGAGCTCGGTGACGCTGGGGACCTTGCGGTCGGCGATGGCCATCCGGTCGGGGTCGTCCGCGGTCAGCGCCCAGCGCCCGTCCGTCGTGATGCCGATCGGCAGCACGTCGTACTTGGTCCGGTCGATGGCACGCAGTACGGCACCGGCGGTGACGACGGAGATGCCGTGCTCCGAGCTGCGGCCGCCGAACACGACGGCCACACGCGGCTTGCGGGGGCTCTGGGGGAGGTTCTCGCTGCTCATATCGCGTTGAGCGTACCCGCTGGCCAAGGCTCCGTCAGTGTGCCGCCCGTGACCAGCGGGTCAGCGGCGCTCGGGCTTGGCGCTGCGCGACATCAGCTCCTTGAGGGCGACCAGCGGCGGCGTGCCCTCGTGCACGATCCCGACGACCGTCTCGGTGATCGGCATGTCGACGCCGTGCCTGCGGGCCAGATCGAGGACGGACTCGCAGGACTTGACGCCCTCCGCGGTCTGCTTGGTGACCGCGATGGTCTCCTGCAGGGTCATGCCCTTGCCGAGGTTGGTGCCGAAGGTGTGGTTGCGCGAGAGCGGCGACGAGCAGGTGGCCACCAGGTCGCCGAGGCCCGCGAGCCCCGAGAACGTCAGCGGGTCGGCGCCCATGGCGAGGCCGAGCCGGGTGGTCTCGGCGAGCCCGCGCGTGATGAGCGAGCCCTTGGTGTTGTCGCCGAGCCCCATGCCGTCCGCGATGCCGACGGCGAGCCCGATGACGTTCTTGACGGCGCCGCCGAGCTCGCAGCCGACGACGTCGGTGTTCGTGTACGGCCGGAAGTACGGCGTGTGGCAGGCGGCCTGGAGGCGCTGGGCGACCGTTTCGTCGGTGCAGGCGACCACGGACGCGGCGGGCTGGCGGGCGGCGATCTCCCGGGCCAGGTTGGGTCCCGTGACGACGGCGATCCGCTCGGCGGGCGCCTTGGTGACGTCCTCGATGACCTCGCTCATGCGCATGGCGGAGCCCAGCTCGACGCCCTTCATCAGCGAGACGAGCACCGTGTCGGGGGCGAGCAGCGGGGTCCAGGCGGCGAGGTTGCCGCGCAGCGTCTGCGAGGGCACGGCGAGCACGGTGAAGTCGGCGTCGGCCGCGGCGGCGGCCGGGTCGGTGGTCGCGGTCAGGTTCCGCGGCAGCTCGACGCCCGGCAGGTAGTCCGGGTTGGTGCGGGTGGAGTTGACCGCGTCGGCGAGTTCGGCGCGGCGGGCCCACAGGGTGACGTCGCAGCCGGCGTCGGCCAGGACCATCCCGAAGGCCGTCCCCCACGAACCGGTTCCGAAGACGGCGGCCTTCAGGGATCGGGTCACTTGCTCTCCTCCGAACTGCCTTGCTCTGTACGGCTGCTGGCGGCGGAGTTCCCGTCGGCGGAGGTCTCCTTGGCCTTGCGGCGCTGCGCGAGACGAACCTCACGCGGGTCGTAACGCTTCTGCGGGGCCTGCTCGCCGCGCAGCTCCTCCAGGAGCTCGGTGATGGCCGCCATGATGGCCTCGGTGGCCTCCTTCAGGAGGTCCGGGGTCATCTCCTTGTCGTAGAAGCGCGCCAGGTCCACCGGCTCACCGGCGAGTACGTGGTGCGTCTTGCGGGGCAGCACGTCGGGCTTCTTCGCGTACGGCGGCAGGACGTGGTTGGCGCCCCACTGGGCCACCGGAATGACCGGGCACTTGGTCTGCAGGGCCACGCGCGCGACGCCCGTCTTGGCCGTCATGGGCCACAGGTCGGGGTCGCGGGTGAGGGTGCCCTCGGGGTAGAACGCCACGCATTCGCCGCGGTCGACGGCCTCGATGGCGGCCCGGAAGGCGCTCAGCGCGTTGGTGGTCTCGCGGTAGACCGGGATCTGCCCGGTGCCCCGCATGAACGCCCCGACGAAGCCCTTCTTGAAGAGCCCGTGCTTGGCGAGGAAACGCGGGACCCGCCCGGTGTTGTACTGAAAGTGCGCGTACGCGAACGGGTCGAGATGGGAATTGTGGTTCACGGCGGTGATAAAACCGCCGTCGGCCGGAATGTTCTCCATTCCCCGCCAGTCCCGCTTGATCAGAACCAACAGCGGCGGTTTAGCGATGACCGCCGCCAAGCGGTACCAGAAGCCGATTCTGCGGCGGGACACTCGGACACCTTCCTCCATGAGCCTGGTCGGCCGCACAAGTGTCGCCCCAGGCTGCCGTCCTGTCGAGAACACCGTACGCCCACCCGTCCGCCCTCCCCCCGTCACGCCCCGCCTGGCCCGTGCGCGCCGGGCACCGGCCCGCCGCACCGGCGGCCACCCCCGCACCCCGGCTCCCGTCCGCCCCCTTCGCCCAGGTCACAATGGGCTCACGCGAAGGACGGAGCCGGGCGTGCAGTGGACCGTGGTGATACCGCTCAAGCCCCTGGAGCGGGCCAAGAGCCGTCTCGCGCCCGCCGCCGGGGACGGCCTGCGGCCCGCGCTCGCCCTCGCGTTCGCGCAGGACACGGTGGCCGCGACGGTGGCCTGCCCGTCGGTGCGGGATGTGGTGGTCGTCACGGACGACGTCCGCGCGGGCCGCGAACTGACCGCGCTCGGCGCCCACGTCGTCCCCGACGCCCCGGGAGACGGCCTCAACGCCGCGCTGGCGCACGCGGCCCTCCAGGTGCGCTCCCGGCGCCCCGAGGCACCCGTGGCGGCCCTCAACGCCGATCTGCCCGCGCTGCGCCCCCGCGAATTGGCCCGCGTCCTCGACGCCGCCGCCCCATTCCCCCGCGCTTTTCTCCCGGACGCCGCGGGAATCGGCACGACGCTGCTCACCGCGGGGTCCGGCACGGAATTGGACCCCCAATTCGGCGGCCCGTCCCGCGCCCGCCACCGGGACTCGGGCGCGGTGGAACTCGACGACCTCGACGACCTCGGGTACGCCGGTTCCGTACGCCAGGACGTGGACACCGGCGACGACCTGCGGGCCGCGCTCGCCCTGGGCGTGGGCCCGCACACGGCGGCGGCCGCCGCCGGGCTGCTGATCCCGGACTGAGTACGCTTCCCCCATGCAGGCCACCGCGTACACGTACGACTCCGACACCCGCACCGGCAGCGTGCTCCTCGACGACGGCACGCCGGTGCCCTTCGACGCCCCGGCGTTCGACGCCGGCGGTCTGCGGCTGCTCAGGCCCGGCCAGCGCGTACGCATCGAGGTGGCCGGAGAGGGCGAGGGGCGCCGGATCACGCTGGTGACGCTGCAGACGTTCTGAGCCCCCCGAGTCCCCCGGGCCTCCTGAATCCCCCGGGCCCCCTGAGTCCCCCGGGTCCCCGAACACGCCGCGGGCCGGGCTCCCCAGGGGGAGCCCGGCCCGGCGCGTGAGTGCCCTCTGCCCTTACTTCTTGCGGGCGGTGGCCTTCTTGGCGGTGGTCTTGCGCGCCGTCGACTTCTTGGCGGGCGCCTTCTTCGCCGTGGCCTTCTTGGCGGGCGCCTTCTTGGCGGCGGCCTTCTTGGCGGTGGTCTTCTTCGCCGTGGCGGCCTTCGCCGTCTTCTTGGCCGTGGTCTTCTTGGCCGTGGCCGTCTTCGCCGTCTTCTTGGCGGTCGTGGCCTTCTTGGCCGTCGCCGCCTTCTTGGCGGTGGTGGCCTTCTTGGCGGCGGTGGTCTTCTTCGCCGTCGTCTTCTTCGCCGTGGCCTTCTTGGCGGTGGTGGCCTTCTTGGCGGCCGCCTTCTTGACGGTGGTCCGCGAGGAAGTGCCACCCGAGAGGCTGCCCTTGGGCGCCTTCTTGACGGCCACGTCGTTCTTCGGGAGCTTCTTCGAGCCGCTCACCAGGTCCTTGAAGCCCTGGCCCGCGCGGAAGCGGGGCACCGAGGTCTTCTTGACCCGCACGCGCTCCCCGGTCTGCGGGTTGCGGGCGTACCGGGCCGGGCGGTCGACCTTCTCGAACGAGCCGAAGCCGGTGACCGAAACACGGTCTCCACTGACGACGGCACGGACGATGGCGTCCAGAACCGCGTCCACGGCGTCGGCGGCCTGCTGACGGCCACCGACCTTGTCGGCAATCGCTTCTACGAGCTGCGCCTTGTTCACGTCTTCCCCTTCGGAGACATTGCCTGAGCGAATGTGCCAGGCTTTTTCGCACGTTAGGCAGATATATACCGCAAATCAAACACGAAACGGGCTAATCACCCTTGTGCCGCAACGACCTGGGCTCTCGAGGAGTTCCTCGAAGGTCCGTTGAGGCCCGTCGCGACCCAGCAGGCCCGTTGGGGCCCGCCACTCAGTCGTCTTCAGGGATTCGGCCCTCGTCGCCGTCGTCGAGGTACGCCGTCAACCGCTCCAGACGCCTTGCCGCATCGGCGAGATCGTGTTTGGCCGCGGCCGTAATGACCAGCAGCTTCCGGGTCAGCGCCATCCGTACGCCCTCCGGGACTTGCAGTGCGCGCACTCGGGAGTGCGCTTCCTTCAACTGGTCCGCCACGAGTCCGTAGAGCTCGAGTTGGTCGTCGCGTCCCATGCACCGATTGTGCCATCTGGGGCGAGTTGTCGCCTCCGCAGGGGGTAACTACCCTCCTCCGGCGCCCATCTGAGGATAACCGCAACCTCGGGGTGCAAGTGGATTTCAGGCCTCTTCTGCCCCTCAGATCAAGGCAGTTGAGACCACCCGTTCAGGTCATCGGGGGGCATACGGGGGCCGGACACAGATGTACCCCCAACCGTCCACGATTGGGGGTACATCGGGTGCCGGAGCACTCCGGGGCAACTCGCGAAGGCTCGCTGGGCCGCCCGGGGGAAGCGGGTCAGACGGCCTGCAGGGTGCGCGGCTTGTGGGCGGGGCGCCGGGACTCGTAGACCGCGATGTCCTGCTCGTTCTGGAGGGTGATGCTGATGTCGTCCAGGCCGTTCAGGAGTCGCCAGCGGGCGTTCTCGTCCAGCTCGAAGGAGGCGGTGACGCCCGGGGCGCGGACTTGGCGTTCGCGCAGGTCGACGGTGATCTCGACGTTCGGGTCGGCCTCCGTCAGGGCCCACAGCTCGTCCACGGTCGACTGCTCCAGAACCACCGTGAGCAGGCCGTTCTTGAGCGAGTTCCCACGGAAGATGTCGGCGAAGCGGGCCGAGATGACGGCCTTGAAGCCGTAGTTCTGCAGGGCCCAGACGGCGTGCTCACGGGAGGAGCCGGTGCCGAAGTCGGGTCCGGCGACCAGGACCGTGGCGCCCTGTCGCTCCTGCTTGTTGAGCACGAAGTCGGCGTCCTTGCGCCAGGCCTCGAAGAGCCCGTCCTCGAATCCGTCCCTGGTGACCTTCTTCAGCCAGTGGGCGGGGATGATCTGGTCGGTGTCGACGTTGCTGCGGCGCAGCGGTACGGCCCGGCCGGTGTGGGTGGTGAAGGCTTCCATGGCTGATCAGACTCCGGCGGTCGTGGGGGCGTCGGCGAGGTCGGCGGGCGAGGCCAGATGGCCGGTGACCGCGGTGGCGGCGGCGACCTGCGGCGACACCAGATGGGTGCGTCCGCCCTTGCCCTGGCGGCCCTCGAAGTTGCGGTTGGACGTGGACGCGGAGCGCTCGCCGGGGGCGAGTTGGTCGGGGTTCATGCCCAGGCACATCGAGCAGCCCGCGTGCCGCCATTCGGCTCCGGCCGCGGTGAACACCTTGTCCAGGCCCTCCTCGACGGCCTGCAGGGCGACCCGCACCGAGCCGGGCACCACCAGCATCCGTACGCCGTCGGCGACTTTGCGCCCGCCGAGGACGGCTGCGGCCGACCGGAGGTCTTCGATACGGCCGTTGGTGCAGGAGCCTACGAAGACGGTGTCCACCTTGATGTCCCGCAGCCGCTGTCCGGCGCTCAACCCCATGTACTCCAGGGCCTTTTCGGCGGCGAGCCGCTCCGAAGCGTCTTCGTACGAAGCCGGGTCGGGGACGTGTCCCGACAGGGGCAGGCCCTGGCCGGGGTTGGTGCCCCAGGTGACGAACGGCGACAGCTCGGCGGCGTCGATGTAGACCTCGGCGTCGAAGACGGCGTCGTCGTCGGTGCGCAGCGTCCGCCAGTACGCGACGGCCTCGTCCCAGTCGGCGCCCTGCGGGGCGTGGGCGCGGTCCTTGATGTACGCGAAGGTCGTCTCGTCGGGGGCGATCATGCCCGCGCGGGCGCCGGCCTCGATGGACATGTTGCAGATGGTCATGCGGGCCTCCATCGAGAGCTTCTCGATGGCCGGGCCGCGGTACTCCAGGATGTAGCCCTGGCCGCCGCCGGTGCCGATCCGGGCGATGATGGCGAGGATCAGGTCCTTGGCGGTGACGCCGTCGGGCAGTTCGCCGTCGACGGTGATGGCCATGGTCTTGGGGCGGGCCAGCGGCAGCGTCTGGGTCGCGAGGACGTGCTCGACCTGGGAGGTGCCGATGCCGAAGGCCAGCGCGCCGAAGGCGCCGTGCGTGGAGGTGTGGGAGTCGCCGCAGACCACCGTGGTGCCGGGCTGGGTCAGTCCCAGCTGCGGTCCCACCACGTGGACGACGCCCTGCTCGACGTCGCCCAGCGGGTGCAGCCGGACGCCGAACTCGGCGCAGTTCTTGCGCAGCGTCTCCAGCTGGGCGCGGGAGACGGGGTCGGCGATGGGCTTGTCGATGTCGAGGGTCGGGGTGTTGTGGTCCTCGGTGGCGATGGTGAGATCGAGGCGCCGCACCTGGCGCCCGGCCTGCCGAAGGCCGTCGAACGCCTGCGGGCTGGTCACCTCGTGCAGCAGGTGCAGATCGATGAAGAGGAGGTCGGGCTCGCCTTCGGCGCGCCGGACGACGTGGTCGTCCCAGACCTTCTCCGCGAGAGTCCTACCCATCGCTTTCCCTCCGACCGGCGTCGTGCGCCGGCCCAACTAGAGAATCAGTTTGCCGACGCCGTACCCCTCGTGACTGCGTGCCGGACGACGGCCGCGAATCCGTTGGTCTGCGGACCGCTCCTACAGAGTGGCGGGTTCCTGGGATTTTTGAACTTGCGTTTCACAGAGTGAGACGCGAGTATCGTTTCATGGACAACTCTAGCGGCGTAGGCGTTCTCGACAAGGCAGCCCTTGTCCTGAGCGCCCTGGAGTCCGGTCCCGCCACCCTTGCCGGGTTGGTCGCGGCCACCGGGCTCGCACGACCCACGGCCCATCGCCTGGCCGTGGCTCTGGAACACCACCGGATGGTGGCGCGAGACATGCAGGGCCGTTTCATTCTGGGCCCGCGCCTGGCCGAGCTGGCCGCGGCGGCGGGCGAGGACCGTCTGCTCGCGACGGCCGGTCCGGTGCTCACGCATCTGCGGGACGTGACGGGCGAGAGCGCGCAGCTGTATCGCCGCCAGGGCGACATGCGGATCTGCGTGGCCGCGGCGGAGCGCCTTTCGGGCCTTCGGGACACGGTGCCGGTCGGTTCGACGCTCACGATGAAGGCGGGTTCGTCGGCGCAGATCCTGATGGCCTGGGAGGAGCCGGAGCGGCTGCACCGGGGCCTGCAGGGCGCGCGGTTCACGGCGACGGCCCTGTCGGGTGTGCGCCGCCGGGGCTGGGCGCAGTCGATCGGTGAGCGGGAGCCGGGGGTGGCGTCGGTGTCGGCGCCGGTGCGCGGTCCGTCGAACCGGGTGGTGGCGGCCGTCTCGGTCTCCGGACCGATCGAGCGGCTGACGCGGCACCCGGGCCGGATGCACGCCCAGGCCGTCATCGACGCGGCCGGCCGCCTCTCCGAGGCGCTGCGCCGCACCAGCTGACACGACCACCACCCCTCATCTCCGGCCCGCGGCTCCAACGCCGCAGCGGCGGGCGGGAGTTGGGGGGTGTCGCACATCCGAACACGTGTCACGCATCCGAACACGAAGAAGCCCTCCCCGACTGGGGAGGGCTTCTTCTTCGCGTACCCCCGACCGGATTCGAACCGGCGCTACCGCCTTGAGAGGGCGGCGTGCTAGGCCGCTACACAACGGGGGCTTGCTGATGTTGCTGTTACTGCGCTGGGCTACCAGGACTCGAACCTAGAACAAAGGAACCAGAAACCTTCGTGTTGCCAATTACACCATAGCCCATAGGTGGTCTAGACCAGACCACAGTACCCCCGACCGGATTCGAACCGGCGCTACCGCCTTGAGAGGGCGGCGTGCTAGGCCGCTACACAACGGGGGCCCTAGCGATCCTGCATTGAGGTCAGCGGGTGCGACCCTGACTGTCCTCACGGGAAGGATCTGTACCCCCGACCGGATTCGAACCGGCGCTACTGCCTTGAGAGGGCAGCGTGCTAGGCCGCTACACAACGGGGGCTTTGCGGATCGTGATCCGCGGTTGCAGATGAGCTCTGCGAGCTGGCCTACCAGGACTCGAACCTAGACTAACGGAACCAGAAACCGTCGTGCTGCCAATTACACCATAGGCCATCAAAGCGCAACCCCCTGCGGGGGCTTTGTTTGACTTGCGCTTCCCGGCCGGACCTTTCGGCCCTCTCGGGCGGCGCAGGAAGAACATTACCCGAAGGTGGACGGCGCTCCAAAACGGGTATCGGCCAGCAACAGCGCGGGCAGCTCGGCGAGGCCGCCGATGCGGTGGATGCCCGACGGGCCTTCCTGGGCCGAGCCGTTGCGGTCGAGCCAGATGCCGAGCAGGCCCGCGTCGCGCGCCCCGCGGGCGTCGATCTCCGGCTGGTCGCCGACGTAGGCGATCTCCGCGGGCGCGAGGTCGAGCTCGGCGCACACGGCGTGGAACGCCTCCGCCGCGGGCTTGGAAACGCCCAGGTCGGCGGCGCACAGGAGGGCCTCGAAGCGGTCGCGGACGCCGAGGGTGCGGAGCTTGTGGTCCTGCACGACGTGCGCGGAGTTGGAGAGGACCGCGTGCCGGTAGCGGCCGGAGAGGGCGTCCAGGGTCGGCAGGGTGTCCGGGAAGAGGGTCCAGGCGGCTTCGTAGTGCACGCGGTAGCGGGCGAACCAGGCGTCGGCCTCGGTGTCGTCGAGCGCGGCGCCCACGAAGTCACGCACCCGGTCGCGGCGCTGCGTCTCGAAGTCGACCTCGCCGGCACCGAAGCGGCCCCAGTGGCGCTCGGTGGTCTCCTTCCACAGCGCGAGGGCGTCCTCGGCGGTGCCGTACCTGGCCAGGAGGCCCTCGGCGACGAGGTGGGCGCGTATGCCCTCGGTGTCGGCGCGCGCGTAGTCGAAGATCGTGTCGTCGATGTCCCAGACCACCGCTTTGATCGCCATGAGTCCGACAGTAGGCCGCGCGGACCTTCTTGGTCGACAGCGTGCGACGTCGGACGTTGCCAGGAACCGGGTGCTGCGCGCGCCGCCCGTACCGTAGCGTGGACGGACCGACGAGCGAGGGATCGAGCCCCACCCATGAGCGAGTACCGCGTCCAGTTCACCGTTGAGGCCCGCGCGGCGTACGACGGCCTGCCCGACGAGCGCCAGGCTCAGTTGGACAAGGCATTGCGCGTGCTGGCCCGTGACCCGTACCACAAGACGGCGACCGCCCAGCTCGGGCCTGACGAACACCTGCGCAAGGCATACGTGGCTCCCGGGGTCGTGCTGGAGTACATGGTGGCCGGCGCAATCATGGTGATCGTCGTCCTTGAGATCTTCGACGAGAGCCACTATCTCGTCGACGAGGACTAGCCGTCGGAGTCGGCGCAGTGGCGACGCGAAGGGCCCGGAAGCCGTGTCGGCTCCCGGGCCCTTCGTACGTGACGTACCTGCGCGGTTACGCGGCGAGCTTCGCCAGGGCCGCGTCCACGCGGGCCAGGGCCGTCTCCTTGCCCAGGATCTCCAGGGACTCGAAGAGCGGCAGGCCGACCGTGCGGCCGGTGACGGCGACGCGGACCGGGGCCTGCGCCTTGCCGAGCTTCAGGCCGTGGGCCTCGCCGGCGGCCAGGACGGCCTCCTTGAGGGACTCCGCCGAGGTCCAGTCGGCCGCGTCCAGCTTCTCGCGGGCCGTGCGGAGCAGGGCGTCGCTGCCCTCCTTCATCGCCTTCGTCCAGGACGCCTCGTCGAAGACCGGCTCCGGCAGGAACAGGAAGTCGACGTTGTCGGTGATCTCGGAGAGGACCTTCAGCCGGGTCTGGGCGTGCGGCGCGATCGCGTCCCACTTCTCCTGGTCGAAGGCGTCCGGCGCCCAGGGGGCGTGCGGGGCCTTGAGCCAGGGGGCGCAGGCCTCGGCGAAGGCCTTCACGTCCAGCATCCGGACGTGGTCGGCGTTGATCGCCTCGGCCTTCTTCAGGTCGAAGCGGGCCGGGTTGGCGTTCACGTCCGCGAGGTCGAACTTGGCGACCATGTCGGGGATCGAGAAGACGTCCTGGTCCGCGGAGAACGACCAGCCCAGGAGGGACAGGTAGTTCAGCAGGCCCTCGGGCAGGAAGCCACGCTCGCGGTAGAGGTTGAGCGAGGCCTGGGGGTCGCGCTTGGAGAGCTTCTTGTTGCCCTCGCCCATCACGTACGGGAGGTGGCCGAACTCGGGGATCGTCTTCGCGATGCCGAGCTCGATCAGCGCCTTGTAGAGGGCGATCTGGCGCGGGGTCGAGGAGAGCAGGTCCTCGCCGCGCAGGACGTGGGTGATCTCCATCAGGGCGTCGTCGACCGGGTTGACCAGCGTGTACAGCGGGGCGCCGTTGGCACGCACGATGCCGTAGTCGGTGACGTTCTCGGCCTGGACGGTGATCTCGCCGCGCACCAGGTCGGTGAAGGTGGTGGCCTCGTCGGGCATCCGGAAGCGCACGATGTGGCTGCGGCCCTCGGCCTCGTACGCCTGCTTCTGCTCGGCGGTCAGGTCGCGGCAGTGGCCGTCGTAGCCCGACGGCTTGCCGGCGGCGCGGGCGGCCTCGCGGCGGGCGTCCAGCTCCTCGGTGGTGCAGTAGCAGGGGTAGGCGTAGCCGCCGTCGAGGAGCTTGGTCGCGACGTCCTTGTAGATGTCCATGCGCTGCGACTGCCGGTACGGCGCGTGCGGGCCGCCGACCTCGGGGCCCTCGTCCCAGTCGAAGCCCAGCCAGCGCATCGAGTCGAGGAGCTGCTCGTAGGACTCCTCGGAGTCACGGGCCGCGTCGGTGTCCTCGATGCGGAAGACCAGGGTGCCCTCGTTGTGCCGGGCGTAGGCCCAGTTGAACAGGGCGGTGCGGACCAGGCCCACGTGGGGGTTGCCGGTCGGCGAGGGACAGAAACGTACGCGTACGGGGGTCGCGTTAGCCACGCTTGATCACCTTGTTGGTGAGAGTGCCGATGCCTTCGATGGTGACGGCGACCTCGTCGCCGACGTTGAGGGGGCCGACCCCTGCCGGGGTGCCCGTGAGGATCACGTCGCCGGGGAGCAGCGTCATGGCCTCGGTGATGTGGACGATGAGGTCCTCGATGGGACGGATCATGTCCGCGGTGCGACCCAGCTGGCGCTGCTCGCCGTTGACCGTGCACTGCACGGTCAGGTCGGCGGCGCGGGCCAGGTCGATGTCGGTCTCCACCCAGGGGCCGAGCGGGCAGGAGGTGTCGAAGCCCTTGGCACGCGACCACTGGTTCTCGCGCTTCTGCACGTCCCGCGCGGTGACGTCGTTGGCGCAGGTGTAGCCGAGGATGACGTCGGCGACGCGCTCGCGCGGCACCTCGCGGCACATCCGGCCGATGACCACGGCCAGCTCGGCCTCGTAGTGCACTTCCTGCGAGAACGAGGGGTACTCGACGGGGTCGCCGGGGCCGCACACGGAGGTGGACGGCTTGAAGAAGGCGACCGGGGTGTCCGGGATCTCGTTGCCGAGCTCCCGGGCGTGGTCCGCGTAGTTGCGGCCGATGCCCACGATCTTGTTGGGAAGGACCGGCGGGAGCAGGCGGACCTTGTTCAGCGGGACCTTCGTGCCGGAGAGCTCGAAGTCGGCGAACGGAATGCCCTTGATGATGTCGAGGACGAGCCCCTCGGTGCTTCCGGGGGGAGCCTCGCCCTCGACCGCGCCGAAGGCGACATTGCCGTCGATGGAGAATCTGGCGATGCGCAACGGGGCCCCTTGCTTCTGGGTGGAGTGTGACGCGTCGAGTCTATGGGGCTTCGCCCCTGTCCTCTTTGTCGCCGCCGCGCCGCTCGTCACCCGGGCGCCGAGTGGTCGGCTACTGCGGCACGTCCATGAGGGTGGTGCGCTTGGGGTTGGCGGTCTGGGCCGGCAGTTCCGTGGTGTGTTCCGGCTGCTCCGTCGCGGCCTGCACGTCGTCGGCATCCTTGAGGTGCGCGAGGGTGGTGCGGCGCGGGTTGGCTATGTTGCGGAACATCAACGTGGACTTCATCTGCCGTTTCGACCCTGTCGGTTGGGGCGTCGCTCGATGGACGCCGGTTGTCGGTTTCGCCATCCCTGTAAAGCGTCAGGCTAAACATGCAATTCCCGACCAAAGTCCAGAAGAGGCCATGATCTTCATGTGAGTTTGCTCACTTAGTAGTGGGCAAAAGGGTCAATTCCGGCTAGCGGTCCAACCATTGAAAACGGACATTGCCCGCCTGAAGCGCTCATTCCGCTCCTGATCATGAAGACTGGGACACCCGCCGCGCCCGACGCTCTCGTACGGGAAAGTCCGTTATGGGAGACTTCACTTTCTACGTCTCGTAACGCGCCAATCACGTGGTGTCACGGAGTTCATGGGCTGACACACGGGCCTTGTTGGAGATCCTGCACTGTGCTGGAATTCCCGGGACCGCCGCGGGATCGAACCGGCGCACAGGGGCGCAACGCAGCGCCGAGTGGCGGCGGGAAGGGGGAGAGCAGCGCCGGTCTCACGACCACCAAGGGGTGCCTGGCGCCCCGAGACGCCGACACCGTCCCGCCGTCCACGCGGCAGGACGCCTGGTCCAGAGGTTGCGACGCTAGTGCAGGGACGTTTCAAGAGGGATGGCAAGGGGTCTCCCCAGGCCGGTCGCGGCCGAGGGGATGCTTCGGCGGAGCCGGAGCGCGGCGGAAGTGACCGCGGCTCCTCGGCCCAGCACGCCCAGAACCCGGGACAGGTGCAGTCCGGTGACGGCGGTGCGGGCCCTTCCGGCCCGGCCGCGGGCGGAGCGCTGCCGAAGGGGTCCAAGACACCCCCGGGTCCCGGCCCGCGAATAGCCCTGCGCAACTGGCGCATCTCCACGCGTCTGGTCTCGCTCCTCGCGCTCCCCGTCATCGCCGCGACCTCGCTGGGCGCGCTGCGTATCAACTCGTCCCTCGACGAGATCGAGCAGCTCGACAACATGAAGCTGCTCACCGACATGACCAAGCAGGCCACCGAGCTGGCCGCGGCGCTCCAGGAGGAGCGCGACCAGTCGGCCGGTCCCCTCGCGCACGGCGCGAAGGACTCGGACTTCGTCGTCAAGGGCACCCGGGTCAAGACGGACCGCGCCTACCGCAACTTCCTGCGCGGCACCCAGCAGCTGGACGACAGCGACAACGACAAGGGTCTGCTCGGCGTCCGCCAGAGCACCATCCAGATCACCCAGCAGCTGCAGAAGATCAACGACGTGCGCCGCAACGCGTACGCCGACGAGAAGTCCGTCTCGCAGACGGTCGACGCCTACAGCCAGCTCATCGAGCAGCTCCTCGCACTCTCCGAGGACATGGCGCAGGCGACCAGCAACCCGGACATGATCCAGCGCACCCGTGCGCTGTCCGCGTTCTCCTCCGCCAAGGAGTACGCGTCCGTGCAGCGCGCGATCATCGCGGCCGCGCTCCCCGCGAACAACCGCGAGTTCGGCAAGCTCTCCGAGACCGACCGCCGCTACGCCTTCTCCGCCCTCGACAAGGAGGCCTCGGAGCTCCAGTCGTTCAACCGGATCTACTCCGGTGACTCCGAGAAGCTCCTGAAGCCCATCAGCTCGGGCAACGCCTCCATCCAGGCCGCCAACTCCTACGCCAAGCGCGTTCTGGAGCAGGAAGGCGGCATCAAGCTCCGCGGCAAGCGCTCCTACAAGGACTGGGTGGACTCCGACTCCACCAAGATCTCGGAGATGTCGAAGATCGAGCTGACGCTGCTCGACGAGATGGAGCAGAAGGCCCGTTCGCTCCGGAACGAGTCCGAGCAGCAGGCGATCCTCAACGGTGCGCTCATCCTGCTCGTGCTCGGCGTCTCGCTCGTCGGCGCCTTCGTCGTGGCCCGGTCCATGATCCGCTCGCTGCGGCGACTGCAGGACACCGCCACCAAGGTCGCCCAGGACCGCCTGCCCGAGCTGGTCAAGCAGCTCTCCGAGTCCGACCCGCAGGACGTCGACACGTCCGTGGAGTCGGTCGGTGTGCACTCCCGGGACGAGATCGGCCAGGTGGCCGCGGCCTTCGACGACGTGCACCGCGAGGCCGTCCGCCTCGCCGCCGAGCAGGCCCTGCTGCGGGGCAACGTCAACGCGATGTTCACCAACCTCTCGCGCCGCTCCCAGGGCCTCATCCAGCGCCAGCTCTCGCTCATCTCCGAGCTGGAGTCCCGCGAGGCCGACCCGGACCAGCTGTCCTCGCTGTTCAAGCTCGACCACCTCGCGACCCGCATGCGCCGTAACGGCGAGAACCTCCTCGTGCTCGCCGGTGAAGAGCCCGGCCGCCGCTGGACCCGGCCCGTGCCGCTCGTCGACGTGCTCCGCGCCGCCGCGTCCGAGGTGGAGCAGTACGAGCGCATCGAGCTGTCCGCCGTGCCCTCGACCGAGGTCGCCGGACGCGTCGTCAACGACCTCGTGCACCTCCTCGCCGAGCTGCTCGAGAACGCGACGTCGTTCTCCTCGCCGCAGACCAAGGTCAAGGTGACCGGTCACGCGCTGCCCGACGGCCGCGTGCTCATCGAGATCCACGACACCGGCATCGGCCTCTCCCCCGAGGACCTCGCCGCGATCAACGAGCGGCTCGCGTCGCCGCCCACCGTGGACGTCTCCGTCTCCCGCCGCATGGGTCTGTTCGTGGTCGGCCGCCTCTCGCAGCGCCACGGCATCCGCATCCAGCTGCGCCCCTCCGACTCCGGTGGTACGACCGCGCTGGTCATGCTGCCCGTCGACGTCGCCCAGGGCGGCAAGAAGGTCCCGAGCAAGGCGGGCGCGCCCGCCCCGACCGGCGGTCCGGCCGCGGCCCAGGCGGCCGCGGGTGCCGCCGCCGCCCGGCGTGGCGGTGGTGTGGCGGCCGGTCTCAGCGGTGCCGCACGTGCCCGTGGCGGCCAGGTCGGCCCCGGCGCGAGCGCGCAGCGCGGCCAGGTGTCCTCCGGTCCGGGACCGCGCGCGGCACTGCCCGCACGCGGCAACCAGGGCCCGTCGGCCGGGTCCCCGGTGGCGCCGGGCGGTCTCGCGGGGGCCGGTGCGTCCGGGCCCGGCGGGGGCGCGGGCGCGGGTGGTCCCGCGGGGCTCGCCGGTCCCCCGGCGCCGAACGGCCCCTCCGGCGCGCAGCGTCCGCAGGCGCCGCAGCTGCCGCAGAGCCCCCAGGCCCCGCAGGGCGGCCGCAGCGGCTTCTCCCAGGGCAGCCGCCCCGGTGCGGGCGCGGCGCAGCCTCCCGTGCCCCAGCAGCGTACGAACGACGCGGGCGGCGAGCAGGGCCGTCGGCCGCAGTTGCCGCCGCGGCCGGGCACCGGTCAGCGTGGCAACGCCCCGCGCGCCGAGCTGCCGGGCGGCAACCCCCAGCCCCGTACGCCCAGTTGGAGCGACGAGAACGCCCAGCCGCAGGTGTCCCGGGAGCCGTTCGACGCCCCGCGCGGCCACGAGGAGCCCGAGTCCACCGGTCAGTTCGCGGTCCCCGCGGGCCTCGACGACCGCCAGGGCCCCGGCTCCACCGCGCAGTTCGACCGCCCCGACTTCGACGGCCCGCCCCCGGGCACGTCCGGCCAGAACGGCGCCGCCCAGGCCCCGGGCGGGCAGGGCACCGGCGAGTTCATGCGCTCCGACGTCTTCGGCAGCCCCGCCCAGGGTGCCCCGCAGGGCGGCCAGGGCGGCCAGGCCCCGCACGGCACCGGCGAGTTCTCCGTGCCGCGTCCGCCCGCCCCGCGCCGCGGCCAGGGTCCGGGCGAGGGCCAGCGCGGCGACCGCCAGGGCGCCCCGCAGCAGCCCCAGGGCCAGCAGCCGCCCGCCCCGCAGCGCCCGCAGGCCCAGTTGCCGCAGTCGCCGCAGGCGCCGCAGCAGCAGGCGCCGCAGCAGTCCGAGCCGGAGGCCCTGCCGCCCGCGTCCGGACCGCTGGACGGGCGTACGCCGCTGTACGACACGCTGGAGACCAACTGGTTCTCCCAGCAGGCCCAGGAGCAGGCCGAGCAGGAGCGCCAGGCGCAGGAAGAGCGCCAGGCCCAGGCCCAGCAGGCCCAGGCGCAGCAGCAGGCCGAGCGGAACCGGCAGTCCGAGCAGCGCCACCCGGGGCTGCCGCAGCGTCCGCAGCCGCGCCGTTCCCAGCAGCCGCAGCAGCCGCAGGCCCCGCAGCGCGGCAACGGCTCCGAGCCCGGTCGGCGTCCGGAGCCGGTCCGCCGTCCCGACGCGGGCGGCGCCCAGCAGCCGCTGCCGCGCCGCGAGCAGCAGCTGCCGCAGCGCCCGGCGCCCGACCAGGGCCGCGCGGGCGGTCCCGGCACGCCTCCGCTGCCCCAGCGTCCGGGCGGCTCCCCGGCACCGGCCGCGGCTCCGACCGCGGGCAACGGCAACACGAGCAGCACCACCGGCAACACCAGCAACACCGCTTGGCGTACATCGCCGAACGACGAACTGGGCCGCCAGGCCGAGCGCGTCCGGCAGCCTTCCGCGGGCGGCGTCACCACTTCCGGGCTGCCGCGCCGGGTGCCACGGGCGAACCTCGTGGCGGGCACCGCACAGCAGGCTCAGGAGAGCGCGGGCCCGCAGGTCTCCCGCGCGCCCGACGACGTGCGCGGCCGGCTGACCAATCTCCGTCGGGGCATCCAGCAGGGTCGCCAGGCCGGTACCGGCCAGACCGGCAGTTTCCCCACTCACCAGCAGGAGCGTTAGTTGAGTCCGATGAGCCAGGCGGCACAGAACCTGAACTGGTTGATCACCAACTTCGTGGACAACACCCCCGGGGTGTCCCACACGGTCGTGGTCTCCGCCGACGGCCTGCTTCTCGCGATGTCCGAGGGCTTTCCGCGCGACCGCGCCGACCAGCTCGCGGCCGTCGCCTCCGGCCTGACCTCCCTCACCGCCGGGGCCTCCCGGATCTTCGAGGGCGGCGCGGTCACGCAGACCGTGGTGGAGATGGAGCGCGGCTTCCTGTTCATCATGTCCGTCTCCGACGGTTCGTCGCTCGCGGTCCTCGCGCACCCCGAGTGCGACATCGGCCTCGTCGGCTACGAGATGGCCCTCCTCGTCGACCGCGCGGGCACCGTCCTCACCCCGGACCTGCGCGCCGAACTCCAGGGCAGCCTGCTCCACTAGGCCTCCCCCACGGCCCGCCCGCCCTCGCCCGGCCGCCCCACCGTCCGAGCGAGCCGCCCGAACGTACCGACTCACCGTCCGGCCAGTCATGCCCCCACCCGGCTCTGTCAGACGGAACGCAGACAACTGCTGTCCCGCCCGGAGGATCCATGAACCCGCCCACCGCCTCTCACGACCCGTACGGCGCAGCCCATGCCGGGTACGGAGTTGAGGGCGACCAGCCGCTGGTGCGTCCGTACGCGATGACCGGCGGCCGGACCCGGCCCCGCTACCAGCTCGCGATAGAGGCGCTGGTGAGCACCACGGCCGACCCGGCCCAGCTGATGGGGCTGCTCCCCGAGCACCAGCGGATCTGCCATCTGTGCCGTGAGGTCAAGTCGGTGGCCGAGGTCTCCGCGCTGCTCTCCATGCCGCTCGGTGTGGCCCGCATCCTCGTCGCCGACCTGGCCGAGGCCGGGCTCGTCGCCATCCACCAGCCCGGCGGCGACGAGAACGCCGGCGGCCAGCCCGACGTGACACTGCTCGAAAGGGTGCTCAGTGGACTTCGCAAGCTCTAACGGGGGCGACTTCGCGGGCTCCGACGCCGGTGGCCGGTCCACCACGTCCGCCAAGATCGTGGTGGCGGGCGGCTTCGGCGTGGGCAAGACCACGTTCGTGGGCGCGGTCTCGGAGATCAACCCGCTGCGCACCGAGGCCGTGATGACGTCCGCGTCCGCGGGCATCGACGACCTCACGCACACCGGTGACAAGACCACCACGACGGTGGCGATGGATTTCGGCCGTATCACGCTCGACCAGGATCTGATCCTGTACCTGTTCGGCACGCCGGGGCAGGACCGCTTCTGGTTCATGTGGGACGACCTGGTGCGCGGCGCGATCGGCGCCGTCGTGCTCGTCGACACCCGGCGTCTGGCCGACTGTTTCCCGGCTGTGGACTACTTCGAGAACTCGGGTCTGCCCTTCGTCATCGCCCTCAACGGCTTCGACGGCCACCAGCCGTACACTCCCGACGAAGTGCGCGAAGCACTGCAGATCGGACCGGGCACGCCCATCATCACCACCGACGCCCGGCACCGTGCGGACGCAAAGAGTGGCCTGATCACACTGGTTGAGCACGCACTGATGGCACGTCTCAAGTAGGCGAGGGCATACGGAAGTTGCCGTAGAGCACACGGAACGATCTGTGTCCTTTGACACGGACGGCTGCCGTGTTCATAACGTTTCGACAGAGAATTGCACTGACCCCGCCACACCTCGCGGTCGGGTGGTCTCGCTGTGCTCACAAGAGCCCCGCCTTTTGGCGGGGCTCGCTCTTTATGACCGATTTATCTGAGGCTTACACCACTCGGAACTGTTCTTTCCTACTGTTTGGAAGAGCACTGCCTGACGTGCTGGAATGCGCTGAACTGCCCAGTAGCACGGGCCTTTGGAGACGACAGCGGCACCAGCGCGGGAGCCGCCGCCGAGAGGTTGTTGGTCGAGTGAGGCGAAGCAAGACGAGCCCCGCATCCCCGGACCGGGACACGCGGGGCAACTTCACCCCGCCGCCGCGCGCCGCGGCACCCGCCGCGGACGTGCCCGGCAGTGAGCCGCAGGCCGCCTCCGGCGGTCGGATGTCGCCCAGGAACTGGCGCGTGCCGACCCGCCTGAACGCGATCCTCCTCATACCCGTGCTCGTCGGCCTGGTCATGGGCGGCTTCCAGGTGAAGGGCGCCATCGACACCTGGGACGAGGCCCGCGACGCCGAGGCCACCGCCCGTCTGGTGCGCGCCTCCCTCGACTACGGCAACCGCCTCATCGAGGAGCGCGACATCTCCGCCGCGCCGCTGCTCAAGGGCAAGAAGGACAACCCGGCCGTCGTCAAGGCCCGCAAGGCCACCGACGCCGCCGCGGCCGCGTTCGACGACGCCGCGAAGGACATGCCGGACAAGGAGGGCCTCCAGCGCCGTCTGGACGGCTTCCGCAAGGTGGAGCCGAAGCTGGAGGGCCTGCGCGAGGCCGCGTACACCAGCAAGCTCCCCGGCGTGCAGACCGAAGAGGCCTACGTCGGCATCCAGCACCCGCTGATGGAGTTCGCCAACGAGCTGGGCCTCGGCACCGGAAACATCACCTCCTACGGCCGCACCGTCTACGCGGTGTCGCTGGCCAAGGCGGCACTTTCGCTGCAGCGCTCCATCGGCACCCACATCCTCACGAAGCCGGGTCCGACCCAGTCCGACCTGTCCCGGCAGAAGATCGCCTTCTCCTCGTACGTGTACCTGGAGAACATCGCGATCCAGGAGTACACCGGCGGCGGCACGCCCCAGGACGTGCGCAAGCTGGACGACGCGAAGAAGAAGCTGACCGCCGCGGGCGAGAAGCAGTCCGAGGAGGCCGCGGCCGCGGCGCGCGCCCAGGGCAAGAAGTACGTGCCGATGCCGAGCGGCGAGAAGTCCGTCGCCCTCATCTCTGCCCTGCCCTCCACCCAGCCGAGCGCGCTCGTCGCCCTCGCGGGCAAGGGCGTCACCGCCCCCGCCCTGTGGAACGCCACCAGCCTGAAGTTCGACGCCTACCGCGCCATCGAGGCGGACCTCGCGGACAAGGCCGTGACCGAGGCGTCCGACATCGCCGACAATGCCAAGACCGACGCCTTCATCACCGGCGCCGTCGTCGTGGTCGCGCTGCTCGCCGCCTTCATCCTGGCCGGCCTCATGGCCCGCCAGATGAGCCGCTCGATGCGCAGCCTGCGCACCGCCGCCTTCGGCATCGCCGAGCAGCGCCTGCCGATGCTCGTCGACCAGCTCTCGCGCACCGACCCGGGCCGGGTCGACACCCGGGTGCAGCCCATCCCGATCACGTCCACCGACGAGATCGGCGAGGTCGCCCGCGCCTTCGACCAGGTGCACCGCGAGGCCGTCCGGCTCGCCGCCGAGCAGGCCCTCCTTCGCGGCAACATCAACGCGATCTTCACCAACCTCTCGCGCCGCAACCAGTCCCTGATCGAGGGCCAGCTGACCCTCATCACCGACCTGGAGAACAACGAGGCCGACCCGGACCAGCTGGAGTCCCTCTTCCGCCTGGACCACCTCGCGACCCGTATGCGCCGCAACGGCGAGAACCTCCTGGTCCTCTCCGGCGAGGAGCCCGGCCGCCGCTGGGACCAGCCGGTGCCGCTGGTCGACGTGCTGCGCGCCGCCTCCTCCGAGGTGGAGCAGTACGAGCGCATCGAGCTCTCGGGCGTCCCGGAGGCCGAGATCCACGGCCTGGCCGTGACCGACCTCGTGCACCTGCTCGCCGAGCTCCTCGAGAACGCCACGGCGTTCTCCTCGCCGCAGACCAAGGTCAAGGTCACCGCGACCCGGCTCCCGGACGGCCGCGTGATGGTCGAGATCCACGACAAGGGCATCGGCCTGACCGCCGAGGACTTCGCGGACATCAACCACCGCCTCGCCAACCCGCCGACCGTGGACGCCGCGATCTCCCAGCGGATGGGCCTGTTCGTGGTCGGCCGGCTCTCCGACCGGCACGGCATCCGGGTCCAGCTGCGCCCCTCGGGCGAGCAGGCGGGCACCACCTCGCTCGTCATGCTTCCGGACAACATCACCCACGGTGGCGGTGGCGAACTGCAGGGGCACGACTCCGAGTTCACCGTCTCCTCGATCATCCCGGAGCAGCAGGTCCCCGAGGTCGAGCCGCTGCGCACGGCCGCCGAGCTGGGCTTCGACGACAGCCGCTACCACGCCGACGGCACCGACGCGAGCGCCGCGGGCGGGCAACTCGACCCCGTGGGCCGCTCGTTGATGCGCGAGGAGCGCCGCGCCGCCCTCGAGGCACAGACCCACACGGGCCAGCCCGCCCAGCCCGCCGCCGAGCGCCCGCTGTTCCGGGACGAGGTCCAGGGCGGTCAGGAGACGTACGGGCAGCCGTCCGGCTACGACTATCCGGACCAGCAGGGCGGGGCCACCGGGGCCGACGGGGCGGTCCAGCACCCGGCGTACGACGACCAGCACTCCGCGTACGACTCCGCGCAGGCTTCGTACGACGGGCAGCAGATGCCCGGATACGACCAGGACCAGTCCGGCTACGACGCGCGGCAGAGCTACGACCAGGGCGCGCAGGCGTACGACGAGTCGTACTACACGACGCAGGACGGCTACCAGGACGCCGCCTATACGGAGTCCGGCCAGGCCGGTCACGACGCTCGTACGGGCGGTGCGCAGGAGCCGTTCGCCACCTACCCCGAGCGTTCCCACCAGGACGACTGGCCGTTGCGGGACGGCTACCAGGACGGGTACCAGGACGAGTACGCTCCCGAAGCGGAACCCGCGTCGGCGACTGACGAGGGTGAGCGCGAGCGCGTAGGCTTCGACCGTCCGGGACCTGCCGCGTCGGCGCCGCCGGCTCCGTCCGCCGCCCACGAACTGACCGACGCGGGCCTTCCGCGCCGCGGCAGCGCGGCGGCGAACGGCAACGGTGCCGCCCCCGCCGCGCAGCGCCCGGAGAGCCCGAGCGGCGACAGCCACGACGGTGACCTGCGGGGCGACGCCCAGCAGGACGAGCAGCAGAGCTCCGGCTGGCGTTCGTCCAACGACGACCGCTGGCAGCGCGCCGAGCAGCTGCGGGAGCCCAAGGCGGGCGGGGTCACCTCGTCCGGCCTCCCGCGGCGGGTGCCCAAGGCCAACCTGGTCGAGGGCACCGCGGAGCAGACCCCGCAGGGCGGCCCCCAGGTCTCCCGCGACCCCGAGGAAGTACGGGGCAGGCTGAGCAACCTGCGCCGCGGCGTCCAGCGGGGCCGCAGCGCGGGCAGTGACACGAATGGCCAGGGCTTCAGCCCTGATAGCACCTACAACCAGGAGCGTTAGTGTGAGCCCGATGAGCCAGGCGGCGCAGAACCTGAACTGGTTGATCACCAACTTCGTGGACAACACCCCCGGGGTGTCCCACACCGTGGTGGTCTCCGCCGACGGACTCCTTCTGGCGATGTCCGAAGGTTTCCCGCGCGACCGAGCCGATCAGCTCGCGGCCGTCGCGTCGGGCCTGACCTCCCTCACCGCCGGGGCCTCCCGGATCTTCGAGGGCGGCTCTGTGACCCAGACCGTTGTGGAGATGGAGCGAGGATTTCTCTTCATCATGTCCATCTCCGACGGATCGTCCCTCGCCGTACTCGCCCACCCAGAGGCGGACATCGGTCTCATTGGGTACGAGATGGCACTTCTCGTCGACCGCGCGGGCACCGTCCTCACTCCGGACCTGCGCGCGGAGCTTCAGGGGAGCCTGCTCAACTGACAGACAGACGGTGCGTATTCGCGTCCCGGGGTCGTAAGGTTTCGGGACGCGGCTCCACAGTGATGGTGCCGAGCACAGTTTCGGAGGAGGAGTACGTGGCTGCAACACCCCCAGACGGTTCGTCTTCGGCCAACTGGCCTTCCGGCCACGGCCAGGGCCAGGGTGACGGTTCGCAGAACCGGTACAACTTCCCCTCCGCGCCCAGTCACCGCCGCCAGCCGCAGTACCGGCAGCCGGGCCCCCAGGCGCCCGGTCCCAGCCAGTACGACCAGCCGTACGCACCCCGGATCCAGCCGGTGCAGCCGCAGCGCCGCTCCCCGGAGCCGGCGCCCGCACCGGCCGCGTCCAACCCTCTGGTGCGCCCGTACGCCATGACGGGCGGCCGCACCAGGCCCCGGTACCAGCTCGCCATCGAGGCACTGGTGCACACCACCGCACAACCGCATCAACTGCAGGGCCAGTTGCCGGAACACCAGCGCATCTGCACCCTGTGCCGCGAGATCAAATCGGTGGCCGAGATCTCGGCCCTGCTCTCCATCCCCCTCGGCGTTGCCCGGATCCTCGTCGCCGACCTGGCGGAGGCCGGACTTGTCGCCATCCATCAGCCCGGCGGCGACGAGACCGCCGGCGGCCAGCCAGACGTGACACTGCTCGAAAGGGTGCTCAGTGGACTTCGCAAGCTCTAGCGGCGGAGCAACAGCCCGCTCCACCACCAGCGCGAAAATCGTGGTGGCGGGCGGCTTCGGCGTGGGCAAGACCACGTTCGTCGGGGCGGTCTCTGAGATCAACCCGCTGCGCACCGAGGCCGTCATGACGTCCGCGTCCGCGGGCATCGACGACCTCACCCACACCGGGGACAAGACGACGACCACCGTCGCCATGGACTTCGGTCGCATCACCCTGGACCAGGACCTGATCCTGTACCTGTTCGGCACGCCGGGACAGGACCGCTTCTGGTTCATGTGGGACGACTTGGTCCGTGGCGCCATCGGCGCGGTCGTCCTGGTCGACACGAGGCGGCTCGCCGACTGCTTCCCCGCCGTCGACTACTTCGAGAACTCCGGGCTGCCCTTCGTCATCGCCCTCAACGGCTTCGACGGCCACCAGCCGTACACCCCCGACGAGGTCCGCGAGGCCCTGCAGATCGGCCCGGACACCCCCATCATCACGACGGACGCCCGCCACCGCGCCGACGCGAAGTCCGCTCTGATCACGCTGGTCGAGCACGCGCTGATGGCCCGCCTGCGGTAGCGCCGCCGAAACCCCCGCCGGGCGGGGCCCGTTTGCCGGATCTCGCCGGAACGGGCCCCGCCGGTGTGTGTGTTCGCCCACAATTGCGTCCATGAGCGCGGAGGCGGCGGCGGTACGGCTGGGGAGCACGGTGGCGACGAGGGCCGTGCGACTGTGGCTCGCCCCCAAGGAGCGCGACCAGCAGGCCCACTCGTCCATGAGCGAGCTGATCCGGGTGCGGGTGCCGGGCCTGCGGGCGCGGCGCGGTGTGGAGCGGCAGTTCGAGCAGATCGCGGACGCCGTCGCCGGGCGCGTGCAGCCCCTCCTCGAGCACGAGTTCCGCGGGCTCACCGAGGACGGCCGCCAGGCGGTGCTCACGGCGGTCACCGACGCCTTCGTCCGCGCCGACCTCTCCGACGAGGCCGTGCTCGGGTCGGACGCGGATCCGGCCGAGCTGACCCGGCGGGTGCGTGCTTCGGTGCCGGTGCCGGACGGCTTCTCGGAGGTGGAGACCCGCTTCCACGAGATCGTGCTCGCCGAGTGCTGCGACTGCTACGTCCGGGTCCTCCGCAGGCTGCCCGTGTTCACCGAGCGCGCCGTGACCGACCTCCTCGCCCGGTCGACCTCGCTCGCGGACGAGCTCCAGAAGGTCCTTGAGCGCCTACCGGCCCGGTCCCTGTACGCGCCGCAGGGCACCGGCGAGGACGAGGCGTTCCGCAGCCAGTACCTGAGCCTCGTGAGCAAGTCCCTGGACGAGATCGAGCTGTTCGGCCTCGGCCCGTCCGACCGCGCGCCGCGCACCAAGCTGTCCGTGGCGTACGTCAGCCTGCGCACTTCGGAGGACGGCGGGTCCCGTCGCCGGGACCGGCCGCGTCCGGCGCCGCGGTCCGCGGCCCAGGACTGGGAGCCGCGGGAGGCCGAGCGGTCCTCCAGCATGCGGGTGGAGGCGGCGCTGCGGGAGGCGCCCCGGGTGCTGCTGCGCGGCGAGGCGGGGTCCGGCAAGACGACGCTCCTGCAGTGGCTCGCGGTGACGGCGGCGCGCGGCGCCTTCACCGGGGACCTCGCCGAGTGGAACGGCCTGATCCCGGTCCTGGTCAAGCTGCGGCAGTACGCGGGGAGCAGGCCGCCGGCCCCGGAGGCGATGCTGGACCGGGTGGCGGGGCCGCTGACGGGGCTGATGCCCGCCGGGTGGATGCACCGGGCGTTCGCGGACGGGCGGGTGCTGCTCCTCGTGGACGGCGTCGACGAACTGCTCGCGGGTGAGCGGCGGGGGGTGCGGGAGTGGCTGCGCGGGCTGCTGCACCAGTATCCGGACTCCCGTGTCGTCGTGACGTCCCGTCCCGCCGCGGCACGGAGCGACTGGCTGCGCGCCGAGGAGTTCACCGCGCTGCACCTGGCCCGGATGACCCCGGCCGACCTGACCTCCTTCATCCGCCAGTGGCACCAGGCGGTGCGGGACGGCTCCGACCTGTCCTGCGCGGAGGAGGACCTGCCGCGCTACGAACGCTCCCTGGTGACCAACCTCCAGGACCGCCCGCACCTGCAGTCCCTGGCGACGAACCCGCTGCTCGCGGCGCTGCTGTGCGCGCTGCACCTGGCGCGCCGGGGCCAGCTCCCCCGCAACCGCATGGAGCTGTACCGCATGACCCTCGAAGTCCTGGTGCAGCAGCGGGACAACGACCGGGGTGTGCGCAGCGAACTGCCGGTGCCCCTGACCCTGACCGACAAGCTGTGCCTGCTGCGCGATCTGGCCTGGCGCCTGTCCGACAACAGCCGCACGGAGATCGCCGCGGAGCGGGCCGCGGGGCACGTCACCGCGAAGCTCGCCGCGATGCGGCACCTGGACGGCCTCGACGGGCCCGCCGTCCTGGACCATCTGCTGCACCGCTCGGGGGTGCTCCGCTCCCCCGCCGAGGGTCGCCTCGACTTCGTGCACCGGACGTTCCAGGAGTATCTGGCGGCGTACGAGGCGGCCGTGGAGGACCGGATCGGGAATCTGGTGGGGCGGGCGCATCTGGACCTGTGGCGCGAGACGGTCGTCATGGCGGCGGGCCACGCCAACCGCACCCAGCAGGAGGAGCTGCTGGGCGGCGTCCTGGAGCGGGCCGGGCGCGAGCCCCGGCATTCCAGGGCGCTGCGCCTGGTCGCGGCCTCCTGCCAGGAGACGATGCCGTCGGTGCCGGACGCCCTGGCGGTACGCCTCGACGAGGCGGTGGCGCGCCTGGTGCCGCCGCGGCGGCAGTCGGAGGCGGAGTCGTTGGCAGCGGTGGGCGCGCCGCTCCTGTCACGTCTGCCGTCGTCGCTGGACAGCCTGAGCGAGACAGCCGCCCTGGCCACCGTCACCACCGTCGCGCGGATCGGCGGCGAGGCCGCCCTGACACGGCTGACGGCGTACGCCGCGGATTCGCGGATGGCTGTCCGGCGGCACCTGGTGGACTACTGGGGGCACTTCGACGCCGACGCATTCGCCGAGGAAGTACTGCGGCGCATGTCCCTGGACAACATCATCCTTCCCCTGACCCACCCCGGGCAGTTCTCGGCAGCGACCCGACTGGGCAACGACCGGTGGATCACCGTCCACTACTCCTTCCCCTGGAGCCTCGGCTGCCTTGATGAGCTGCCTGCGCCCCGGGGACTGTGGCTGTACGAGCTGCGCGGAGATGTCGACCTGTCTCCGCTGCGGTCCCAGACACAGCTGCGCATCCTGTATCTGGCCGGGACGGGCCACCTGCGGAATCTGGACGCACTCGGCGGGTTGGACAAGATGACCATCCTGGCCCTCAACAGCTGGGCGTCGCTGCCACCGTTGGCTGAGCTTCCCACCCATCTGAAGCTGGACATTCTGGAGCTGGGTGAGCTCGCTCCCGACGCCGACCTGAGTCCGCTGACCGGCTTCCCCCTGTCGGGGCTCACTCTGTCCGGCAGCGGTCGCCCACGCGGTCTCGACTCGCTGCCACCGGACCTCGAGCAGCTGAATCTCATCGGCTTCGACCTCACCGCGTGGCCGCCCTTGCTCGACTCAACCATCCCCCCGCAGTGTGAGACGACCTTCCGCGACTGCGTCCTGCCCCCCGTACCCGGAAACGGCTGAGCCCCGCCCTCCGGGAAGGAGAAACGGGGCCCGCCGTACGTCGGTGTTGCTCAGCCCTGCCAGCTGTGCGGGGCGCGGAAGCCCGGGGTGCGCTCCAGGCGGCGCCAGCCGGCCTTGTCGCGGCCGCGGTGGGCGGGGGCGGTGTCGGGCTGCGCGGCGGCGCGGGCGATCAGGATCGCGGTGAGGGCCGCGACCTCCTCGGGCTCGGCGTGGCCCTTCTCGACGCGGATGTCGGGAGTGCTCATTGCAGTGTGCTCCTTGTGGGAACTGCGGCGGACGGAAAAGGTCTGGGGTGCGCCGCTACTGCGGCGGGTTGCCGTGCTTGCGCGAGGGCAGGTCGGCGTGCTTGTTGCGGAGCATCGCGAGGGAGTTGATCAGCACGGCGCGGGTCTCGGCCGGGTCGATCACGTCGTCGACGAGTCCGCGCTCGGCGGCGTAGTACGGGTGCATCAGCTCGGCCTTGTACTCCTTGACCATGCGGGCACGCATGGCCTCGGGGTCCTCGGCGGCGGCGATCTGACGGCGGAAGATGACGTTGGCCGCGCCCTCGGCGCCCATGACGGCGATCTCGTTGGTGGGCCAGGCGTACGTCAGGTCGGCGCCGATGGACTGGCTGTCCATGACGATGTACGCGCCGCCGTAGGCCTTGCGCAGGATCAGGGAGATCCGGGGCACGGTCGCGTTGCAGTAGGCGTAGAGCAGCTTGGCGCCGTGGCGGATGATGCCGCCGTGCTCCTGGTCGACGCCGGGCAGGAAGCCGGGGACGTCGAGGAGCGTGACGATCGGGATGTTGAAGGCGTCGCACATCTGGACGAAGCGGGCCGCCTTCTCGGAGGCCTCGATGTCCAGGACGCCCGCGAGGGACTGCGGCTGGTTGGCGACGATGCCGACGACCTGGCCGTCGAGCCGGGCCAGGGCGCAGATGATGTTGCGCGCCCAGCGCTCGTGGACCTCCAAGTAGTCGCCGTCGTCGACGAGTTCCTCGATGACCTTCGTCATGTCGTACGGCCGGTTGCCGTCGGCGGGGACCAGGTCGAGCAGCACGTCGCTGCGGCGCTCGACGGGGTCGTCGGAGGGGGCGACCGGCGGGTTCTCGCGGTTGTTCTGCGGGAGCATCGCGAGGAGGTAGCGGACCTCGGCGAGGCAGGTCTCCTCGTCGTCGTACGCGAAGTGGCAGACGCCCGACGTCTCGGCGTGCACGTCCGCGCCGCCCAGGCCGTTCTGGGAGATCTCCTCGCCGGTCACCGCGCGGACGACGTCCGGCCCGGTGATGAACATCTGCGAGGTGTCGCGGACCATGAACACGAAGTCGGTCAGGGCGGGGCTGTAGGCCGCGCCGCCCGCGCACGGGCCGAGCATCACCGAGATCTGCGGGATGACGCCGGAGGCCTTGGTGTTGCGCTGGAAGATGCCGCCGTACCCGGCGAGGGCGGAGACGCCCTCCTGGATGCGGGCGCCCGCGCCGTCGTTCAGGGAGACGAGGGGCGCGCCGGCCGCGATGGCCATGTCCATGATTTTGTGGATCTTGGTGGCGTGCGCCTCGCCGAGGGCGCCGCCGAAGATCCGGAAGTCGTGGGCGTACACGAAGACCGTGCGCCCCTCGACCGTGCCCCAGCCGGTGATGACACCGTCGGTGTACGGCTTCTTGGCCTCCAGGCCGAAGCCCTGGGCCCGGTGCCGCCGCAGCTGCTCGACCTCCTGGAACGACCCCTCGTCGAGGAGGAGACCGATCCGCTCCCGCGCCGTCAGCTTGCCCTTGGCGTGCTGCGCCTCGGTCGCCTTCTCACTGGGCCCCGCCAGCGCCTGCGCACGGATCTCGGCCAACTCGGCCACTCGGCCCCGCGCGTCGGTGGGCTCCCCCGCGGAAGATCCAGCTTCGTCCAAAACGGTCATGCTCTCGACCTTACGAAGGACACGAGGGAAAACGGACCGTCGACTCTGCACAGTCTCCGGACCGTTTTCCTGGCACCCCCGAACAGAAGCGTGCCGGAGTGCAGCCGAAGTGACTGCTCAGAGGCCCATTCGGCTGTAGGGATTCCACAAGCGAGGGGAGTGAGACTCAGGTCACACCAGGAGCCGGAGCGGGCCGCTCCGGACGCGCTGCGCAGTCGCGGGTCACGGCCCGTGACGGTCACCGCAGGACGCCGGAGGGAAGGCCCGCGCGGGCGCGCGGCACCCGTGCGGCCGACGGAGGATACCGACTCCGGCTGACGGCTCGCTGAATTGGCGGGGCCCGACAACCGGCGGGCGGCCGGGCGCGGCCCGTGCGGGGCGCGCCGGAGGGCCCCGCACACCCTTCGCCGCGCCGGGGCGGCACCCCGGTCAGGCCCGGTGGATCACGATGTCCCCGGTCCCCGTGCGCCCCCGCACCTGGACCGTCTCGCCGGAGTCGCCGGGCCCCTCGGAGGAGCCGAGCGCCTGCCGCACGGTGCCGGCCTTGGTGCGCACATCGAGCCAGGCGGCGGTGCCCTCGCGGACGCCGACGTCGATGCGGCCCATGCCGGTCTCCACGACGACGCTGCCGCGCACGACCTCGCCGACCGCGATGGCGCCGTTGGCCGTCCTGATGCTGACGTCGGAGAGCGCGTGGCCGACGGTGATGGTGCCGTTGGAGGCCTTCACGCGCAGGTCGCCGACGACCTCGCCGACCTCCGTCGGGCCGTTGGAGTTCTTGATGACGGCGGCGCCGCCGATCTCACCGAGCCGGACCCCGCCGGACGCGGTGGTGACATCGACAGGGCCCTCCGCGCGGTCGACCACGACCTGGCCGTACCCCGTGTGGAGCCGCGCCGAGCCCGCCCACTCGACCCGGACGTCCCCGGCCGAGGTCTTCACCTCGCACTCCCCGACGCGCCCGGTCGTGCCGAAGTCGGCCATGGACGTGGTGACGTCCAGGTGGGAGCCCTCCGGGAGCGCGATCTCCACGTCGACCGACGAGCCCCGGCCGAACAGCGAGCGCTCCTTGGGGCCCTTCACCAGGAGCCGCCCGTTCGCGAACTCGACCCGGGTGCGCTCGGCGGCGCGCACGTCGGCCGGGCGCGACTCGGTGCTCGGGCGTACGTCGACGACGGTGTCGGCGCGGTCCGACGCGGTGATCCGCACCGTCCCGACCTCCAGGATCACCGAGGCGTAGACGGGCTTGGCGGTGTCGAAGGTTGGCATGGGGCTGTCCTCATCCTGAGCCTGATGGGTCGTCCGGCCTTGCGTCCGGACGCGTCGTGCGGGCCTGGCCCGACGGCCGGCGGGGCGGAGCCGCTAACGCGCCCATCCCGTATAGCTGTTGCCCGCGCCCTGGTGGCCGCGGGGCGTGGGCTGCTGCGCCGGGTCGCCCTGCTTGAGCGCGTCGGCGACGGTGCGGACCAGCCAGGCGTTGACCGACAGGCTCTCGGCCGCGGCGGCCTCCTCGGCCTGGGCCTTGAGGTGCATCGGCAGCCGGAGGTTGATGCGGGCCGTGCCGCCCTCCTCCGCCTCGGGCGCGGGGGCGGGCGCCGGGGCCGCGGCGGGCCGGGCCGGGCGCGGGTCCATGGGCATCGCGTCGAAGCCCTCGCCTGCCGGGGCGGGCGTCACCACGAAGTCCGGATCGCCCCCACGCAGACGCACGTCGACCGAGCCCGGGGCCAGGTCTCGGGTAATCTCGTCCATGGCCGCGGACAGCACGTTCAGCATGGTGAGTCGGGTGGCCGACTCCAGCGGCGCGATCAGACGCTCGGCAATCGCGCGAGCGTCCTCACCACCGGCCTCTGCGGCGACCGCGAGCTCCTGCCGGAGTTGGTCGACATACGGCGTGAGATTCATGGCACCATTCTGGCACCACAATGGCGCCATGGCAAGTTCTTAACGCCTGAAAACCGCCATCCCTCCCGGCCCGCCATGGCGCCACCCATAGCGCCACTCGCGCCGCATCACCCCTTCGGCCGATCAGAACTGCGCCATCCGGCCCCACCCCGCACACTCGACGCGTAATCGCCTCGACACACTCCGCTTTATGTTGAATATTGAACCGAGTAGCGTTACAGTCAATGTCGTTGAACACTCAACTACTCACGGCCGTGGCTCAGCACCCCCCGAAGGCCCGGGGCCCGGCCCGTCCCCCGAGGAGCACGTCATGGGAATCTTCAGCCGCAAGGACGACAGCGCCACCCCCGCGACCGCCGAGGCCGCCCCGGAACTGGGCGCGCTGACGGGTGAGTACACGATCGACCCGGCGCACACGTCGATCGGCTTCGTCGCCCGGCACGCGATGGTCACCAACGTCAAGGGCTCCTTCAAGGAGTTCAGCGGCACGCTGCACCTGGACGGCGCCGACCCGGCCGCGTCGACGGCCACCCTCGACGTCACGATGGACAGCATCGACACCGGCAACGCGGACCGCGACGGCCACCTGAAGAGCGCGGACTTCTTCAAGACCGACGAGTTCCCGCAGATGACCTTCCGCTCCACCAAGGCGGAGGCCCTCGGCGGCGACGACTACCGCATCACCGGCGACCTCACCATCCTCGGCACCACCAAGCCGCTGACCATCGACCTGGAGTTCAACGGCGCCGCGAAGGACCCGTTCGGCAACGAGCGCGTCGGCTTCGAGGGCAAGGCGCAGATCCTGCGCTCGGAGTGGGGCCTGACCTGGAACGCGGCCCTGGAGACCGGCGGCGTGCTCGTCTCCGACAAGATCAAGCTCAACTTCGACATCTCGGCGATCAAGAACGCCGCGTAACGCCCGGCCGCCGGGCGGGACGGCGCGATACCGTTCGGCGGTGTCCGATTTCCTGTCCCAACTTCCCGCCCTCATAGGCGTGGTCATCGGTGCCATGGGGTCGTACGTCGCCGTGATGCGCGGCGAGCGGGTCCGCTTCCGGCGCGAGCGCGAGGCCCGCTGGGAGGAGCGGCGCCTCGCGGTGTACACCGAGTACGCGCGCGTGCTGAAGCAGACCGTCACGCTCACCTACCGGATCGCCGCCGACCAGGGCAACGACCCGCACCCGCACCCCCTGTCCGCCGAGGAGGCCGAGCCGCACCTCGCCGAGGCCGCCGACGCGCGCGACCCGGCGGGCGAGGCGCTGCTCCTGCTGGGCTCGGCGCAGGTGGTGGAGCGGGCCCGGGCGTGGGTGGTCGTCGTCATCGAGATGGAGCGGTTCCTGCGTGCGGGCGCCCACGACCCGGACGCGTGGCAGGCCCTCCTCGCCCGCCAGCGGACGGCCCGCGAGGGCTACTACGCCGCGGTGCGGGAGGACTTGGGGCTGCCGCCCGGCCACTCGGGCCGCTGGGAGCTGCCCGGGCTCAGGTCGCCGATCGTCTGACCCGCGCGCGGCGCGCCTTTCGGCCGCCCCTCACTCGGCCCGGCGTGCCGCCGCGGCCGACGTGTGCTCCAGGATCGCCGTCACCAACGGGCCCTGCACGGCCGGTGGCAGGGCGTGGCCCATGCCCGGGATCTCCACCAGGCGGGCGCCGCGCACGACCTGGGCGAGGTGCTGCGGGTGCGGCGGCGGGAAGACCGGCTCGGCGGGGGCCACGGTCACCAGGACCGGGACCTCGTTCCGCGCGAGCCGCTCCGTGCGCGGCATCCCCGAGTCGTCCGCGAGGCCGTGTGCCATCGACGCCTCGTACGTGCCCGCGTGCGCGACGACGCGCCGCTCCAGGTCTCGGAAGTACCCCTCGTCGAAGGTGAGTTGATCACCGCCGAGCACCCGCCAGTGCGCCACGCGACGGTCCAGCTCGGCCTCCAGGCCCTGGTCCTCGACGGGACGCGCCCACATCGCGAGGACCTCGGGGAAGATCGGGGGCAGCTCGGCCGCCGGGGTGGACGTGCCGTCCGGGGCGACGTACGGGTGGGTGCTCAGCGCGCACGTCCCCATGAGCGTCGCGCTCAGGACGCGGTCGGGGTGGTCGGCGAGGACCAGCTGGGCCAGCATGCCGCCGAGGGAGAGCCCGACCAGGTGCGCCCGCGGGATCTCCAGGCCGTCCAGGACGGCGATCACGTCCTGCGCCAAGTCCACGACGCGGTAGGGCTGTTCGGCGTACGCCGCCGTCGAGCGGCCCGTGTCGCGGTGGTCGTAGCGGATGACGTGGTGGCGCTCGGCCAGGGCGGCCACCATCTCCTCCGGCCAGCCGACGCCGGCGGCCCCGGCGCCCATGACCAGGAGCAGGGGCGGGGCGTCGGGCGAGCCGCGGCGCTCGGTCCACAGGCGCACTCCGGGGGCCGCGTCGACGTACTGCTCGGTGGCGGGGTGGTGCATCGGGGCCTCCCGGACGTGGGGCGGTGCGGGACGGGCGCGTGGCGTCGCCGCGTCGACCACTTCTTGACGATACGTATCGTCTCGTTCAAATGGGTGTCACGTCAAGCCGGGAGGGCGCGCCGCCCGCGCGGGCCGGAGGAAACGAGTGGTTACGCCACGCACCTGGGCGTTAGCGTCGGCGCCGATGAAAGAACGACAGCAGAAGAAGCTCTCCCGGCGGCTCTTCGAGGCCATTTGGCAGGACACCCCCACCGTCGTGCGGGCACTGCTCCGGGCCGGAGCCGACCCGGAGCGCCGCGACGGCGACGGGATCACCCCGCTGTACGAGGCAGCCGTGAACGGCCGGGCCACGATCGTCCGGCTGCTCCTGGCCGCCGGGGCCGCACCCGACACCGAGAGCCTCGGGGTCGGCCTCGGCGCGGACGGCACGCCGTTGTGCGCGGCCGCCTGCTGGGGGCACACCGAGACCGTGCGCGCGCTCCTCGCGCACGGCGCCGACCCGAACCTGCGTGAAGACCACGGCACGGGCTCGTCCCCGCTGCGATGGGCGCACCAGGGCCCGCATCACGAGACGGCCGCACTGCTCGTGGCGGCGGGCTCCGTGGCGGCGGGCGCGACCACGGCCTAGTGGCGGCGGGCGCCGCCGTGGCCCAGGAGCGATCGTCGGCTTCGGACGGACGGCGGAACGTCGCCGACCCGGCCCAGAACCCGCCCTAGAACCCGCCCCCGAAGTCCCCTCCCCCGCCGAAGCCGCCACCGCCGAAGTCCCCGCCCCCACCGAAGTCCCCGCCTCCGAAGTCCCCGGACGAGAAGTCGGCGCCGGACACGTCACCGCCCTCGTAGCCGCCGAAGTCCCCGTACCCGGCGCCGTAGCTCGCCGCGTACGCGGGGCTGGCCATCATCGAGCCGAGCATCGTGCCGACGAGGAGGCCCGGCAGCAGGCCGCCGCCGAAGTAGCCGCCCGCCCAGGGGCCGTAGGCGGGTCCGGCCTCCCAGTAGGGCCGTCGTTCGCCGGAGTCGGTGGTCACGGTGCGGGCCATCGGGTCGTCCCCGTCGGCGAGGCGCACCGCGTCGGCCGCGCACACCGGCACCTCGCGGGTCGCGCCGCCTTCGGGCGTCCACTCGGCGTCCTTCACGGACGGGCCGTGCCGGGGGTCGAAGAAGCAGGGGGCCCGGCGCTCGGGCAGCGGGCGGCCCTCCCGGCGGGCCGCGAGCAGCGCCAGCGAGAACCGGCCGTCCTCAAGGGCCTGGGTGACGGACCGCACCTGCTCGGGGCGCTCCGCCGACGCCATGAACGACTTGGCCTTCTCATAGGCGTCCAGGGACCGTTCGTAGTCCGCGCGCATGGCGTCGTCCGCGCCCGCCTCCGCTGGATGGAAGTCCAGCCGGTCCAGCTCCTCGCCGAAGGCGGTGATGTCCTCGTCGACCACGACGCGCAGCTTGTCCAGGGCCGCGCGCTGCTCCTCCTCGCGCGCGCGGCGCTTGCGGCGGGCGATGGCGTAGGCGCCCGCGCCGCCCGCGGCCACCACCGCGCCGACGCCGATCAGCGCGCCGACGGGCACCCCGTCGTCGCCGCCCGACGCGCTGCCCCAGGACGCGGGGGCCGAGCCCGACACCTGCGGAAGGGCCTGGTCGACGAAGTCGTTGAGCTGGGACTTCGCGTCCTCGCCCTGGACCAGGGAGGAGAGGTTGCCGACGGCGTTCTTCGAGAGGACGGAGCCGTCGGCCCGCGCGTCGAAGCGGTCGCCGAGGCGGACGGCGTACACGCCGGTGACGCCGGTCGCGGTGCGCAGGTCGCGGAAGAGGTCGTCGCGGCCGGGGAACGAGGCGGGGAGCACCGCCACGAACACCGGCTTGTCGGCCTTCTTGATCTTGTCGGCGAGGGCGTCCGCGTCGGCGGCGGAGAGCTGCGAGGCGGCGGCCTCGTCGACGTACACCGGGTTCTTCTTCAGAGCGTCGGCCACCGCCTGGACGTCCGTCGCGGCCTGGGCTCCGGGCGCCGCCGTGAGCGTGGCGCCGAGGGCCAGGAGCAGTCCGGACAGGATCAGGGTCAGCCGCGACGCCGTCTGCCTGGTGGGCCTCATACTTCACGCTAACTCCTCCGCGGCCGGAACGTTCCCTCCGTTCGGCGCGGAAAGCGCTCACTGCGTTCGGCGCCCGAAGTCTTGACGGGCCCTTGGGGCGGCAGTTAACTCACGCCTTGAACTAAGGCATGACGTAGCCATGACATCCACCATGGCTCCGGCCCGACCCCACGAAGGGCGGAGAACGTCCCATGCGCAGACCCTCCACACCCGGGCGCCTCGCCCGGTTACTGACCGCCGGACTCCTCACCACCGCCGGACTCACCGGCCTCGGCGTCTCCTCCGCCGAGGCGGCGGGCGAGCAGGTCTCCATCTGGCTGACCACGACCGACGACAGCGGCGGCCGCCACGTCACCCGGGGCCTGCAGCCGCAGACCCCGATCTCCTTCCAGCCGGGCACCGGCGGCGGGGGCACGAACATCACCGTCGACGAGAACACCCGCTACCAGACCTTCACCGGCGGCGGCGCCTCCTTCACCGACACCGCGGCCTGGCTGATGGACGGCAGCGGGGCGCTCACCCAGGCCAAGCGCGACGAGACGATGCGCAAACTGTTCTCGCCGACCGAGGGCATCGGGCTCTCCTACATCCGCAACCCCATGGGCGGATCCGACCTCGCCCGCTTCGGCTACACCTACGACGACGTGCCCGCCGGGCAGACCGACCCGAACCTCGCCCGCTTCTCCATCGCGCACGACCTCCAGGACGTGCTCCCGCTCACCAAACAGGCCAAGCAGCTCAACCCGAAGCTGACGACGGTCGCCTCGCCGTGGACGGCCCCGGCCTGGATGAAGGACAGCGGGCAGCTCAACGGCGGCTGGCTGAAGGCGGAGTACTACGGGACGTACGCCCAGTACTTCGTGAAGTACCTGCAGGCCTGGCGCGACAACGGCGTGCCCGTCGACTACGTCACCGCGCAGAACGAGCCGACCTGCTGCAACGGCTACCCGTCGATGAGCTGGAACGGCAACGGGCTCGCGTACTTCACGAAGAACGAGCTGCTTCCCAAGCTCGCGGGCGCGGGCCTGCCCACCAAGGTCCTCGCGCACGACTGGAACTGGGACACCTACGACGCGTACGCCGCCCAGACCGTCGACGACGCGGCGGTGCGCTCGCACCCCAACTTCGGCGGCGTCGCCTGGCACGGGTACGGCGGCAACGTGTCGAAGCAGACCGAGATCCACAACAAGTACCCGCAGTTGGACGCCTTCCAGACCGAGCACTCGGGCGGGACCTGGATCGGCAATCAGCAGCGCGAGGACATGATGAACATCATCGACTACACCCGGAACTGGGCGAAGTCGGTGACGAAGTGGTCGCTCGCCGTGGACCAGAACCGCGGCCCGCACAACGGCGGCTGCGGCACCTGCGACGGACTGATCACCGTGCACAACGGCGACGGACGGCACGGGCAGGTCGACTACACCGTCGAGTACTACACGATGGGGCACCTGACGAAGTTCGTGCAGCCCGGTGCCGCCCGCGTCTCCTCCACCGCCAGCTCGGACGTGCCGAACGTGGCGTGGCGGAACACGGACGGCACGAAGGCCCTGATCGCCTACAACGACTCCGCGTCGGCGAGGACGGTCACCGTCAACTGGGGCGGTCAGCACGCGACTTACTCGCTGCCGGGCAAGACGTCGGCGACGTTCACCTGGAAGAGCTGACGGCGATCCGGAAGAGCTGACGGCCGCCTGAAGGAGGTGCCGGGGTCGTGCCTACTCGGTCGGCTCGACCCCGGCCCGCAGCAGGCCGTAGGTGACCGCGTCCTCCAGGGCCTGCCACGACGCGGCGATGACGTTGTCCGCGACGCCGACCGTGGACCACTCGCCGTCGCCGTCGGCCGTGGAGATCAGCACCCGGGTCGTGGAGGACGTGCCGTGCTTGCCCTCCAGGATGCGGACCTTGTAGTCCACCAGCTCCAGCTTGGCCAGCTGCGGGTAGATCCGCTCCAGGCCCACGCGCAGCGCCCGGTCCAGGGCGTTGACCGGGCCGTTGCCCTCCGCCGTGGCGACGATCCGCTCGCCCTTGGCCCACACCTTCACGGTGGCCTCGTTGGCGTGCGAGCCGTCGGGGCGGTCCTCGGTGATGGCGCGCCAGGACTCCGTGCGGAAGTAGCGCCGGGAGCGGCCCTCGGCCTCCTCGCGAAGGAGCAGCTCGAAGGACGCGTCGGCGGCCTCGTAGGTGTAGCCCGCGAGCTCGCGCTCCTTGACGCGGTCCACGACCCGGCCGATCAGCTCGCGGTCGCCGCCGAGGTCGACGCCCAGCTCCTTGCCCTTGAGCTCGATGGAGGCGCGCCCGGCCATGTCGGAGACCAGCATCCGGATGCGGTTGCCGACGAGTTCGGGGTCGATGTGCTGGTACAGGTCCGGGTCGACCTTGATCGCGGAGGCGTGCAGGCCCGCCTTGTGGGCGAACGCGGAGACGCCGACGTAGGGCTGGTGGGTGGACGGCGTGAGGTTCACGACCTCGGCGACGGCGTGCGAGACCCGGGTCATCTCGCGCAGCGCGCCCTCGGGCAGGACCCGCTTGCCGTACTTCAGTTCCAGGGCGGCGACGACCGGGAACAGGTTGGCGTTGCCGACCCGCTCGCCGTAGCCGTTGGCCGTGCACTGCACATGGGTGGCGCCCGCGTCGACGGCCGCGAGGGTGTTGGCGACCGCGCAGCCCGTGTCGTCCTGGGCGTGGATGCCGAGCCGGGCGCCGGTGTCGGCGGCGACGGTGGCCACGACGGCCTGGACCTGGGCGGGGAGCATGCCGCCGTTGGTGTCGCACAGCACGACGACGTCCGCGCCCGCCCCGGCCGCCGCGCGGACGACCGCCTTCGCGTACTCGGGGTTCGCCCGGTAGCCGTCGAAGAAGTGCTCGCAGTCGACGAAGACGCGGCGGCCCTCGGCGCGCAGGTGCGCGACGGTGTCGCGGATCATCTCCACGTTCTCGTCGAGCGTGGTGCGCAGGGCCAGCTCGACATGCCGGTCATGGGCCTTGGCGACCAGCGTCACGACCGGGGCGCCGGACGCGAGCAGCGCCTTGACCTGCGGGTCGTCGGCCGCCTTGGCGCCGGGCCTGCGGGTGGCGCCGAACGCGACGAGCTGGGCGTTCTTGAACGTGATCTCCGCCTGCGCGCGGGCGAAGAACTCGGTGTCGCGCGGGTTGGCACCGGGCCAGCCGCCTTCGATGAAGCCCACGCCGAAGTCGTCCAGATGCCGGGCGATGGTCAGCTTGTCCGCGACGGTCAGGTTGATGCCTTCGCGCTGCGCGCCGTCGCGCAGCGTGGTGTCGAACACGTGGAAGGAATCGTCGGGCACAGGTGAGGAATCGTCGGGCTTGCTGGTTTCCGTCATGCTGTCTGGCTCCTGTGTCGGATGTCGGTCTACCGGAAGGACCGGCTCCACCACCTCCATGATCCCTCGCGCCCCGTTTGCCGACTGTGGGTGGGCCGGAAAACGAAAAGACCCCTCGCGGGTGCGAGAGGTCTGCGCGCGGGTCGAGGACGACGGTGTCCGCTCTGTACGTGATGTGTACGGGGCGGTCACTGCGGACCGGCGCGCTTGCTGCCAATAATCATGGCGAACATGAGCATGTCCGGCAGAGTGCCACAAGTTCTGTGGCACCCGCCTCACCGTCTCACTATGCGGTCCGGCTCATGGGGCCATGGGCTCCCCATGCGGTCCGGCTCACAGGGCGTGCTCAGCGCACGTTGCGACGTACGAAGACGTCACGCGCCCCGTTGGTGTCGCCCGGGACCATGTTCGCCGCGTCCGAGGTGAACACGAACCTCTTGGCGTCGGCGCTCAGGGCGTAGTCCGGCCAGCCCTGGTCCTCGCTCTGGCCGCCGCCCCGGGGCACGTTGACGCGCCGGGTCACGCCGTCCTTCAGGTCCCGTACGTACAGCGGGCCCTTCGCCGGGTCGCCCGCGGTGAGGCCGGACGCCGACGAGACGAAGGCGACGTGGCGGCCGTCGGGGCTGATGCGGGCCTGGTAGGAGTCGGCGTCGGTCTGGCCGCCGCCCGCCTTCCGGGTGACCTTCTTGAGGGCGCCGGTGCGGGTGTCGAGGCGGTAGACGTCGCTCTTGCCGTTGGTGTCGCCGGACACCATCGGCTCGGCGGTCTCGAAGGCCGCGTACCGGCCGTCCTTGCTCAGCGAGGGCAGCCCGACCTTGAGGTCCTCGCCCGTGGCGGACAGGTCGAGGCGCTTGGTCGTGCCCGTGTTCGCGTCGTACGTGTACGTCCTGCCGCCGAGGCCGGGACGGACCTGGCCCAGGGTGTAGCCGACGTGGCGGCCGTCGGCGCTCAGGCTCATCCCGCCGATGATCCAGGTGGGCTGGCCGGTGACGATCTCGCTGACCCTGCGGGTCGTGCCCTCCTTGCGGTCGCGGAGGTAGATGCCGGTCCACATGCCGTCGCCGCCGCCGTCGCCGTGGTCCTTCAGGGCGGACACGAAGGCGACGTACCGGCCGTTCGCGCTGACCCGGGCGCCGATCACGTAGTCCCCGAAGACGGGCTTGTCGTCGTCGGAGAGGCTGACGATCTCGGTGCGGCCGGTCTTGCGGTCCTTCAGGAACGTACCGCTGTAGAGGGCGCCCGCCCGGTCCACCTGCGCGGAGTAGGTGACGTACCGGCCGTCCGCGCTGATCGACGGGTCACCGGCGTGCGAGGTGTACTGCGCGCCGGAGTTGCGGAGGCTGATCCGCTCGACCTTCTTGGTGCTCAGGTCGCGCAGGTAGATGTCGTTCCGGTCGTTGGTGTCGCCCCGCACCAGGTTGGTGGCCTCGGACGCGAACACGACGTAGCGGCCGTCGGCGCTGATGTCCGTGGCGTCGGACGGGCCGTTGGCCTGGGTGCCGCTCGCCGCGACGCTCACCCGCTCGGTGCGGGGAGCGGGGGCGCGGGTGTCCGCTGCCGCCACGGCCGGCAGGACCGTGCCGGTGACAGCGGTGACGAGCGCGGCGGCGAGCGCCGCGCGGGTGGTGAGACGCATGGGTGGTTCCCCCGTGAGATGAGTGCTCGGTTCTCGTGCTTGGTGCTTGGTTCCCGTGCCTGTTGCTGGGTTCCCGGGTGTGTTGCCGGGTTCCCGTGCCTGTAGGGAGTGCCGTACGGGCACTTCTGGTTGCTAGTCGGACTGTCCGTCCTTCACTGTCCGCAGGAAGACGTCCGACAACCTGTTCGTGTCTCCTGTCACCAGATCGGGCGATGCGGAGTCGAAGGCCACGACACTGCCGTCGTCGTTGACCGAAGGGCGCCGGGCAGGCAGGTCGTTGCGCCCGCCCCCGACGTCCGCGCTGATCAACTGCGTCTCGCCGGTGGCCAGTTCGCGCAGGAACACGGCGGGCACCCGGCCGGCCCCGCCCTTGCCCCGCGCCGCCGAGACGTACGCGAGGTGCGTGCCGTCCGCGGCGAGCGCCGCGTCGTAGGTCCTCGCGCGCCGTGTCTCGCCGCGCACCAGGCGGGTCGTGCCCGCGTCCAGGTCGCGCACGAAGACGTTGACGCCGCCGTTCCGGTCGCCCGCCGTGAGGTTGGAGGCGGTCGAGTCGAAGGCGACGTGGCGGCCGTCGCCGCTCAGCGAGGCGCCGGAGGAGCGGCCGTCGGCCGGGCCGCCGTCGCGGGCCGTGGAGGCCTTCTCCAGGGTGCCGGTCTCCAGGTCGCGGACGTGCACGTTCCCGCCGGACTCGTACGCCACGTACCGGCCGTCGTGGCTGATCGAGGAGTGGTCGGCGCGCGCCGACGGTTCGCTGACGAGGCGGACCGTGCCGTCGTAGATGCGGTAGCGGTAGACGCGCGGCTGTCGCGCGGTGCCGTCGGGGCCTTCGAGGGCCGCCGTGAACGACACCCACATGCAGTCGTCGCTCACCTCGGGCCGGGCCGCCCACGCGAAGGGCGTGCCCTCGAAGGACTGGCTGGCGCGGGAGACCTTGCCCACGGCGCGGTTGCGGACGTAGACCGTCGGACGGTCGTCCGGGGCGGGGGTGGACGTGATGTTCGTGGCCTCGGAGACGAACGCGGTCATCCGGCCGTTCACGCACGGCGCGCCGCCCCGCGACGGGCCGTCGCCCATGCCGCGCGGGTACCCGGAGCTGATGACGGAGTCACCGAAGTACACGTCGGTCAGGCCGTTGGTGTCGCCCTCCCACACCGGCCCGGCCGTGGTGAAGGCGGGCCTCGCGTCGAACCCGGCGGACAGGTCCTGCCCGTACGACGGCGCCTGGAGCTGCCCGCCGTTCCTGTCCACGCTGGCCCGCACGGTCGTGGGCCCGGCGGGACCGGGGTCGGCGTGGGCCGGTGCGACGGCCGTCGCCGTGAGGGCTGTCGTCGTGGTGAGGGCGGCCGCCAGGACGACCAGGGATCTCGCGGCTGTGTTCGCTGCTGTTCTCGCCTCGCTCATGAAGGTCCCCCGTGGGTGGGTTCAGCGGGTGTGGCGCAGGAAGATGTCCGTGCTGCCGTTCGTGTCGTCCGGCACCAGGTCGGTGGCGGCCGAGGTGAAGGCGACCGCGCGGCCCTTGGCCGTGACGGCTCCGGGCACGACGGCGCCGGGGCCGACGGGCGTGCGCACGCCGGAGCGGACGTCGAGCAGGGTGAGCGCGGTGCCGTCCGCGCCCTCGGCCAGGACGGCGTACCGGGCGTCCGGGCTCGCGGACCCGACGGGCCTGTCGGCGACCTCGCGGGCCGCGCCCTTGCGGACGTCGTACGCGTACGTCCTGCCCCCGGCGGCGAAGAGCGCGGTGCGGCCGTTCTCGGCGAGCTGGACGAACCCCGCCTCGCCGAGACCCTGGTCGATCTGCGTCGTCGCCCCGGTCCTCCGGTCGCGGACGAACAGGTCCGCCCCGTCCGCGCCCCGGGCCGCGTACGCGAGGAGCCGCCCGTCGGCACTCAGGGACGCGGCCCCGAACCGGCCGTCGCCGCCGATCAGTTCGTCGGCCCCGGTGGCCAGGTCGCGGACGCGCAGGTCCTTGGCCGGGTGGAAGCGGTCGCCGGAGGTGTACGCGACCGTGCCCCCGTCGGGCGAGACGGCGCTGAGCAGGCCGGTGCCGTTCCCCGGCGCCCCCACGTTCACGTTCCGGCCCGTCTCCCGGTCGTACAGCATGGGCGCCGGGGACTTGGTGCCCGCCGTGTGGCCGACGCGGCGGCCGTCGCGGCTGAGCATCGCCGTGCCCCAGGAGGAGTCGCCGTCGTTCGGGATCCGGGTGAGCTCGCCCGTGACCCGGTCCTTCAGGACGAGGCAGGTGTACGACTGCTGGTGGCAGCCGAGCCGCTCCGCCTTGGTGGCGAAGGCGACGTACCGGCCGTCGGCGCTGATCCCGGCTTCGAGGGAGCGCCCGTCGAGCTGCGCCCCGTCGCTCCCGGTGCTCACCCGCTCGGTGCGGGGGGCGCGGTGCGCGGCGTCGGTGGCGGTACCGGGGGCGGTGTGGGTCGTGGTGTCCGCGTGGGCGTGCGCGGTGCCGGTCGTCGTCAGTGAGGCGGTGCTCAGGGCGAGGGCGGCGGCCGCCAGGGTTCCCGCGCGCCCTCTCCCGGGCCGCCGGGGCACGCTCACCCGCGCGTCCACTTGAAGACGTCGTTCAGGCCGTTGGTGTCGCCGGGCACGACGTCGGTCTCCGCCGAGGTGTAGACGACGGTGCGGCCCTTGGCGCCGACCGCGCCGGGGACGGCCGAGCCGGTGCCGACGACGTGCACGCGGCCGGTGCGCAGGTCGCGCAGGCGCAGCGTCGACGCGTCGTCGCTGTAGAGCAGATGGCGGCCCTCGGGTCCGACGGCCTTGGCCGTGGTGCCGGAGAAGTGCCTGACCTTGCCGCTGCGCAGGTCGCGTACGTAGGCGCCGTTCGCGGAGTTCAGCACCACCGTGCGGCCGTTGCCGCTGATCTCGACGAGCTTGGAGGCGGTGCCGTCGTCGACGCGCTTCAGGCTGCCGGTGTCGCGGTCGCGGACCCAGACCTGCTTGGTGCCGGCGTCCTCGTAGGCCACGAAGCGGCCGGTGTCGCTGATGGACGGGTTCACCATGTCGCGGGCGGCGTCGGGCGGTCCTTCGCTGACGACCTCGCGGGTGTCGGTGGCCCAGTCGTAGACCTCGATCCGGTACGGGTCGGCCGGGTGCTGCGGGCGCAGGACGTACGCGACGTGGCGGCCGTCGGCGCTGATCTCGGACTCGCCGGAGCCCTCCTTGAAGCCCTTGGCGTCGACGCGGCGCTTCTCCCCCGTCGTCAGGTCCACCACGAACGCGTTGGTGGTGTGCGAGCCCCAGTCGAGGTACGTGGCGAACCGGCCGTCGTCGCTGACGCTCGGCGCGGTCAGGCTGTCCCGGATCCTGCTGACCTTGCGGGAGTCCTGGTCGCGGACGTGCGCGGAGCTCTGGGGCCGCGGGTAGGTGTCGGGCGTCAGGTTGGTGGCCGCGCTGCTGAAGGCGACGTGCCCGCCGTTCGTCGTGACCGTGGCGGCGCCCGACGCGCCGTTGGCCTCGGTGCCGTCGGCGGCGACGCTGACGCGCTCCACGCGGGGCGCGGACGGCCCCGAGGTGTCTGACGGGTCGGCCGCGTGCGCGGCCGACGGTAACGCGACGGCGGCGAGTGCGGTGGTGAGCGCGGCTGCGGACACGGCACGGACTGCTCTGCGCATGATTCCCCCCGGAATCCCCTCGCGCGCCCGTGGTGCCTCCGGGCGCGCCTCCCCCGGCCCGGCGCCGGGGACCCACCGGGATACAAGCGCTTTCTCCGGCGCCCCGCAATCCGCAGGAGTACGTACAACCTGGACGCCCCCTCGCGCGTCCGTGGGCGAGGAGACTACCCCTGCGGGGCGAGCGTTTCGTCCAGGAACTCCCTTGCGTGGGCGAGGACTTGGTCCCGTCCGGTGCCGCGCAGGCCGATCGCCACATGGATGGAGAAGCCGTCGAGCAGCGCCCGGAGCCGGGCCGCGTACCGGTCGGCGTCGACGGCCCGGAACTCCCCGCGCGAGACGCCCTCGGCGAGCAGCGCCACCAGGTCGCGGTGCCAGGAGCCCTCGATGGCGGCCTGCCGGTCGCGCCCCTGCTCGTCCGCGTTCAGGGACCGGTTCCACACCTCGAGCCAGAGGATCCAGTGCGGGTCGCGGTGCCCGTCGGGGACGTACAGCTCGACGTACGCGTCGAGGCGGGCGCGGGCAGGGCCCTGCCGGGCGAGCAGCCGTCCGCGCTCGGCGCCGAGCCGTCCCTCGCTCCACTCCAGGGTGCGCAGGAGCAGCTCGTCCTTGGAGCCGAAGTAGTAGAGGAGGTGGCCGCTGCTCATGCCGACCTCGCGGCCGAGCGCGGCCATGGTGAGCTGTTCCAGGCCGCGGTCGGCGATCATCTCCATGGCCGTCGCGAGGACGTCCTCCCGCGGGGGCGCGTTCCTGCGTGCGCTGCGCGGGGTGCTCGCTTCGGCCACGTGGTACTCCGGCTGCTAGGTCCTTGGCTGCTGCTGGGTGATGCAGTGGATGCCACCACCCCCGGCAAAGATCGTACGGGCGTCGACGAGCGTCACGGTCCGGCGCGGGAACAGCCGCCGGAAGATGCCCGCGGCCAGCTCGTCGTGCGGGTCGTCGAAGGCGCACAGCACGACGCCGCCGTTGCACAGGTAGTGGTTGATGTACGAGTGGTCGACCCAGCCTTCGTCGTCGGCGAGGGCGGTCGGCGCGGGCACCTCGACGATCTCCAGGGCGCGGCCGCGGGCGTCCGTCTGCCCCTTGAGTACGCCGACGACCTCGCGACTGACCTCGAAGTCCGGGTGGGCGGGGTCCGCTTGCGAGTGGACGAGGACGACGCCGGGGGCGGCGAACGCGGCGACGATGTCGACGTGGCCGAGGGTGCCGAAGCCGTGGCCGGGATAGTCGGCGGTGAGGCCGCGCGGCAGCCACAGGGCCTTGCGGGTGCCGATGCGGGCGTGCACCTCCGCCTCGACCTGCTCCCTGGTCCAGCCGGGGTTGCGTTCGGGGCCGAGCTGCACGGTGTCGGTGAGGAGCACGGTGCCCTCGCCGTCGACGTGGATGCCGCCGCCCTCGTTGACCAGCGGCGAGGAGTGCGTCTCGGCGCCCGCGAGGTCCGCGACATGGCGGGCGATCTTCGCGTCGTGCTCCCAGCTGGCCCACTCCTGGGCGCCCCAGCCGTTGAACGTCCAGTCCACGGCGCCGAGCCGGCCCGCGCGGTCGGTCACGAAGGTGGGGCCGATGTCCCGCATCCAGGCGTCGTCGAGCTCGCGCTCCACCAACTCGACGTCCGGGCCGAGGAGTTCAGCGGCCTGAGCGGACTGCCCGGGCCCGCACACGACGGTGACCGGCTCGAAGCGGCGGACGGCCCGGGCCACCGCGGCCCAGGCGCGGCGGGACTCCGCGAGCGCCCCGGGGTCGTCGAAGGTCACGTTCGGTCCCGGCCAGGCCATCCAGGTGCGCTCGTGCGGCTCCCACTCGGCGGGCATGCGGAAGGTCATGGCTGCGGTCCTCACAGGAAGTACAGGCGGTTGAGGGAGACGGAGTCGGCGGGCTCCGAGCGGAGCGGGTCGCCGTCGAGGCTGACCAGGCCGGTGCGCTGGTCGACGTCGACGGCGCCGGTGCGGGAGTTCAGGCGCAGATCGGCGGGGCCGATGCCGCGGGTGCCGCGCACGGCGACGCGGCGGCGCCGGGTGGGCATCAGGTCGTTGCCCTGTTCGACGGCGGCCCCGGCGACGAACGCGACGGAGATGTCCGCGGGGGTCGCGCCGTACGCCCCGAACTGCGGGCCGAGGACGAGGGGTTCGCAGGTGTCGGTGGCGGCGTTGGGGTCGCCGACGACGCCGTACGCGGGGAAGCCGGACTTCAGGACCAGCTGCGGCTTCGCGCCGAAGAACTCCGGGCGCCAGAGCACGATGTCGGCGAGCTTGCCGACCTCGATGGAGCCGACCTCGTGGGCGAGGCCGTGGGCGAGGGCGGGGTTGATGGTCAGCTTGGCGACGTACCGAAGGACGCGTCCGTTGTCGTCGTGCGGCCCGTCGCCCTCCATCGGCCCCAGCTCGGCCTTCATCTTCCCGGCCATGGCGAAGGTCCTGCGGACGGTCTCACCGGCCCGGCCCATCCCTTGCGCGTCCGAGGACGTGATCCCGATGGCGCCGAGGTCGTGCAGGACGTCCTCGGCCCCCATGGTCCCGGCGCGGATCCGGTCGCGGGCCATGGCCGCGTCACCGGGCAGGTCGGTCTTCAGGTCATGGACGGAGACGATCATCCCGTAGTGCTCGGCCACGGCATCGCGCCCGAAGGGCAGGGTGGGATTGGTGGACGAGCCGATGACGTTCGGCACCCCCGCCATCTTCAGGACGTTCGGCACATGCCCGCCCCCGCACCCCTCGATGTGAAAGGCGTGGATGGTCCGCCCTTCCAGCACGCTCAAGGTGTCCTCGACCGACAGACACTCGTTCAACCCGTCACTGTGCAGCGCGACTTGGACGTCGTACTCCTCGGCGACCCGCAACGCCGTATCGAGGGCACGGGTATGGGCCCCCATGTCCTCGTGCACCTTGAACCCGGACGCCCCGCCCTCCGCGAGCGCCTCGATCAGCGGCGCCTTGTCGGACGACGAACCGCGCCCGAGGAAGCCGATGTTGACCGGCCAGGCGTCGAAGGCGTTGAACGCGTGCCGCAGCGCCCACGGCGAGTTGACCCCGACCCCCCACACCGGCCCGAACTCCTGCCCGATGACGGTGGTGACGCCGGAGGCGAGGGAGGCTTCCATGATGCGCGGCGACAGCAGATGCACGTGCGTGTCCACGGCACCGGCGGTGGCGATCAGCCCCTCACCCGACACGATCGAGGTCCCGGTGCCGACGACCACGTCCACCCCGTCCAGGGTGTCCGGATTCCCCGCCCGCCCGATGGCGTGGATCCGCCCCTCCCGGATCCCGATCGACACCTTCCGGATCCCCAGCACGGCGTCGATCACCAGCACATTGCTGATCACGACATCACAGGTCTCCCGCACGGCGGCGGCCTTCAGATGCAACCCGTCACGGGCCGTCTTGCCGAACCCGGCCAGGAACTCGTCCCCCGCCAACTGCGCATCGGACTCCACCCGCACCACAAGCCCCGAATCCCCGAGGACCACCCGGTCCCCGGCCCGCGGACCATGCACGGACGCGTACTCGTAGGGGTCCATCACTCGCCCTCCTCAGGGGTGCTCGCTCCGAGATAGCCGCAGGCCGCCGCCCTGCGCAGGGCCTCGTCCCTGGCGCCGGGCGCGTCGAGCGGCCCGTCGACGAGACCGGCGAAGCCGATGGCGACGCGCGCGCCGCCGATGGGCACGAGTCCGGCCTCGACGCGCTCGCCGGGGCCGAAGCGCAGGGAGGAGCCCGCGGGGACGGCGAGCCGCATGCCGTAGGCGGCCGCGCGGTCGAAGTCCAGGCGCGGGTTGGCCTCGAAGAAGTGGAAGTGCGAGGTCACGCTGACCGGCACGGTCGCGGTGTTGTGCACGGTGAGGGTGACGACGGGGGCGCGGTCCGGCGTGGGCGGCGCGGGCCGCAGCGCGCCGGGGGCGTCCGGGCCGAGGGAGCCGCCGCCGATCGGGTCCGCGACCACGGCGAGCCGCGACCCGTCGTCGAAGACGGCCTCCACATGCACCTCGGTGACGACGTCGGCGACGCCGGGCAGGACGTCGTCCGGGCCGAGGACGGACCGCGCCCGCTCGATGGCCTCGGCGAGCCGGGCCCCGTCGCGGGCGGCCTCGCAGACGGTGTCGGCGATCAGGGCGGTCGCCTCGGGCACGTTCAGCCTGAGGCCGCGCGCCCTGCGGGCCCTGGCCAGCTCGGCGGCGCCGAACAGCAGCAGCCGGTCGCGTTCCGTGGGGGTCAGGCGCACGCCGCCACTCCTCGCATCCGTGGGTCACCGGGTCCGGACCCGGATCTTCCGGATCGACCACTTAGAGCATCACTCTAAACGTCAAACTCCCAGACCGAAAGCATTGACGTGGAAGCAGAACGTCATCCACATTGAACGCCACTCAAACACACGAGAAATCCCATGTCCGAAGACCCGAAGTCCGAAGACCGGTCCAAGGACCCGAAGACCGAAGACCGATTCGAGCGAGCGTCAGGGGCAGCCCATGCCGATAGAACAGCGCGGAGTCGACACCATCCCCGAGGAGGAACGCACCAGCGGTCCCCGGGACGTGGTCGCGATCCTCCTCGGCTCCAACCTCTGCCTCGGAGTGATCGTCTTCGGCTGGCTGCCGGTCTCCTTCGGCCTCGGCTTCTGGCAGTCGGTGAGCGCGGTGGTGGCGGGCACGCTGATCGGCACGGCGCTCACGGCGCCGCTCGCGCTCGTCTCGCTGCGGACCGCGACGAACCTGTCGACGTCGTCGGGCGCGCAGTTCGGCGTCCGCGGCCGCCTCGTCGGCTCGGTCGTCGGACTGCTCCTGTCCCTCGGCTACACCGCGCTGACCATCTGGATCGGCGGCGACGTCATGGTCGGCACCCTGCACCGCCTGACCGGCCTGCCGGCGGGCGGCCTCTCCTACAGCCTGGTGTACGCGCTGCTCGCGGCGGCGACGGTCGCCGGAGCGGTGTACGGCTACCGGGTCCTCCTTCGCCTCTCCCGCGTCCTCGCGGTCGGCATGACCGCCCTGCTCGTCCTCGGCCTCGTCGCGTACGCCCCCGACTTCACGACCTCGGCGCTGCCCGACGCGGGCGGCTACGCGCTCGGCTCGTTCTGGCCGACGTGGCTCCTCGCGCTCGTCGCCGCGGGCCTCTCCGGGCCCATCGCCTTCATCACCCTGCTGGGCGACTACACCCGCTACGTCTCACCGGCGCGGCACAGCTCCCGCTCCGTCCTGCGCGCCACCTGTCTCGGCCTGACCGCCGGGCTGCTCGTCCCCCAGCTCTTCGGCACCTTCACCGCCTACGCCGCCCGCGCGGCCCTCGACTACGCCGAGCCCCTCGTCTCGGCGGCGCCCGGCTGGTACCTCGTCCCGCTCCTGCTCGCCGCGTCCGCCGGGTCCGTCGGCAACGCCGGGCTGATGCTGTACTCCATGGGGCTCGATCTCGACGCGATCGTGCCGCGGGCTTCGCGGGCGCGGGCCACGTACACCGTGGCGGTGGTGGCCACCGGATGCGTCTTCGTCGGTCACTTCGCCTGGTCCGCGCAGGACGCCATGACTTCCTTCGTGCTGCTCCTCACCGCCATCGGGACGCCCTGGGCCGTGATCACCCTCATCGGCTTCGTCCGCTGCCGCGGCGAGTACGACGCCGATGCCCTCCAGGTGTTCAACCGGCGCTCCCGAGGCGGGCGTTACTGGTACCGGTCCGGCTGGAACGCCGGGGCCACGGTGGCCTGGGCCCTGGGCGCGACCGTCGGCCTCCTCGCCGTCTCCCTCCCCTCCTGGGAAGGGCCCCTGCTGCCCCTCACGGGCGGGGTGGACTGCAGTTTCCTGCTGTCGGGGGTGGTGGGGGGTGCCGCTTACGCGATGTACCCCAACCCCGCCCCTTCCCGACCCTGGGGCTCCGCCCCAGACCCCGCTCCTCAAACGCCGGAGGGGCTTTCCCCCACCCACCCGCCCCACCTGTCCACAGACTGACCAACAGCCCGGCACCTTCAGCCCGCCCCGGCGAAGTAGTTTTCAGCCCGTCCGGCGATTGAGGACGAGGCGCGGAGCGCCGATTCGGCGGAGGACCGTCCCACCCGCACGGGAACACCACCCCCCGGGGTCCAGGGGCGCAGCCCCGGTTTCGGGAAGGGGCGGGGTTGGGGAGCCCCCTGCAAGGCCCCCTACCCCACCTCCAGCACAGCCTTCCCATGCAGCCGCCGCCCCCGCAGCGCCGCCACCGCCGCCCCGGCATCCCCCCACGCCCCACGCCACGCCTCCCCCGCATCGAGCCGCCCCCCGGCAACCTCCCCGGCCAGCCACTCCAAGTCCCGAGCAAGCCCCCCACATCCCAGCAGAAAGAAGCTCACGACCGACCGATCGTGCCGCCCCTGGTCCCCGTACAGCACCCCGTGCGCGAAGTGCTCGCCGTCCCCACCCGAGTGCCCCACGGCAACCAACACCCCACCCTCGGCCAACTTCTCGTACGCGGCGACCAGTTGCCGCCCGCCCACGAGATCCACGACCCCGTCGACGACCCCCTCGACCTCGGCGGGGTCGGACACGACGGCGTGCGCGCCGAGCCCCCGCAGCATCTCCCCCCGCCCCGCCGGGTCCCCGGTCGCGGCGACCACGTACGCCCCGCCCTGCCGGGCCAACTGCACGGCGTACCGCCCGACCCCACCCGTGGCCCCGGTGACCAGGATCCGCCGCCCGAGCAGGGGCCCCACCCGGTGCAGGGCCCGCAGCGCGCTGGCCCCGGCGACGGGGATCGTACTGATGGCGCCGAGGTCGGCCCCGTCCGGCACCACGCCCATGAATCGCGTGTCCACGGCGCGGAGTTCGGCCCAGCCGCCGGCCTCGCCGAGGGTCACCACGGGCGTGCCGGCCGGGGGCCCGGAGCCATCGGCGGCGGCCCGCTCGACGTACCCGGCGGCGTCCCAGCCGAGGACGGTGCCGGGCGCGGCACCGGGGGCGACGATCGCGACCTCGCCGTGGTTGAGGGAGGTCGCGGCGACCCTGACGAGGGCCTGGTGCGGGGCGGGTTGGGGGTCGGGCGCGGAACCGAGGCGGAGTCCGGCTGGGGCGGTGGGGTCGACGAGGAGAGCACGCATGACGAAGTCACCTTTCACAGGCAGGACGAAGCAAGCCGGGCACGGCAGTCGCCCCGAACCGGGGCGCAGCCATAGTGCCACTCAGTGGCACAAGCCATCAAGGAGCATTGGCTACCGAGCTACACTCCCCATATGGACTCCGCCCGCCCCACCGCCCAGCTCCCCCTGCGCGAACGCAAGAAGCTCCGCACCCGGCAGGCCCTGGTGGACACCGCCCTGGAGCTGTTCACGGAGCGCGGCTTCGACGGCGTCACGCTCGACGAGCTCTGCGACACCGTGGAGGTGTCCAAGCGGACCTTCTTCCGCACGTTCACCAGCAAGGAAGACGTGGCCTGCGCGCCGCTGCACGACCTGTGGACGGTGTTCCTCGACGAGCTGGAGCAGGTGCGTCCGCAGGGCGGGCCGCTGCACGAGCTGCTGCGCGACGTCCTGCTCACCACGCTCGACCGGATGCCCGGCGAGGAGGAGTGGGCGCACCGGGTGCTGCTCAGCCGCCGTCTCGCCGCGCGGAACCCGTCGATGGACGCGCACGGCCTCGCGTTCTGCGACCGCACCGGCCGCGCCGCCCTGGACATCGTCGTACGCCGCTTCGACCTCGGTGGCACCCCGGACGACCCGGACGACCCGGACCACCTCCGCGCGCATCTCGCCGTGGACCTGCTCGTGGCCGCCTGGCACCGGGGCCTGGACTCCTGGACCACGGGTGCGCCCGCGCCCGGCCGGGCCGCTCTCGCCGCCGCGTTCCGCCGCGCGAGCGCGGCCGTGCCCGAGAGCCTGGCGCTCACCGCACGCCCGGGTCACCCCGAGAAGACGGCCTGAGGCGACCCGACAGGCGGCCCGAGGCGACCTGAGGCGGCCCGAAACAGTCTGAAACGGGCTGAAACGGTCCGAAAAGACACGGAGGCCGGGTCCGGCAGGTGACTGCCGGACCCGGCCTCCGTGGCCGGACGATCGAGAGTGGGCTCAGCCCAGGCGGTGCATCCACCCGTGCGGGTCGGCCGCGACACCGCGCTGGACGTCGAGCAGCGCGTCCCGCAGCTTCATGGTGACCTCGCCGGGCGCGCCGTCGCTCTGCGTCCACTCGCCGCGGGCGGACTTGACCGTGCCGACGGGCGTGATGACGGCGGCGGTGCCGCAGGCGAAGACCTCGGTGAGGGTGCCGTTCGCGGTGTCGGCCTGCCACTGGTCGATGGAGACACGGCCCTCCTCGGAGGTGTAGCCGAGGTCGCGGGCGACGGAGAGCAGGGAGTCGCGGGTGATACCGGCGAGCAGGGAGCCGGTCAGCTCGGGGGTGACAATCTTGTCGCCGTACACGAAGTACAGGTTCATGCCGCCCAGTTCCTCGACCCACTTGTGCTCGACGGCGTCGAGGTAGGCGACCTGGTCGCAGCCCTTCTCGGCGGCCTCGGCCTGGGCGAGCAGGGACGCGGCGTAGTTGCCGCCGGTCTTGGCGTCGCCCATGCCGCCGGGGACGGCGCGCACGCGGTCCTCGGAGAGCCAGATGGAGACGGGCTTGACGCCGCCGGGGAAGTAGGCGCCGGCGGGCGAGGCGATGACGACGAAGAGGTATTCGTTGGCCGGCTTCACACCGAGCCCGGCCTCCGTGGCGATCATGAACGGGCGCAGGTACAGCGACTCCTCGCCGCCGTGCGCGGGCACCCAGTCGATGTCCTGGCGGACCAGCGCGTCACAGGCCTCGAGGAAGGTGTCGACGGGCAGCTCCGGCATGGCCATGCGACGGGCGGACGCCTGGAAGCGCCGGGCGTTGGCCTCGGGGCGGAACAGGGCGACGGAGCCGTCGGGCTGGCGGTAGGCCTTGAGGCCCTCGAAGATCTCCTGGGCGTAGTGCAGGACGGTCGTCGCCGGGTCCAGGGAGAGCGGGCCGTAGGGAACGAGCTGGCCGTCGTGCCAGCCGCGGCCCTCCGTCCAGCGGATGGTCACCATGTGGTCGGTGAAGTGGCGGCCGAACCCGGGGCTGGCCAGGACCGCCTCGCGCTCCTTGGCGGAGACCGGGGTCGAGGAGGGCTTGAGCTCGATCGTGGGCGTCGTCATGGTTGCGTGTCCTTCACCGGTTTGTGTGTGACGGACCGCGCCGAGACCCGTACGCGCGCGATTCCTCGCGGCGTCCGGGCGTGCGCCGTTTCGCGGCCCCACGTTCGATTATCGCTCGCGGGACGACCTGGACGAAACGGCGGCCTGGGGCGGCCCTGGGTTCGATGGTGACACCCGGTGGGCGCAAACGAGAAGCCGCCGGGTGCTTGTGCGACCCGGCGGCTTGCTGTGACGGAGCTGGTGACCGGCGGATCAGCCCGCTACGCGTACGGCGAGCGCGTCGCCGATCTCGTCGGTGGTACGAGTGGTGTCACCGCGTCCGCCGAGGTCGGCGGAGACGGCCTCCTCGACGCGGTTCGCCTCGTCGTCGTACCCGAGGTGGCGCAGCAGCAGGGCGACGGACAGCACGGTGGCGGTCGGGTCGGCCTTGCCCTGGCCCGCGATGTCGGGCGCCGAGCCGTGCACGGGCTCGAACATCGAGGGGAACTCGCGGCTCGGGTTGATGTTGCCGGAGGCCGCGACGCCGATGCCGCCGGAGACGGCCGCGGCGAGGTCGGTGATGATGTCGCCGAAGAGGTTGTCGGTGACGATCACGTCGAACCGGCCGGGGTCGGTGACCAGGTAGATCGTGGCCGCGTCGACGTGGATGTAGTCGGTGGTGACCTCGGGGAACTCCTTGGCCACCGCGTTGAAGACGTTCGTCCACAGGTGGCCCGCGAAGGCGAGCACGTTGTTCTTGTGGACCAGCGTCAGCTTCTTGCGCGGGCGGGCCTGCGCGCGGGCGAAGGCGTCCCGGACGACCCGCTCCACGCCGAAGGCCGTGTTCACGGAGACCTCGGTGGCGACCTCGTGCGGGGTGCCCTTGCGGATGGTGCCGCCGTTGCCGGTGTAGGGGCCCTCGGTGCCCTCGCGCACGACCACGAAGTCGATCTCGGGCTGGCCCGCGAGCGGCGTGGCCACGCCGGGCAGCAGCCGCGAGGGGCGCAGGTTGACGTGGTGGTCGAAGGCGAAGCGGAGCTTGAGCAGGAAGCCGCGCTCCAGGACGCCGGAGGGGACCGAGGGGTCGCCGATGGCACCGAGCAGGATCGCGTCGTGCTTCTTGAGGTCCGCGAGGTCGGCGTCGGTGAGGGTCTCACCGGACGCGTGATAGCGGCGCGCCCCGAAGTCGTACTCCTTGGTCTCCAGCTTCACATCCTGCGGGAGGACGGCGTTGAGGACCTTGAGCCCCTGGGCCACGACTTCCTGGCCGATCCCATCTCCGGGGATCACTGCGAGATTGATGCTGCGAGACATGACGGCACCGTACTCCTCGTCCCATCCAATGACATTCCCTGTCCGCCATACGGACAAGAAGGGGACAGGGATCGGAAGGTTCCGCATGTGCGCCACCACATGGACACGCTCTCTTCACCTGTACGTCCGGCCTGAGTTGGACGTCCCTGGGAAGTTCCCTGGTCATGGACACCCCCAACGTCGGGCTCCCGGAGGAGCTCGCGAGCCGCCTGAGCATGCCGGAGCAGCACGAATACCTGCGCGCGAGGTTCTCGCGCCGCAAGGTGCTCGCCAGTTCCTTCGCGACGGCGGGCGTCGCGGGCGGCATCGGCCTCCTCGCGGGCAGCTCGGGCAGCGCGTACGCGGAGCGCCCCACCGCCACGTCCCCGCTCGCGGCGCCGCGCGGCCCGGTGCGGGTCGACGGGAAGCTCGTCGCGCCGTTCGGCCGCCATCTCGCGTTCGGCGCCGACCCGAAGACGCAGATGCGCATCTCCTGGCAGGTGCCGTTCGCGGTCAAGTCCCCTTACGTGCGGGTGGGCCTGAAGCCCTGGGAGCTGAGCCGGAAGATCGAGGCGGAGGTGCGCGACCTGCACACGCCGTCCCTGTCGAAGAAGCTCCCGAAGGTCGAGCAGTACTACCTGCACGCGGCCCTCGACGGCCTGAAGCCCGGCACCACGTACTACTACGGCGTCGGCCACGACGGCTTCGACCCGGCGTCGCCGGAGCGCCTCGCCACGCTCGGCTCGTTCCGCACGGCCCCGGCGCGGCCGGAGAAGTTCGTCTTCACGGCCTTCGGCGACCAGGGCGTGAGCTACGAGGCGCTGGCCAACGACCAGTTGATCCTGGGGCAGAACCCGTCGTTCCATCTGCACGCGGGCGACATCTGCTACGCGGACACCACGGGCCACGGCAAGGAGGGCGACAGGTACGACGCCCGCGTGTGGGACCAGTTCCTCGCGCAGACCGAGTCGGTGGCGAAGTCCGTGCCGTGGATGGTGACGACCGGCAACCACGACATGGAGGCGTGGTACTCGCCGAACGGCTACGGCGGCCAGTCGGCCCGCTGGTCGCTGCCCGAGAACGGCTTCGACGCGAAGAACGCGCCGGGCGTCTACTCGTTCCGCTACGGCAACGTCGGCGTCGTCGCCCTGGACGCGAACGACGTCTCGTACGAGATCCCCGCCAACAAGGGCTACACGGACGGCAAGCAGACCGCCTGGCTCGACAAGCGGCTCGGGCAGTTGCGCGCCGACGAGGACATCGACTTCATCGTGGTGTTCTTCCACCACTGCACGTACTCCACGGCGACGCACGGCTCCGACGGCGGAGTGCGCGACGCGTGGCTGCCGCTGTTCACCAAGCACCAGGTGGACCTGGTGATCAACGGCCACAACCACGTCTACGAGCGGACCGACGCCATCAAGGGCGGCGAGGTCGGCAAACCGGTACCGGTCGGCGCGTCGACCGATCCGACGCGCGACGGCATCGTGTACGTCACCGCGGGCGGCGCCGGCAAGGACCTGTACAGCTTCCCGGCCGGGGTCGAGGACAGCTACGAGGGCCACGAGAAGGACGAGGGCACGATCCTCACCTTCCACTGGACCAAGCTGCGCCTGCCCGACCCGGACACGGTGCAGTGGTCACGGGTGCGCTACACCGGCTTCTCGTTCCTCGCGGTGGAGGTGACGGCCGGGGCGCACCCGAAGCTCACGGTCTCCGCGCTCGCCGAGAGCGGCGAGCGCGTGGACCACTTCGAGATCGAGCGCGGGAGCTAGATCGAGCACGGGAGCTGGATCGAGCACGGAGGCTGGGGGACGGACGGGGCGACGGGGCTCAGTGCCCCGTCTCGCCGCCGTTGTCCCTGCGGTCCAGGGCCCGCTGAAGGGCGGCGGCGGCGTTCTTGCGCTCGGACTCGCTGGGGCGGACGGCGTGGCGGACTCGGCGGGCGGTCGTCTCGGCCATGGGAAATCGACTCCTTAGATCGCATCCGGGAGTGCGGATCCACGTACGCACGGTCGTACGAGGAGAAAAGAGGGTTACGAGACGCCAGAAGGGGCGGGGAGCGTGGGCCGCAGGGTTCGCCTGCGCGGGGCCCGGCTCGCAGCCGCCAATCGCTTGATCGAGCGAGACGTTCGGCTCCTACAAAGCTAAGACAGCTTCGCCGACTTGTCTCTACAGTTACTCGGACTTCCTACTATCTGAGACGGCGCTCACCGGGGCGGACGACTCCGCTTCCGCTTCCGGGTGCGCCCGCAGGGCCCGCAGCTCCCGGATGAGGGCCCGAACAGCCAGCGATCCGGCCTGCTCAGGCGTGGTGACATAGCCCACGGAGCGCGTCGGGCGGTCGGCGCCAAGATCGGTGATCTGCACCGTCGACGGCGCTCCGGTCAGGGACAGGGCGGGCATGATCGCCATGGCGTGCCCGGCGCTCACCATCGCGAGCACCGCCCCGTCGTCCTCGGTCTGCGTGGTCGCCCGCGGGATCCAGTCCTGGCCCGCCCACCAGTCGCGGGTGTACGAGGTGCAGTTCTCGGCCCAGTCCACGAGCGGCAGGGAGCGCGGGTCGGGGTGCCCCGCCGGGTGCACGAAGGAGTAGGGCTCCTCGACGAGCACGCCGCCGACGAGGCCGGGCGGGATCGGTGAGGTGGTCCCGATGGTCGCGATGCCGAGGTCCGCGCGCCCGTCGGCGACCTCGCCCGCGGTGCCGCGGCCCAGCTCACGGACCACGCGGACCTCGGGTTCCAGGCCGGGGTGGCGGGCCCGCAGGTTCGCGAGGGCGGGCGGCAGGAGATGCAGGGCGGCGCTGCGGAAGGCGGCGATGCGCAGGGGGCCGGTGAGGGTGGGCTCCCCGGGGCCGCCGGTGCTCGTGGCGCTCGCGGCGCCCCGGGTCTCGGCGACGAGGGTCTCCAGGAGCCGCAGCACGCGGCGCGCGTGGGCGGCGGCCCGCTCGCCCGCCGGGGTGGGCGTCGCGCCCTTGCGGCCGCGTTCGAAGAGCACCGCCCCGAGCTTGTGCTCCGTGCCGCGCACCGAGTGCGACACCGCCGACTGCGTGAGGCCGAGGTCTCGGGCGGCGCCGGAGAAGCTCCGGGCGCGCTCGACGGCGACGATGATCCGCAGTTCGTGCGGGGCGAGGTCGGGCTCGGCCACCGGTTCTCACCTGGTCCTGTCTGGTTCTGTCCGGATCCTCCGCCGAGCACCCCTCGCAGGGGAATCCCATCTGACCCCATGAGGAGCGCTCATGCTTCGGCGCGTTCCATGAACCGAACCCTCTGCCGCTCCCCCGCATTCCCCCTCTACGGTCAGCTCCATGAACAGCTTCTCCGGCACCCGCGCCCGCACCGTCCACCAGATCGCCCGCCCGCACGGCTTCCCCACCCCCGACGACTTCGCGTTCGTGGAGTCCGCGGTGCCGGAGCCCGCGCCGGGCACCGCCCTGGTGGAGAACCTCTACTGGTCCGTCGACCCGTACCACCGCGAGATGATGGACGGCGAGTTCGCCCTGAACGCCCCCCTCGAAGGCCGCACCATCGGCCGCGTGACCGCCTCCCGGGCGCCGGAGCTCGCCGAGGGCGAGATCGTCTTCCACCGGCAGGGCTGGCGCACCCACGCGGTGGTGACCCCGGAGGAGGTCCGCCGCCTGCCGCGCTTCGACGGGGTGCCGCTGTCGGCGTACATGAGCATCCTCGGCGGCACGGGCCTGACGGCGTACGTGGGTCTGACCCGGATCGCGAAGCTGCGCGAGGGCGAGGACCTGTTCGTCTCCGCGGCGGCGGGCGGTGTGGGGACGGCCACGGGGCGGCTCGCGCGGGTCATGGGCGCGGGCCGGATCGTCGGCAGCGCGGGCTCGCCCGCGAAGGTGGCGTACCTGACGGAGCAGGTCGGCTACGACGACGCCTTCGACTACCACGCGGGTCCCGCCGTGGACCTGCTCGCGAAGGCCGCCCCCGACGGCGTCGACGTGTACGTGGACAACGTCGGCGGCGAGCAGTTGGAGGCGGCGATCGAGGGCCTGCGGGAGTTCGGCCGGATCGTGCGGATCGGGACCGTCGCGCAGTACAACGACCCGCAGCCGCTGTCCGCGCCCCGCAACCTCACCGAGATCGTGGAGAAGAGCCTGCGCATGGAGGGCTTCCACGTGCGCAACCACCGTGATCTGCAGGACGAGTTGTACGACTTCGTGGTGCCGCATCTGCAGAGCGGACGCATCGGCCTCGACGAGACGATCGTGGACGGCTTCGACCAGATCGTGACGGCGTTCCTGGGGATGCTGCGCGGTGCGAACGTGGGCAAGATGATCATCCGCGCGACGGACGCGTAGCCGTACCGCGCGGCCGTACCGCGTAGCCGCATCGCGCGGCCGTACCTCAGCGGCGGCGGCCCGGCCTCCTAGAACACGTCCCCGTCCCGCCAGTCGATGAGCAGTTCGTGGGCCGGGTCGAGGTCGGCGCCCCACAGCATCGGCGGGTCCTCGTCGGGCATGGAGACCGGGCCCTCGGGGCCGAGCGTGCCGACGGTGCCCGGCCAGGTCACCCAGCCGTGCGCGCGGTACAGCTTCTCGCCCTCGTCGGACGGGGAGAGGACGCCGAGGTCGTGGCCGCCGTCGACGACCCGCTCCAGGGCGCTCATCACCTGCCCGCCGAGGCCCTGGCGCTGCCGGTCGGGGCGCACGGCGACGTTCTCGACGTAACCGACGCGCAGGGAACGGCCGTTGTGCAGCACGCGGCGCTGGACGACACTGCCGTGCGCGAGCAGGGTGCCGTCCGCGTCGTGGACGAGCGCGTGCATGCCGCCGAGTCCGTGCGCCCAGTCCTCGTCGCTGAAGTCGCCGTCGAAGGCGAGGTCCATCAGGGCGCGTCCCGCGCTGAGTTCGGCGGCGGTCAAGTCGGCGGTGTGGGCTGTGCGCAGCACCGCGCCGACAGGGGAAGGGGAGGTGGTCGAATTGATCACGGACCTACGGTACTCAGACCCCATTTGAGTACGCACCCCGATTTTCCGGCGCCCCCGGCGGCGGCAGAGTCACCTGCATGAACGCTCCTTCCGGCTCCTCAGGATCTCCCGGTCCCGGCCTGTACGCGCTGAAGCCCTGGTACGCGCGGAAGCTCTCCGGCGTGCGCGGCGCGCTGGCCCGCCGCGAGGTGTCCCCGGACACGCTGACCGCGGCGGGCGTGGTGTGCGCGGCGGGCGCGGGAGCGACCCTGGCCTGGCTCCCGACTTGGCCACCGACCTGGCTCCCGACTTGGCTCCCCACCTGGCTCCCGGCCCCGCTCGCGGCCCTGCTCGCGGCCCTGCCGGTGGCGCTCCTGCTCGCGGCCCGCCTGGCGTTCGCGAACCTCGACGGCGCCCTGGCCCGCGACACCGGCCGCACCACGCGGCGCGGCGCCCTCCTCAACGAACTGGGCGACAGGGCTGCCGACTTGGCCGTCATCGCCGGTTTCCTGCCCCTGGCCCCCCTGTGGCTGGTGGCGACGGCGGCCCTGGCGGCGACACTCCCGTCCTGGGTCTCCCTCGCGGGCGCGGCGGCGGGCGCACCGCGCCTCAACGGCGGCCCGGTCGGCAAGACGGAACGCTGCGCCCTCGTGGTCGTGGCGGCGGCGTCCGGCTGGTGGGTCCCGATCCTCGCGGTGATCGCGGCGGGCTCGGCGGTGACGGCGGGGACGCGGTGCGTGCGGCTGTGGCGGGAGTTGGGCGAGGCGAGGCAGCCGACGGCGCCGGGGCCGCGGACGGCTCCGGGGCGGCTGGAGAGGCCGGGGCAGCCGCAGGCTCCGCGGCAGTTGGAGGCGCTGGAAGCACCGGCGCGACCAGGGCGGCCGGAGGCGGCGGGGCAGCCAGAGACGCCCCCCTCGCCGGAACAGCAAGCGACGCCGGGACAGCCGGAGAGGCCCGGGCCGCCGACGACACCGGGGCAGCCGCAGGCTCCGCGGGAGTCGGGGGCGTTGGAAGAGCCTGGGCGACCGGGACAGCCGGAGGCGGCGGGGCAGCCGGAGGCGGTCCCGTCGCCGGGGCGGGCGAGGACGTCCAGCCGGTCCGAAACGCTTGCAGTGCATGGGGAGTTGAGGGTGCGATGAGTCTCGCGGTTCTTGTCGGTGAGGCGGTCGGGCGGGCCGTGCCGGTCGTGGCCGGGGTGCTCGGGGCCGGGGGTGTGGCCGTGGCCGCGCTGCCCGCGCGGGTGCGGATGCGGGCCGAGCTGCGGCGGCGGTGGCGGACCTGGGCGCTGGCGGCGCCGCTGTTCCTCGGGGCGTTCTGGGCGGGCCCGGCGGGCGCGTTCGTGCTCGCGGCGGGGCTCGGGGCGGTCGCGGTCGGCGAGTACGCCCGGATGGCGGCCCTGCCGCGCGGCGAACGCGCGGTGCTGTGGACGGCGGCGGTCCTGCTCCCGGCGGCGGCCTGGGCCGCGCCGGACGCCCTCGACGTACGGGCCTTCGGCGCGCTCCTGCTCGTCGCCGCGCTGCCCGCGCTGTTCTCCGGCGACGCGGCCCACGGCTTCACCCGCGCCGCCCGTACCGTCTTCGGCCTGCTGTGGATCCCCGTGTCCCTGACCGGCCTCGTCCTGCTCGGCGACACGGCGGTGGCGGTGGGCGTGGCGGTGGCGTTCGGCGACGTGGGCGCGTGGTGCGGCGGCACGGCCCTGGGCCGCCGGGGCCCGCTGGCCCGCCCCCTCTCCGCCCTGTCCCCCAACAAGACCTGGGCGGGCGTCCTCGGCTCGGCCGCCGCGACCGCCGCCGCCCTGGCCGCGGTCGGCGCCTTCACACCCCTGCTCTGGCTCGCCGTCCTGACCGGCTGCGTCCTCGGCGATCTCCTGGAGTCCATGGTGAAGCGCGAGGCGGGCGTCAAGGACGCGGGCACCTGGCTCCCCGGCTTCGGCGGCCTCCTGGACCGGGTCGACTCCCTGCTCCTGGCCCTGCTCGTGACGATGGCGGTGACACTGTGACGACGCTGCCCCGCAGCCCACACCGGCCCGCGCACCCGTACCGGGTCCGGGGGACGGCCCGCCGAACACGCGGCCCGGCAACTTCTCAGCCCGTCCGGCGTTTGAGGACGAGGCGCGAAGCGCCGATCGGCGGCGGCCCGTCCCACGGCAACGGGACACCCACCCCGGGGTCCAGGGGCAGAGCCCCGGTTTCGGAGAAGGGGCGGGACTGGGGAAAGCACACCGCGGCGCTCCTACGGCGAGCCCTCTGGTGGACCCTCCTCACCCTCACCGGAGGCGTCTCCCGCCACGGCCACCTCCCCAAGGGCGGCTGCGTGGTCGTCGCGAACCACACCTCCCACGCGGACACAGCGGCCCTCCTGGCCGCCCTGGACGCGACCCACGCCCCCACGATCGCCGCGGCGGCGGACTACTGGTTCGCCTCCCGCTGGCGCAGCCGCGTCTGCTCCCGCCTGGCCGCAGGCTTCCCCGTACGCCGCACGGGCGGCGGCATGGACGACCTCCTGGCCAGGACGGCCGACCTGCGCGCGGGCCGCGCCGTGGTCCTGTTCCCGGAGGGCACCCGCGCCCGGGCGGGCGAGCTGGGCGCGTTCCACAAGGGCGCCCTGGTCCTGGCGAGGGAGGCGAACGTCCCCGTGGTCCCGGTGGGCATCGCGGGCACGGACCGCCTCCTGCCGAAGCACGGCCCCCTGCGCCCGGCCCTGGTCCGCGTCCGCATCGGCACCCCGCTCCCGCCGACGGCGACCCCGGAGGAGGCCCGCGACGCGGTGTCGGCACTGCACCGCCGTACCACCGAGGAACCCCTGAAGGACTCACGCGTCCGCAAGCGCGTCGCCCGCGTCCTCGCGAGCCGCTGGGCGCTGCCGCTGGCGTTCGCCTGGGCGTTCGCGGAGGCCCTGAGCTGGCCGCTGATGCCGGAGCTGCTCCTGGCGATCGTGTGCGTGGCGGTACCGCGCCGCGCCCTGAAGCTGTCCCTCGCGGCCCTGGCGGGAACGCTGGCGGGCGGCGTCCTCGCCCTCCAACTCGCCGCGTCCGGCGCCCAGTTGCCACAGCCGCTCACCACGGACCGGATGCGCGCGGAGGTGCGACAAGAGCTGGCCACGGACTCCGCGGCGGCGGTCCGCGACCAGCCGTGGAACGGCATCCCCTTCAAGGTGTACGCGGCCGGAGCGGGCCACGCCGACGTCCCGGCCCCGGACTGGCTGGCCCAGTCGGCCCTCGCGCGCGGCTCACGCACCCTCACGGTGGGCCTGGCGTGCGGCGCGTTCGGCTTCCTCGCCCACCGCCTGCGCCGCTGGTACGGCCTGTATCTGGCCCTGCTCGGCACCGGATTCACCATCGGCCTCTCGCTGATCGTAGGCAGCTGGAGCTGACCGGCACCTGCCCGAAGGGGCCGACGCACCGACACCCGGCCCGCCCCCGAAACCCGCTACCGCCCCCTGTCCGCCCCCGCCCCCGCGCGGCACACTCGGCTCATGCCTGATACCGAACAGAGCAAGCCGGAGACCGGACACCCCGAAGAGCGCTGGACCCCCATCCACGGGCAGCCCTACCGCTCCGTCCCCTACCGCCCGGCCCGCATGCCGGAGGCCGAATCCCTCAGCCAGGCCGCGGAGTTGAGGGACCGCATGCGGGAGCGCCGCACGGTGCGGCAGTTCTCGTCGGACCCGGTGCCGACGCAGGCGGTGCGGGACGCCATCGCCTGCGCGGCGACCGCGCCGTCGGGCGCGCACCAGCAGCCGTGGACGTTCGTCCTCGTACAGGATCCCGAGATACGCCGCCGCATCCGCGAGGCCGCCGAGCACGAGGAGCGCATCTCCTACGACGGGCGGCTCGGCGAGGAGTGGCTGGCCGCGCTACGCCCGCTCGGCACGGACGAGGTGAAGCGGCACCTGACGGACGCGCCCGCGCTGATCGTCGTCTTCCAGCAGCGGTACTGGCTGGGCGAGGACGGCACCAAGCACAAGCACTACTACGTGGACGAGTCCGTCGGCATCGCCGTCGGCATGCTCCTGTCCGCGCTGCACCTGTCGGGCCTGGCCGCGCTGGTGCACACGCCGAGCCCGATGCGGTTCCTGTCGGAGGTGCTGGGCCGCCCGGCGAACGAGAAGGCGTTCGCGGTGGTCCCCGTCGGCTATCCGGCCCCGGACTGCCAGGTCCCCGACCTGGTGCGCAAAGCACTGGACCAGGTGCTCGTGGAGGTCTGACCGGCCCGGCGGCTACACCGGCTCCCCTGCCAACGCCGGGTAGTCGGTGTAGCCCTCGGCCCCGTGCGTATAGAGGTGCGCCGCGTCGATGTCCTGGAGGGCCGCGCCGACCGCGAACCGCTCGGGCAGGTCGGGGTTGGAGATGAACGCCCGCCCGTAGGAGACGAGGTCGGCGCGGCCGGACGCGAGGACGGCCTCGCCGGCCTCGCGCGTCGTCGGGTCGCCGTTCTCGCCGACGTTGCCGATGAGCAGGCCGTGCCAGTGGGGGCGCAGGTCGGCGAGGGCGGGGTAGGTGTCGTTGTCGGTGAGGTGGAGGTAGGCGAGGCCGAGTCCGTCGATCTCGTCGAGCAGCGCGCGGTAGACGGGGCCGGGGTCGGCCTCGGACATGCCGAACTGCGGGTTGCCGGGGGAGAGCCGAAGGCCGAGCCGCCGGGCGCCGATGGCGTCGGCGACGGCGCGCACGACCTCGACGGCGAACCGGATGCGGTCGGCGACCGAGCCCCTGCCGTACGCGTCGTCGCGCAGGTTGGTGTTGTCGGCGAGGAACTGGTGGATCAAGTAGCTGTTGGCGCCGTGCAGTTCGACGCCGTCGAAACCGGCCTCGACGGCGTTGCGGGCGGCGTCCACGAAGTCCTGGACCGCCGTGCGGATGTCGTCGAGGCTCATCTCGCGCGGGGCGACGTAGTCGGGCTTGCTGCCGTCGGGGCCGTGCGCGTGGCCGGGCGGGGTCACGGCCGACGGCGCGAGCGGCAGGTCGCCGTCGATGCGGGCCAGCGGGTGGCCGTTGCGGCCGCCGTGCATCAACTGCGCGTAGATACGGCCCCCCGCGGCGTGCACGGCGTCGGTCACGTGCCGCCAGCCCTCGATGTGCGCGGCGGTCTCGAGCCCGGGGAAGCGCCAGCCGCTCTGGCCCCGGCTGCTGGGCCAGATGCCCTCGGTGACGATGAGGCCCGCGCTCGCGCGCTGGGCGTAGTGGTCGGCGACGACGGGCAACGGGGTGCCGTCCTCGGCGGCGCGGGCGCGGGTCATGGGAGCCATGACGATGCGGTTGGGCAGGAGGCCGAGGTGACCGGCGGAGTACGGGGCGAGAAGCGAGGCGTTCGTCATGCCGGAACCGTAGAAGTTGACGCCGGTGTCACATTCAAGTGCGAGCGCGATTCCTCTAACCATTAAAAGCATCTTGACCAGTTAGTCGCGAGCATGCTCTACTCGCCCTATCGCAACCACCAAAGCAAACTTGAGGGGTTAGAGATGAGCACCCAGGTGCACTACCGGTCCATCGACGTCCGCGGCCACGAGGTCTTCTACCGCGAGGCGGGCCCCGCCGACGCCCCCGCCCTGCTGCTTCTGCACGGCTTCCCGACCAGCTCGCACATGTTCCGGGACCTCATCCCGCGCCTCGCCGGGCGCTATCGCGTGATCGCTCCGGACCACATCGGCTTCGGGCGCTCGGCGACGCCCGCCGTCGCCGACTTCCCGTACACCTTCGCCGAACTCGCCCTCGTCACCGCCGAGTTCACCGAGGCGATCGGCCTGGAGCGGTTCGCGCTGTACGTGCAGGACTACGGCGCCCCGATCGGCCTGCGCCTCGCGCTCGCCCACCCGGACCGGGTCACGGCGATCGTCACGCAGAACGGCAACGCGTACGAGGAGGGGCTCGGCAAGGAGGCGTGGGCGCCCGTGTTCGCGTACATCGCGGCGCCGAGCGAGGAGACGGCCGGGCCGGTGCGCGAGATCCGCTCCCCCGAGGGCATCAAGTGGCAGTACACGCACGGCGTCCCGGACCCGAGCGCGGTCAGCCCGGACGCCTGGGAGCACGACGCGGCCCTGATGGCGCGCGCGGGCCAGGACGAGATCCAGCTGGCCCTCATGGGCGACTACGGCAGCAACATCGACCTCTACCCGGACTTCCACGCCTACTTCCGCGCGAGCCAGGTGCCGGTGCTCGCCGTGTGGGGCGGCCACGACGAGATCTTCGTGCCCGCGGGGGCGGTCGCCTTCCAGCGCGACCTGCCCGAGGCGGAGATCCACCTGCTGCCGACGGGCCACTTCGCCCTGGAGACGCACGCGGAGCAGATCGCCGGCCTGATCGACGACTTCCTCGCCCGGCGGGTGCGGTAGTCCGGACACGTCACCGCCCCCGGCCGGGGTGGGGCCCAGGCCGGGGGCGGGGGTGTGGGTGGCGTCGGACCTCGGGCGGGTCCGACGCCGGTCGGGGGGTCAGCCCATGTGCGGGTAGCCGTACTCGGTCGGCGGGACCAGCGTCTCCTTGATGGCGCGGGTCAGGGTCCAGCGCTGCAGGTTCTGCGGGGCGCCGGCCTTGTCGTTGGTGCCGGAGGCACGGCCGCCGCCGAAGGGCTGCTGGCCGACGACGGCGCCGGTCGACTTGTCGTTGATGTAGAAGTTGCCCGCGGCGTAGCGGAGCTTCTCCATCGTGTACGCGGCGGCGGCGCGGTCACCCGCGATGACCGAGCCGGTGAGCGCGTAGTCCGACGCCGACTCCATCTGGGTCAGCATCTCCTCGTACTTGTCGTCCTCATAGACGTGCACGGCGAGGAACGGGCCGAAGTACTCCGTCGTGAAGACCTCGTTGGCCGGGTCGGTGCACTCGACGACGGTCGGGCGCACGAAGTAGCCGACGGAGTCGTCGTAGGTGCCGCCCGCGACGATCGTGCAGGTCTCGTCCGCCTTGGCGCGGTCGATCGCGGCCTTGTTCTTCGCGAAGGAACGCTCGTCGATGACGGCGCCGATGAAGTTCGACAGGTCGGTGACGTCACCCATCTTGATGCCGTCGACCTCGGCCGCGAACTCCTCCTTGAAGCCCGAGTTCCAGATGGAGGCCGGAATGTACGCGCGCGAGGACGCGGAGCACTTCTGGCCCTGGAACTCGAAGGAGCCGCGGGTCAGCGCGGTCTTCAGGACGGCGCGGTCGGCGCTCGGGTGCGCGACGACGAAGTCCTTGCCGCCGGTCTCGCCGACCAGACGCGGGTAGGTGCGGTACTTCGCGATGTTCTCGCCGACCGTCTTCCACAGGTGCTGGAAGGTCGCCGTCGAGCCGGTGAAGTGGATGCCCGCGAGGTCGCGGTGGTGCAGGGCGACCTCGGAGACCGCGATGCCGTCGCCGGTGACCAGGTTGATGACGCCCTTGGGCAGGCCCGCCTCCTCCAGGAGCTGCATGAGGAGGACGGCGGCGTGCGTCTGCGTCGGGGACGGCTTCCACACGACCACGTTGCCCATCAGGGCCGGGGCGGTGGGGAGGTTGCCCGCGATGGCCGTGAAGTTGAACGGGGTGATCGCGTAGACGAAGCCCTCGAGCGGGCGGTGGTCCAGACGGTTCCAGACGCCCGTGGAGTTCGCCGGGGGCTGCTCGGCGAGCAGGTCGCGGGCGTACTTCACGTTGAAGCGCCAGAAGTCGACGAGCTCACAGGGAGTGTCGATCTCGGCCTGCTGGGCGGTCTTGGACTGGCCGAGCATGGTGGAGGCGGCCAGCGTCTCGCGCCACGTCGTGGACAGCAGCTCGGCGGCGCGCAGGATGATCGCGGCGCGGTCGTCGAAGGACATCGCGCGCCACGCCGGGGCGGCGGCCAGGGCGGCGTCGATCGCGTCCTGGGCGTCCTGCTGGGTGGCGCCGCGGCCGGTGCCGATGACGGCCTGGTGGTTGTGCGGCTGCACGACCTGGAAGGGCTCGCCGCCGCCGAGGCGCTTCACGCCGCCGATCGTCATCGGCAGCTCGATCGGGTTCTCGGACAGCTCCTTGAGCTTGGTCTCGAGCCGGGCGCGCTCCGGGGAGCCGGGGGCGTAGCCGTGGACCGGCTCGTTGACCGGGGCGGGGACCTGGGTCACAGCGTCCATGAGTTCCGTAACTCCTTTGTGCGGGGGAAATCTGGCGGCCGGGGGCGGGCTCAGCCCTTGGTGAGGACCGACCGGGCGAAGAACAGCAGGTTCGCCGGCTTCTCCGCGAGACGGCGCATGAAGTAGCCGTACCAGTCGGTGCCGTAGGCGGTGTACACGCGCATCCGGTGGCCTTCGGCGGCGAGTCGCAGGTGCTCGTCGCTGCGGATGCCGTACAGCATCTGGAATTCGTACTCGTCCAGTTTGCGCCCGGCGCGGCGCGCGAGCTCCTGGGTGATGGCGATGAGTCGCGGGTCGTGGGACCCGATCATGGGGTAGCCGGAGCCCTCCATGAGGATCTTCAGGATCCGGACGTACGCCTTGTCGATCTCGGCCTTGTCCTGGTACGCGACGGAGGCGGGCTCCTTGTAGGCGCCCTTCACGATGCGCACGCGGCTGCCGTTGGCGGCCAGGCGGCGGGCGTCGTCCTCGGTGCGGAACAGGTACGACTGGATCACGCAGCCCGTCTGCGGGAAGTCCTGCCGCAGCTCCTCGTGGATGGCGAACATCGAGTCGAGGGTGGTGTGGTCCTCGGCGTCGAGGGTGACGGTGGTGCCGATCGCGGCGGCGGCCTCCACGACGGGCCGGACATTGGCGAGGGCCAGTTCGTGGCCGCCCTCCAGCGCTTGTCCGAACATCGACAGCTTCACGGACATCTCGGCCTTGGTGCCGAGGCCGAGGTCCTTGAGCCGGTCGATGAGCTCCAGGTAGGCGTCGCGCGCGGCGTGGGACTGCTCGACGGTGGTGATGTCCTCGCCCACCACGTCCAGGGTGACCTCGAGGCCCTTGTCGGCGGCGTCGACGACGATCGGGACCACCTGGTCGACCGTCTCACCGGCGATGAACCGGTCGACGACCTGCTTGGTGCCCGGCGCCGCCGACACGAAACGGCGCATCTGGTCACTGCGCGACGCGGCAAGGATCACGGGACCCAGCACGGGCACCTCCACGGGAGTACGAGCGAGTGCCGTACCGACAATTTTGCGACAAAACCGGTACGACACGGAGAACCACCGTGAAACTTATGGATCCCTCCGACCGTGGGCCATCGACACCTGTCACGCATCCGTGGGCTGGATCTCAGACATATGTATGAGGGGCGGGCTGGACTGCGTGACAATGGATTCCGGACGGGCCCGGGACGGGCTTCGTACGGCACGGGCGCGAGCGAAGGGCGGCAGCGGGTGAAGGGCGACTACCAGGAACTGGTCGACGAGATCTCGACCCTGCTCGGCGCGCCCGCCACGCTGGAGAACCGCGACTTCGAGCTGATCGCCTTCGGCGCCCACGACGGCGGCGACGGCCTCGACGCGCCCGACCTCGACCCGGTCAGGACCCGCTCGATCCTCACCCGCCGCTCCACCGCCCAGGTCCGCGCCTGGTTCGAGAGCTTCGGCATCACCCGCGCCACAAGCCCGGTCCGGATCCCGCCCACCCCGGAAGCGGGCGTGCACCGCGGCCGCGTCTGCCTCCCGGTACGCCATCGGGGTTTCGCCCTGGGCTACGTCTGGCTGCTCGACGACGAGCCGGGCCCCACGGACGCCCAGCTCACCGCCGCCATGGAGGTGGCCGCGCGGATCGGGGCGCTGCTCGCGGAGGAGGCCCAGGCGGGCGCCGACCTCACCCGGGAGTTCCGGGCGGCCCTGACGGCGGAGCGCGGCTGGCAGCGGGACATGACGGTGGCGGCGCTGCACACGGCGCTCGGGCCGCGCGCGGACGGGCCGCACGCCCTGGTGTGCGTGGCGCCCTGGCACTCCCCCGGCTCCCGACGGCACTCCGGCGGCGGACCGGCGGCCGCCGCCCCCGCCCCCGACCCGATCGCCGACCCGGACGAGGCGCCCGCACTGCGGACGGTGCCGGGCGCGGCGGCGCTGTGCACGGTGCCGTGGGCCACCGCGCCCGGCGTCCTCGGCCAGGCGCTCGCGGTCCTGGTGCGCCTCCGGTCGGCGGACGCCCTGACGCCCGCCCTCACGGCGGCCGCGCGCCTGGCGGAGTCGGCGGGGCAGGGCGCGGCGGCCGGGGTGGCCGGGGCGCGGCGGGGGCTCGACGACCTGGGGGCGGCCTGGGGCGAGGCGACGGCGGCGGCGCGGGCGGCGCTCGCCGAACCGCGGTTCGCGCCGCTCGCGCGCTGGTCGGACATCGGGCCCTACCGGCTGCTCACGGCCCTTCCCCCGGAGGCGGCGCGGGACGCGGCGGCCCGCGAACTCCTCTCCCCCACCCATCGCGAACTGGCCCGCACGGCCGAGGTGTTCCTCGACCGCGCGGGCCAGGCGGGACGCGCGGCGGCCGAGCTGGGCATCCACCGCCAGACCCTCTACTACCGCCTCTCGCGCGTGGAGCAGCTCACGAAGCTGGACCTGGACGAGGGCGAGGACCGGCTCCTGCTGCACATGGTCCTCAAGGCGTCGCGCCTGTAGCGGACGCCTGGCCGATCAGGTCGTGACCAGGTCGTCCACCGTCGGCGCGACCCGGCCGAACAGGTCGCCGATCGTGGCCAGCGCGGCGGTGTGCAGGGCCGTCGCGGGCAGGGCGGTGCCGTCGGTGTCGGCGAGGGTGCGGGTGGCGGTGGCCTCGGCGACGACGGTGGGCCGGTAGCCGAGGTTGAAGGCCCCCTGGGCGGTGAAGGTGACGCACATGTGCGTCATGAACCCGGCGAGCACCAGCTCCGCGCCCGCCTCGACGCCCAGCTCACCGAGGACCTCCTGGAGCCGGGTGTCGTGGAAGGAGTTGGGGAACTGCTTGACCACGACGGGCTCCCCGTCGACGGGGGCGACCTCGTCGCAGACGGCGCCGATCTCCGCGCGGATGTCGTAGGGAGTGCCCTCGCCCCCGTCGTTCACGACGTGGATCACGGGGATGCCGGCGGCGCGGGCGGCGGCCAGGAGCCGAGCGCCGGCGGCGAGCGCCTCGCGCGCGCCCTCCAGCTCCATCACGCCGGTGGTGTACGTGTTCTGGTAGTCGATCAGGATCAGGGTGGTGTCACCGAGCCGGGGCAGCCCGGCCTCCAGGCCGATCACCTCGCGGAGGGTGGCGGAGGGCTTCGTGGCAGCGGTCATGGCTGAGGTTCCTTTCGAGGTGGGTACGCGACGGGCGCGCGGGCACGGCGAAGCCGCACGGCTCGCGTGTGTGCCCGGGGCCCGGGGCCGGTGGGTGAAGGTGGTGCCGGATCCGGCGGATCAGATGGACGGATCAGGCGGGTGGATCAGATGTGGATCAGATGTGGATCAGGTGGTGGTGCGAAAGCGGCGGCGATAGGCCGCGGGGGTCGTGTCGATCTGTTTGCGCAGCGCCCGGTGCAGGGTCTCCACGGAGCCGAACCCGCTGGCCGCGGCGACCTGTTCGAGCGGTTCGTCGGTGCTTTCGAGGAGGCGGCGGGCCGCCTCCACCCGGACGGCCTCGACGTAGGCGGCGGGCCCGGTGCCGGTCTCCTGGCGGAAGACCCGCGCGAAGTGCCGTTCGCTGAGGGACATCCGCCCGGCGAGCGCCGCCGCCGACAGGTCGGCGTCGAGGTGCTCCGCGATGTACATCCGCAGCTCCTCGATGTCCCGCCGGGACGCGGGCGGCCGGCTCAGCGGTACGGAGAACTGGCTCTGCCCGCCCTGGCGCTTGAGGTACATCACCAGTTGCCTGGCCACCGTGAGGGCGACCTTCTCGCCCAGGTCCTCGGCCACCAGGGCGAGCGCCAGATCCATACAGGCGCTGATGCCCGCCCCGGTCCACACCCGCCCGGACCGCACGAAGATCGGGTCGGGGTCGACCGTCACCGCCGGGTGTTCGGCGGCGAGTTGGGCGGCGGTCGACCAGTGGGTGGTCACCCGCTTCCCGTCGAGCAGCCCCGCCGCGGCGAGGACGTGCGCGCCGACGCACACCGACGCCACCCGCCGGGCGCCGGGCGCGGTCTGCTTCACCCACGCCACGACGTCCTGGTCGATCCGGGCGACCGGACCTTCGGGGAGCATGTCGACGGCTCCGGGCACGAGCAGCGTGTCGATGACACCGCCACACCCCCCGACACCGCCCCCGCCGCCCCCGCCGACCTCGGCGACCTCGGCGACCTCGGCGAAGGAGAGGTCGGCGAGGAGCCGCACCCCCGCCGACGTGGTGACGGCGCCGCCGGTCGGTCCCGCCAGCTGCACGTCGTAGCCCGCGCGGCCGCCGGTCTCCCGGTTGGCCAGCGCGAACACCTCGGCCGGACCGGTCACGTCGAGAAGGTCGACGTCCGGGAAGACCGCGATGACGATGCGTCGGGAGCGGGGCATGCACTTATCGTCGCCCGCGCCCCGCACATCCACAATGACGGGCTTCTGTCACATCCGGCCACACCGGAGACCCGCGTCAGCCGTCAGCCCTGCCCGCCCCGGGCACCCCATCCACCCCGGGCGCCCCATCCACCCGGGGCACCTCATCCACCCCAGGCGCCCCGCCCTTCCGAGGCTCCCTCGCCACCCCAGGCGCCCCCGCCCGCTCCATCACGCGCCGCAGTCCCTCCGTCAGCTGCGCCGCGTCCGTCGCCGAGTCCGGGTCGAAGAGCCACTGCACCATCAGCCCGTTGAGCAGCGTCGCGTAGAGCCGCCCCTCCGCGTCGAGGACGTCGTCGCCCAGCGTGCCCTCGTCGACGTCGAGCAGCAGCGCGGCGAGCCCCGCGCGCCCCTCCCGCTGCGCCCTGGCGACGAGTTCGCGCACTCCGGGCAGCCGGTCGCCGTGGGTGACGAACTCCAGGCTGAGCAACCACACCCCGCGCGCCTCGGGGAACGTACGGATGACGTTGCCCCACACCTCCCGGAACCGCTCGAGGGAGCCGCCCGGCGCCCCGCCCGCGTCGCCCACCGGGTCGAAGGCGTCGCCGATGGACTCGATGAGCGCGATGTAGGCCTGCGCGAGCAGAGCGTCCTTCGAGCCGTAGTGGTACCCGATCGACGCGAGGTTCGTCCCCGACTCCTTGACGACGTCGCGGGCCGTGGTGCGCACGAACCCCTTCTCCAGCAGGCAGCGCTTGGCGCCTTCGAGCAGATCCTCACGGTGTCCCATGCACCAACCCTACCCACGATCCAGACACCCGTCCCACACGCTCGTCCCACACGCTCGTCCCACACACCCGTCTCACACGCCAGTCTCACACGTCCGTACTAGACAGTTGTTTTATACGCCCGTACAGTCCCGGTCATGCCTACGAACCCACCCTCGTCCCCACCCCCGCAGTCGCCGCCGCCCCTGACCTCCGCACCCGTCCCCGCCCGAGCGGGCCGCAAGGAGTGGACGGCCCTGGCCGTCCTGATGCTGCCGCTGCTGCTCGTCTCGATGGACGTCTCGGTCCTGTACTTCGCGGTTCCCGCGATCAACGCCGACCTGGAGCCGACCGGCACCCAACAGCTGTGGATCTTCGACGTGTACGCCTTCGTGCTCGCCGGACTGCTCATGACCATGGGCTCGTTGGGCGACCGCGTGGGCCGCCGCAAGCTGCTGCTCTGCGGCGCCGCCGCGTTCGGCGCGGCCTCCCTCACCGCCGCGTACGCCGACAGCGCCGAACTCCTCATCGCCGCCCGCGCCGTCCTCGGCATCGGCGGCGCCACCCTGATGCCGTCCACGCTCGCGCTGGTGCGCACCCTGTTCCGCGACCCCGGGCAGCGCGCGCAGGCGATCGGCATCTGGTCCGGTGTGCTCGTCGCCGGTGTCGCGCTCGGCTCGGTGCTCAGCGGGGTGCTCGTCGAGTTCTTCTGGTGGGGCTCGGTGTTCCTGGTGAACCTGCCCGCGATGGCGCTGCTCCTGGTCCTCGCGCCGGTCCTCATCCCGGAGTCCAGGGACCCGCACCCGGGCCGCTTCGACCTCCTGAGCGTGCCCCTCTCCCTGGCGGCGGTGCTCCCCGTCGTCTACGGCCTCAAGGAGATCCCCTCCGAGGGCCCGCACCAGGAGTACGTCGTGTCGATCGCCGTGGGCCTCGTCTTCGCCGCCCTCTTCGTCCGCCGCCAGCGCACGGCCGCGTCACCGCTGATCTCCCCCGCCCTGTTCCGCGGGGCGCGCGGCTTCGGCCCCGCCGTCCTCCTCAACCTCATCTCGTCGTTCGCGATGATGGGTTCGGCGTACTACACGACGCAGTACCTGCAGTCCGTCCTCGGCAAGAGCGCGCTGGAGGCGGCCCTGTGGGCGCTGCTCCCCTCGGTCCTCATCGGCTGCGCGGCACCGGTCGCGACGGCGCTGGTGGGGCGCGGCGTCGACCGGGCGTATGTGGTCGCGGGCGGCTTCGCGGTCGCGGCGTGCGGGTACGGGCTGCTGTTCCTCGCGGACACCGACGCGATGTGGACGGTGCTCGCCGGGGCGGGCGTGCTGGCCTGCGGCGCGGTCGTCGTCGGCTCGCAGCTGACCGACCTGGCGCTGGGGGCGGCGCCCGCCGAGAAGGCCGGGGCGGCGTCGTCGCTCCTGGAGACCGGGCAGGAGTTCGGCGGGGCGCTCGGGATGGCGCTGCTCGGGTCGGTCGGTACGGCGGTGTATCGCGGGGAGATGCCCGCGGGGGCGCCGGATGAGGCGCGGGAGACACTCGGCGGCGCGGTGGCCGTCGCCGCGCACTTGCCCTCGCCTGCGGCGGAGGCGCTTGTGGCGGCGGCGCGGTCGTCGTTCACCAGCGGCATGCATATGGCCGCGGTGGTGGGGGCGGGGGTGCTGCTCGCGGCGGCGGGAGTTGCGGCAGTGGCGCTGCGCGGAGCTCCCCGATCCCGCCCCTTCCCGAACTGGGGCTCCGCCCCAGACCCCGCTCCTCAAACGCCGGAGGGGCTGGATGGTTTCAGCCCGTCCGGCGTTTGAGGACGAGGCGCGGAGCGCCGATCAGCGGGGGTCCGGGGGCGCAGCCCCCGGTTTCGGGAAGGGGCGGGACTGGGGAAAGCCCCGCAGGGCCCTAGTCCGCCAGGTTCACCGACCGCGCCGAAGCCGCCCCGATCTCCTCGGACAGCTCCGCCAGGACCGGCTGCGGCACCGTGTCGTCGACGGTGAGGACGGCGAGCGCCTCACCCCCGACATCGGCACGGGCGACCTGCATCCCGGCGATGTTGATCCCTGCCTCGCCGAGCACGCGCCCGACGGTGCCGACGACACCGGGCCGGTCCGCGTACCGGAGGACGACCATGTGGTCGGCGAGCGCGAGATCGACGTCGTAGTCACCGACGGCCACGATCTTCTGGTGGTTCTTGGGCCCGGCGAGCGTGCCGGACACGGCGATCTCCTCGCCGTCGCCGAGGGTGCCGCGCACGGTGACGACGTTGCGGTGGTCGGGCGACTCGGAGGAGGTGGTGAGCCGCACTTCGACGCCGCGCTCCTGGGCGAAGAGGGGGGCGTTGACGTACGACACGGTCTCGTCGACGACGTCCTCGAACACGCCCTTGAGGGCGGAGAGTTCGAGCACCTTGACGTCGTGCTGGGTGATCTCGCCGTACACCTCGACGTCGAGCCGCGCGGCGACCTCGCCCGCGAGGGCGGTGAAGATCCGGCCGAGCTTCTCGGCGAGGGGCAGGCCGGGGCGCACGTCCTCGGCGATGACGCCGCCCTGGACGTTCACGGCGTCGGGCACCAACTCGCCCGCGAGGGCGAGCCGCACGGACTTGGCGACGGAGATGCCCGCCTTCTCCTGGGCCTCGTCGGTGGAGGCGCCGAGGTGCGGGGTGCAGACGACCTGGTCGAGCTCGAAGAGCGGGGAGTCGGTGCACGGCTCCTTGGCGTACACGTCGAGTCCGGCGCCCGCGACGCGGCCCTCCTTGAGGGCGGAGTACAGCGCCTCCTCGTCGACGATGCCGCCGCGCGCGGCGTTGACGATGCGCACGGACGGCTTGACCTTGTGCAGCGCGTCGTCGCCGATGAGGCCGAGGGTCTCGGGGGTCTTCGGCAGGTGCACGGTGATGAAGTCGGAGACTTCGAGGAGCTCGTCGAGGGAGAGGACCTTCACGCCCATCTGGGCGGCGCGGGCGGGCTGCACGTACGGGTCGTAGGCGACGACCTTCATGCCGAAGGCGCTCATGCGCTGGGCGACGAGCGCGCCGATCCGCCCGAGGCCGACGACGCCGAGCGTCTTCTCGGCCAGCTCCACGCCGGTGTACTTGGAGCGCTTCCACTCGCCGTTCTTGAGGGCGGTGTTGGCCTGCGGGATGTTGCGGGCGGTGGCGACGAGCAGACCGCAGGCCAGCTCGGCGGCGGTGACGATGTTCGACGTCGGGGCGTTGACGACCATCACGCCGGCCTTGGTGGCGGCGGAGACGTCGACGTTGTCGAGGCCCACGCCCGCGCGGGCGACGACCTTCAGCTTGGGGGCGGCGGCGATGGCCTCGGCGTCGACCTTGGTCGCGGAGCGGACCAGGACGGCGTCGACGTCGGCGATGGCGGGCAGCAGCTCGGCGCGGTCCGCGCCGTTGCAGTGCCGGATCTCGAAGTCCGGGCCCAGGGCGTCGACGGTCGCGGGCGACAGCTCTTCAGCGATGAGTACGACCGGTTTGCCGTTGGCAGCAGTGCTCACGTGAGTCCTCACTAGTCCAAAGCGGACGGCCGTCCCGACGGCCGCAGGCGGTGGAGGTGGCTACCGCGTGGAAGACGCACGACGCTGTGGGCCTGACGCGAATGTGGTTTGCAGTGTAGTGGCGCGTCCGGGTGCCTTATGCGCCTCACTGGAAGGATCACCCGGACGTGGCTGGACGCGGCGGACAACGTCGGGGCCGGGGCGCTCGCCCCGGCCCCGACGTGCGGCCTACTTGTCCTCGTCCACCCACGACATGAGCTTGCGCAGCTCCTTGCCGGTGGTCTCCAGGAGGTGCTCGGAGTCCTGCGTCTTGTACTCGTTGTACTTCTTCAGACCGCCGTGGTACTCGTCCATCCACTGCTGGGCGAAGGTGCCGTCCTGGATCTCGGCGAGGACCTTCTTCATCTCGGCCTTGGTGGCGTCGGTGATGATGCGCGGGCCGGTGACGTAGTCGCCCCACTCGGCGGTCTCGGAGACCGACCAGCGCATCTTCTCCAGGCCGCCCTCGTACATCAGGTCGACGATGAGCTTCAGCTCGTGCAGGCACTCGAAGTAGGCGATCTCCGGCTGGTAGCCCGCCTCGACGAGGGTCTCGAAGCCGGCCTTGACCAGCGCGGCCGTACCGCCGCAGAGGACGGCCTGCTCGCCGAAGAGGTCGGTCTCGGTCTCCTCGGTGAAGGTCGTCTTGATGACGCCCGCGCGGGTGCCGCCGATGCCCTTGGCGTACGACAGGGCCAGCTCGAAGCCCTTGCCGGTGGCGTCCTGCTCGACCGCCGCGATGCACGGGACGCCGCGGCCCTCCTCGTACTGACGGCGCACCAGGTGACCCGGGCCCTTGGGCGCGACCATGGCGACGTCGACGCCCGCCGGGGGCTTGATGAAGCCGAAGCGGATGTTCAGGCCGTGGCCGAAGAAGAGCGCGTCGCCCTCCTTGAGGTGGTCCTTGATGGACTCCTCGTAGACCTGGGCCTGGATCGGGTCCGGCACCAGGATCATGATGACGTCGGCCTCGGCGGCGGCCTCGGCGGGCGTGACCACGCGCAGGCCCTGCTCCTCGGCCTTCGCCTTGGACTTGGAGCCCTCGTGCAGGCCGACCCGCACGTCCACACCGGAGTCGCGCAGCGAGAGGGCGTGGGCGTGACCCTGGCTGCCGTAACCGATGACCGCGACCTTGCGGCCCTGGATGATGGACAGGTCGGCGTCGGCGTCGTAGAACAGCTCGGCCACTGGATATCTCCTATGTGTGCTGATGTTGCGTCCCACCGTACGGCGGGCTCGGTCAGGAAGGTCGGGGGGTTCCGGAATGCGGAACGTCAGGCGGTGCGGTCGAGCGCGCGCAGGCTGCGGTCGGTGATGGAGCGCGAGCCGCGGCCGATCGCGATGGTGCCGGACTGCACCAGCTCCTTGATGCCGAAGGGTTCCAGCATCTTGAGCATGGCCTCCAGCTTGTCGCTGCTGCCGGTGGCCTCGATGGTGACCGCCTCCGGGGAGACGTCCACGGTCTTGGCGCGGAACAGCTGGACGATCTCGACGATCTGGGAGCGGGTCTCGTTGTCGGCGCGCACCTTGGCGAGGACCAGCTCGCGCTGCACGGCCGCACCCGGCTCGAGTTCGACGATCTTCAGGACGTTGACCAGCTTGTTGAGCTGCTTGGTGACCTGTTCGAGCGGGAGTTCCTCGACATTCACGACGATGGTGATGCGGGAGATGTCAGGGTGCTCGGTGACGCCGACGGCGAGGGAGTCGATGTTGAAGCCGCGGCGGGAGAAGAGGGCGGCGATCCTGGCCAGGATGCCGGGGGTGTTCTCGACGAGGACCGAGAGCGTGTGCTTCGACATGGGGGTCATGGCGGTCATTCCTCTTCCTGCTGCTCTCAGTCGTCTTCGTTGTCGCCGAAGTCGGGGCGCACGCCCCGGGCGGCCATGACCTCGTCGTTGGAGGTGCCTGCGGCGACCATCGGCCACACCTGGGCGTCCTCGTGGACGATGAAGTCGATCACGACGGGGCGGTCGTTGATGGAGTTGGCCTCTTCGATGACCTTGTCCAGGTCGGCCGGGTCCTCGCAGCGGATCGCGTGACAGCCCATCGCCTCGGACAGCTTGACGAAGTCCGGGACCCGGGTGCCGGCGCTCGGCTGCTTGCCGTCCGCCTCCGGGCCGCTGTGCAGCACGGTGTTGGAGTAGCGCTGGTTGTAGAACAGCGTCTGCCACTGGCGGACCATGCCGAGGGCGCCGTTGTTGATGATGGCGACCTTGACCGGGATGTTGTTCAGGGCGCAGGTGGTCAGTTCCTGATTGGTCATCTGGAAGCAGCCGTCGCCGTCGATCGCCCAGACCGTGCGGTCGGGCTGTCCCGCCTTCGCGCCCATCGCGGCCGGGACGGCGTAGCCCATGGTCCCGGCGCCGCCGGAGTTGAGCCAGGTCGCGGGCTGCTCGTACTGGATGAAGTGCGCGGCCCACATCTGGTGCTGGCCGACGCCCGCGGCGAAGATCGTGCCCTCCGGGGCCAGCTGGCCGATGCGCTCGATGACCTGCTGCGGCGAGAGCTGACCGTTGTCCGGGTGGTCGTAGCCGAGCGGGTACGTCTCGCGCCAGCGGTTGAGGTCGGTCCACCAGGCGGCATAGTCACCGGTGTGGCCTGCCGTGTGCTCGGCCTGGATGGCCTGCACCAGGTCGGCGATGACCTCGCGGGCGTCGCCGACGATCGGGACGTCCGCGGTGCGGTTCTTGCCGATCTCGGCGGGGTCGATGTCGGCGTGCACGACCTTCGCGTACGGGGCGAAGCTGTCCAGCTTGCCGGTGACGCGGTCGTCGAAGCGGGCTCCGAGGGCGACGATCAGGTCGGCCTTCTGCAGCGCGGTGACGGCGGTGACCGCACCGTGCATGCCCGGCATTCCCACGTGCAGCGGGTGGCTGTCGGGGAACGCGCCGAGCGCCATCAGGGTGGTGGTGACGGGCGCTCCGGTGAGTTCGGCGAGGACCTTCAGCTCGGCGGTGGCACCGGCCTTGATGACGCCGCCGCCGACGTACAGGACGGGGCGCTTGGCGGCGGTGATGAGCTTCGCGGCCTCGCGGATCTGCTTGGCGTGCGGCTTGGTCACCGGGCGGTAGCCGGGCAGCTCCTGCTGGGGCGGCCAGGAGAACGTGGTGCGCGCCTGCAGGGCGTCCTTGGCGATGTCGACGAGGACCGGGCCGGGGCGGCCGGTGGCGGCGATGTGGAAGGCCTCCGCGATGGTGCGCGGGATGTCCTCGGCCTTGGTGACCAGGAAGTTGTGCTTGGTGATCGGCATGGTGATGCCGACGATGTCCGCCTCCTGGAAGGCGTCCGTGCCGATCGCCTTGGACGCCACCTGGCCGGTGATCGCGACCAGCGGGACGGAGTCCATGTGGGCGTCCGCGATGGGCGTGACCAGGTTGGTGGCGCCGGGGCCCGACGTCGCCATGCAGACGCCGACCTTGCCGGTGGCCTGCGCGTACCCGGTGGCCGCGTGGCCTGCGCCCTGCTCGTGGCGGACCAGGATGTGGCGCACCCGGGTGGAGTCCATCATCGGGTCGTACGCGGGGAGGATGGCGCCTCCGGGAATGCCGAATACCGTGTCGGCCCCGACTTCCTCGAGTGCACGGATCAGCGACTGCGCGCCCGTGACGTGCTCGACGGCGACGGACTGCGGTCCTGAGGATCGGGGCCGGGGCTGCGGATGGTGGGCCCCGGTGGCCTGCTCGGTCATCGGCATTCTCTTCTCGAAGCTGAGGGTCTTTGCTGAGGATTCTGCGGGGGTGGCGCGGGGTTTTTGCCAGGGTTTGGCAGGTGCCAGTGCAACAAAAAACCCCTCGTGCCGTGAGGCAAGCGAGGGGAGCGCGCCGGGTGCGGTCGCTGGGTGTTTCCGGTGTCCGGACCGGTGCGTCCCAGCTTCAGCCGACGCGCTTTCCAAGTACGAGAATTCGGGTGCGCATGGCTCTGACCCTCCCCCTGGCGCGCCACACCTGTCAAGTAGGTGGGACGGGCGTCTCATTATGTGAGCGCCCATAGGAGGGAGATCCGGCCGCGAGAGCCGCCCCCGCCGCGCCGAAGGGTGTCGTGGGCCCGCCGAAGGGCGTAGGCGAATCGCCGTACGCCGCCGAGGCGGCCTTGAAGGCGGGCGCACCCTCCCCGTAGACAGCGGGCTCGGACGGGCCGCCCACACACACCGGCTCCACGGCGCCGTGCGGCACGGGATACTCCCCCACCGTGAGCGCCCGGCGCAGCCGGTACTCGTCGAGCGGGCCCGAGAACGCCATGCCGTACCCGTGCGTGCAGCCCATCGCGCGCAGGGCGATGACCTGTTCGGGCAGGTCGACGCCTTCGGCGACGGAGCACAGGCCCAGGTCGCCCGCGATCCGCAGCAGCCCCGAGGTGATCTTGTGGAGCCGCGCGGACTCCACGACGCCCTCGACCAGACCGCGGTCCAGTTTCAGTACGTCCACGGGGAGCCTGCGCAGCGCCGTGATCGCCGCGCTGCCGCTGCCGAACCCGTCGAGGGCGACGCGGACGCCGAGGCGGCGCAGGGACGCCAGACGACGCTCCAGGTCGTCCACGGACACCCTCGGGTCGCTGTCGGCCAGCTCGATGACGAGTCCGCCGGAGGGCAGACCGTGCCGGGTGAGCAGCGCCTCGATGGAGCCGAGCGGCATGGAGCGGTCGACCAGGCGGCGGGCGCCGACCCGCACGCAGATGGGCACCGCGTGGCCCGTTCTGCCGCGCTCGGCGGCCTGCTCGACGGCTTCCTCCAGGAGCCAGCGGCCCAGCTCGGCGGCGCGGTCGCCGCCGTCGGCGGTGCGCAGGAACTCGGCCGGCGTGAAGAGGATGCCCTGGGCCGAGCGCCAGCGCGCCTGGGCCGCCACGGAGGTGACCCGGCCGGTCTCCAGGGACACCACGGGCTGGTGCAGGAGCACGAACTCGCCGTCGTGCAGGGCGCTGCGCAGCCGCGTGGCCAGCTCGGCCTTGCGTGCCACGTCGGCCTGCATCTGGGGCGCGTACAGCTCGACGCGGCCCTTGCCCGCCGCCTTCGCGCGGTACATCGCGAGGTCGGCGTTGCGCAGCAACTCGCCCGCGCCGACGCCCGGTTCGGCGAAGGCCACGCCGATGGACGCGGCGACCCGGACGTCGTTGCCGTCGATGTCGTAGGGCTGGGAGAGGCGGATCCGCAGGCGGTCGGCCAGCTCGAAGATGTGCCGCTCGCGGGCGGCCTGGTCGCGGGTGCCGTCGCCGACGATGAGAGCGGCGAACTCGTCCCCGCCGAGCCGGGACGCGGTGTCCGAGGCGCGGACGGCCTCCTGGAGCCGCTGGGCGGACTGCACGAGCAGGGCGTCGCCCGCCTGGTGCCCGATGGTGTCGTTGACGGCCTTGAATCCGTCGAGGTCGATGAAGAGGACCGCGGTGCCCCGGTCGGTCACTCTGCGACCGCCGAGCGCGGCGGCGACTCGGCGGGTGAAGAGTGCCCGGTTGGGCAGGTCGGTGAGTGGGTCGTGCTCGGCGTTGTGCTGCAACTGCGCCTGCAGGCGCACGCGTTCGGTGACGTCACGGCTGTTGAAGATGAGGCCGCCGTGGTGGCGGTTGACGGTGGACTCGACGTTGAGCCAGTCGCCGCAGCCGGACTTGAAGCGGCATTCGATGCGGGTGGTGGGTTCCTCCACGGGGTTGGCGGCGAGGAAGCGGCGCACTTCGTGGACGACGCGGCCGAGGTCCTCGGGGTGGATGAGCGTGGCCAGTTCGGATCCCACGAGGTCGTCGGCCTCGCGGCCGTAGACCCCGGCGGCGGCCGGGCTGACGTAGCGCAGGATGCCGCTGGGCGCGGCGATCATGATGACGTCGCTGGAGCCCTGGACCAGGGACCTGAAGTGGTTCTCCTTCTGGGCCAGTTCCTGGGTGAGCGTGATGTTGTCGAGCAGCATGATGCCCTGGCGCACCACGAGTGCGAGGACGACCGTGCCCGCGGTGAACAGCACGACTTCGTCGACGCTGCGGCCGTTGAGGACGTTGTAGAGGATCCCCAGGGTGCAGACGGCCGCGGCCAGGTAGGGCGTGAGGGCGGCGAGCGATCCGGCGATGGGGCGGGTGGTGGCGTACCGCCCGCGGCCGTCGGGGCGCTCGCCGGGACGGTCGTCGCGGTCGTAGCGCTCGTCGTGCGCCCGGGGGCCGCGGCCGTCGGCACGGGTTCTGCCGTACGCCCGGTACGCCGCGCGCACCGGGCTCTCGTCGGCGCGGGCGGACCCCGAGTCGCCGCGGGTGTGTCCGGACGCCGCCCACGGCGCGTAGGCGAGCAGGAGCGAACCGGCGAACCAGCCCGCGTCGAGGAGCTGACCCGAGCGGTAACTCGCGTGCAGCATCGGCGAGGTGAACAGCGCGTCGCACATCACCGTGAGGGCGAGGGCGCCGATGGCGGTGTTCACGGCGGTGCGGTTCGCCGAGGAGCGCCTGAAGTGCAGCGCGAGGACCATGCTGACGAGCGCGATGTCCAGGAGCGGATACGCGAGCGACAGCGCGGCGTGCGCGACGCTGGGGCCCTCGAACTGCGCGTTGTGCGCGAGGGCGAGGCTCCAGGAGAGCGTGAGCAGGGAGCCGCCGATGAGCCAGGCGTCGAGCGCGAGGCACACCCAGCCGGCCTTCGTGACCGGCCGCTTGGCGAGCACGAGCAGCCCGATGATGGCGGGCGGCGCGAAGCACAGGAAGAACAGGTCGGCGTAGCCAGGGCTGGGCACGGGGCGTTCGAGAACGACCTCGTACCAACCCCAGACGGCGTTGCCGCAGGCTGCCATCGCCGAGGAGAGCGCGAACAGCAGCCAGGCGGGTCGAAAGCGGCTGCGACGGGTCCGGGAGTACCGGAAGCAGGAGACGGCGGCGATGGCGGCGGCGGTGCTGAGCCCGAAGTCGCCCATGACGAGCGCCAGGCGGTCCGATCCCCAGCCGAGCGCGGACCCGGTCGCGTATCCCCCGCAGACCAGCAGCAGGACGACCTGCGAGAGGAGTCCGGAGCCGGGGGCCGGGCGCCGGGTCAGCGGCGCTCCCGGCGGCGGCGCGGGCGGCCCGATCCTGCTCTCCAGGACGGTCGCGGAAGCCGACTGCCCGCTCACCGGCCCGCCCCGCTCCTCGCGGCGACGCCCCGGCCAGGGGCGCCACGTCCACGGACCGGGCCCGGTGCGGGGCCGCGACAGGGCGGACTCACGGTGCGGAGGTCGCTGATCCGCCGCGCGGTGCGGCGTGGCCGCGCGCACGACGGGGTCGTACGCGGCAAGCTGGTGCGGGGTCGGTTCATGCGCGCTGTGCTCGTGCACGACGGGGTCGGACGCGGTGGGCTCGTGCGGGGCGGCCGGGTGCGCGGCGGCCGTGGGCGGCCACAGGCCGGGCACAGGCCACCGGAGCGGCGCAGCAGTCGGTGACGCCGGGTGGCGTCCCGGCGTCTGCGGATCGGTGTGCGCGAGAGTTGTCGGCGGTGGTCCCGCCGCGTCGGATCGTTCGCCCATAGGCCGCACATCGCCCGTCGCCCCCCTCGCAGTCCTGTTGCCACGTCCCCGGCGCCGAATGGTCCACGGCGCATCCCCAGTCGGGACGATACACCAGTCTCGTCACTCAGGGACAGGGTCGCTCTACTCTCCGTGACTGCCAGGGTCAATGCGGACACGCGGCGCACGCGGGCGGGTGCGGAGCGTGCGCGGAACGTTCCCTACCGCTTCCGCGCCCCTTGGCTACGCGGTCGTCAGGACGACGTTGGCGAGCGGCTCCCCGGCGGCGTACCGGTTCAACTGGCCGGACAGCAGGCGCTTGGCGCGGGGCAGGAACGCGGATGTCGGGCCGCCCACGTGCGGGCTGATGAGCACGCCAGGGGCCTGCCACAAGGGGTGACCGGGGGGCAGCGGCTCCGGGTCGGTGACGTCGAGGGCCGCGGTGAGGCGGCCGCTCTCCAGCTCGGCCAGGAGCGCCTTGGTGTCGACGACGGGGCCGCGGGCCACGTTCACCAGGAGCGCGCCGTCCTTCATGTGCGCGAGGAAATCGGCGTTCACCATTCCGCGCGTGGAGTCGGTGAGCGGCGTGGAGAGGATCACGACATCGGCTTCGGGCAGCAGTCGGGGCAGTTCGGAGAGCGGAAGCACAGGACCGCGCGCCGTGGCACGCTCGGAGCGCGCAACGCGCGCCACCCGCGCACACTCGAAGCCCGTGAGCCGGTCCTCGATCGCCGAACCGATCGCTCCGTAGCCCACGATGAGGACGGACTTGTCGGCGAGGGCCGGGTTGAACCCCTGGCGCCACTCCTGTACCCGCTGTCCCTCCACAAAACGCGGAATGCCCCGCAGGGAGGCGAGGGTCAGTGTCAGGGCGAGCTCGGCGGTGCTGGCTTCGTGCACCCCGCGCGCGTTGCACAACTGAACACCCGGAGCGAGCTGTTCGACGGCGGGCAGCACGTGGTCGACGCCCGCGGTCAGGGTCTGGACGACGCGCAGGGACGTCATCCTGGCCAGTGGGCGCGCGCAGACCGCGGGGTCGATCATGTAGGGGACCCCGTAGAAGACACAGTCGGCGGGGTCGGCGGGATAGTCGTCGCCGCCGTCCCAGAATCGGTAGGTGAAGCCCTCGTCCTGGGCGGCCGGCAGACCCTCGATCTCGGACGCTGCCACGGGCAGCCATACGTCGGTCGTCATGCCCAGGAGGCTAATGCGCACAGGCCGCACGCGGCGCGGGTGGGCGCAGAGGTTACGTTGGGGGCCGCCCGGACGAAGATCACCGGACAGGGGAGGGTACGGCCAGGTGGAGCGCAGGACGATCGGCGCGGGGGCGCTCGGGGTGGGCGCCGTCGGACTCGGCTGCATGCCGATGAGCTGGGCCTACACCGGCTCCCGACAGCGCGGTGACGCCTCGATGCGGACGGTGCACGCGGCGCTCGACGAGGGGTCGACTCTCCTCGACACGGCGGACATGTACGGGCCGTTCACCAATGAGCTGTTGATCGGCCGGGTGCTCAAGGAGCGGCGCGCGGAGGCCTTCGTGTCGACGAAGTGCGGGTTGCTCGTCGGCGAGCAGCACATCGTCGCCAACGGTCGCCCCGGCTATGTGAAGCGGGCCTGCGACGCGTCGCTGCGGCGCCTGCAGACGGACACCATCGACCTGTACCAGCTGCACCGCGCCGACCCCGAGGTGCCCGTCGAGGAGACCTGGGGCGCGATGGCCGAGCTGGTGTCGGCCGGGAAGGTGCGCGCGCTCGGGCTGTGTGCGGTGGGCGCCAGGGCGGGCCGTCGCGCGGCGGCGGGCACGGGTCTTCACGACGCCACGATCCGGCAGTTGGAGCGCGTCCAGCAGGTCTTCCCGGTGGCGGCGGTACAGGCCGAGCTCTCGGTGTGGTCGCCGGAGGCGCTGGTGGCGCTGCTGCCGTGGTGCGCGGCGCGCGGTGTGGGGCTGCTCGCGGCGATGCCGCTGGGCAACGGCTTCCTCACCGGCACGCTGACGCCGGGGCAGGGCTTCGAGCCGGACGACCTGCGGGCCCGGCATCCCCGGTTCACCGCCGAGATGATGGCGGCCAACCAGCCGCTGGTGGTGGGCCTGCGCCGGGTGGCGGAACGGTACGGCGCGACGCCCGCGCAGGTGGCGCTGGCGTGGGTGCTCGCACAGGGTCCGCAGGTGGTGCCGATACCGGGCGCGAAGCGGGAGCGCTGGGCGCGGGAGAACGCCGGGGCCGCCGGGGTGGCGCTGACATCCGTGGACCTGGCGGAGCTGGCGGCGCTGCCTCCGGCGCAGGGGTCGTGGGACTGACGTCGGAAATGGCGCGCGGTGGATGGGAACCTGCGGGGCGGCTGCGGTGTATGAACAGTAGAAGCTCCGCGTCGAAGGGATCCTGACCGTGCTGAGTGCTCACCATCCTCGTCGTGCCGCCGCGACGGCCGTGCTGGCCGCCGCCGCGCTCCTGCTGGCGGCCGGGTGCTCGTCGGACGACGACGGCCCTTCGGAGAACAAGAGCGCGGAGTCCGGCTCCGCCGACCCGGGCGCGTCGCCGTCGGGCGACGCCTCCGACGCACCGCCGGAGAAGGGCTCGGCCGAGGTCACCAAGACGCTCGCCACGGGCCTGAAGTCCCCCTGGGGCCTGGCCCCGCTGCCGGGCGGTGACCTCCTTGTGTCCTCGCGCGACGAGGGCACGATCACCCGAATCGACGGCGAGAGCGGCAAGAAGACCGAGGTCGGCTCGGTGCCCGGCGTCGCCGCGGCGGGCGAGGGCGGCCTGATGGGCCTCGCCCTCTCCCCGACGTACGCGTCCGACCACCAGGTGTACGCCTACTTCACCACCGAGTCGGACAACCGCATCGCCCGCATGCTGTACGACGAGAAGAAGCCGTCCGGCCAGCAACTGGGCGCCCCCGACACGGTGTTCAAGGACATCCCGAAGGGCGTGATCCACAACGGCGGGCGGATCGCCTTCGGCCCGGACAAGATGTTGTACGCGGGCACGGGCGAGACCGGTGAGACGGATCTGGCGCAGGACAAGAAGTCCCTCGGCGGCAAGATCCTGCGCCTGACCCCGGACGGCGCCCCGGCCCCGGGCAACCCCTTCGACGGCTCCCCCGTGTATTCGTACGGCCACCGGAACGTCCAGGGCCTGGACTGGGACGAGGACAAGCGCCTGTGGGCCTCGGAGTTCGGCCAGGACACCTGGGACGAGCTGAACGAGATCAAGGCCGGCGACAACTACGGCTGGCCGGAGGTCGAGGGCAAGGGCGACTCCGATGACGCCTTCCACGCGCCCGTCGCCCAGTGGAAGACGTCCGAGGCCTCGCCGAGCGGCGTTGCCTACGCGAAGGGCTCGGTCTGGATGGCGGGCCTGCGCGGCCAGCGGCTGTGGCGGATCCCGGTGCGGGGCGTGGCCGGGGAGCCGAAGACGGAGGCGTTCCTCAAGGAGGAGTACGGACGGTTGCGCACGGTGGTCGCGGCGGGCGGCGACAAGCTGTGGCTGGTGACCAGCGAGACCGACTCCCGGGGGACCCCGGGGAAGGAGGACGACAGGATTCTGGAGGTGCGCGTGAAGTGAGGCGCCGGTGAAGCGGCGGGCGAAGGAGTCCGGCGTCCACGGAACCCAGCGTCAGCGGCCGGGCCTCAGGCCTCAGACCCACCCTCAGGATCCGCGCGGTCGGCGCTGTCCCCGGGAGCCTGCTGCGGCACCCGCACCACGACCTTGCCGGAGGACAGGTCTATCGGGCCGCGGCCGGGGTCACCGTCGTCCACGTCGACCCGCGTCAGCTCCAAGCGTTTGTTCTCGTCGTCCGTGTGCTTGCGCCCCGGGGCGAAGAGCTGCTCGAACACGTTGAACACTGCGCCTCCAAGGCCGGACGGTGGTCCTGCCCTTCCCAGCGTAAGCGACGCCGCCGGAAACGAGCCGGGACGGGCGCCCCGCCAGGGGCGCGGGGAGCCGTGCGCCCCTGGGGCCTGTCCGACCCATCGGCCAGGCCCTAGGGGGCGCGCACCACGGCGTCGGCCGCCTGCGGTCCGTCGCCGGGGAAGAGCTGCAGGCGGTGGGCGAGGGCCGCTGCCTCGCCGCGGCCCGCGACGCCGAGCTTGCCGAGGATGTTGGAGACGTGCACGCTCGCCGTCTTCGGGGAGATGAACAGTTCCTCGGCGATCTGGCGGTTGGTGCGGCCGGCGGTGACCAGGCGCAGGACGTCCCGTTCGCGGGAGGTCAGGCCGAGGGCGTCGGCGGGGTCGGCGGGTGCGGTCGGGGGCGCGCCGGTGAGGGAGAGCCGGGTGCGCTGGGCGAGCCGCTCGACGCTCTCGGCGAGGGGGCGGGCGCCCAGGTGCTCGGCGACGGCTCCGGCCTGGCGGAGGAGTTCGGCGGCGCGGTCCCGGTCGGCGTCACCGGATCCGCCTCCCGATCCTGCTCCGGATCCCGCTCCGGACCCGCCTCCGGGCGTGAGCAGGGCGGCGGCGAGCCGGTGCCGGACGCGGGCGAGGTCGTAGGGCCGCTCCAGCGGGCCGGCGGCGGTGAGGGCGGCCAGCCAGTCCTCGGGGGTGGCGCGGCCTTCGGCGCGCAGGAGTTCGGCGCGGACCCAGAGTTCGTACGCGTGCCAGACCGGGGCGGTCGCGGGCAGGGCCTTGGCGGTGGTGCGGATGAGGTGGAGGGTGTCGGCGCGGCCGGGGGCGGCGATGGGCAGGCCGCGGGCGTCGGCCTCGGCGGTGGCGGCGGCGAGGAGCAGCGGCCAGCCGTAGCGCTGGGTGCCGGGCGGGAAGCCCTCGGCGACGGCGCGGTCGAGTTCGGTGCGGGCGTCGAGGAGGCGGCCCTCGCCCGCGGCGACGCCGATGGCGACGCGGTGCAGCGGCAGGGAGTTCTGCGGCATCGGGTCATGGGTGCCGAAGTGCTCGCGGGCCTGGGCGAGTTGGTGGGCGGCCTCGGCGATGTCACCGCGGGCGAGCGCGAGGTGGGCCAGGCGCAGGGAGGCGCCGCCGCGCGGCTTGGCGCTGAGGCCCGCGCGGCGGGCCGCTTCGACGGCTTCCGTCCAGCGGCCGAGGGCGTACAGCGCCTCGGCCTTGTTGGCCCACATCCAGGGCTCGGATTCGAGGAGGCCGTAGCGCTGGGCGAGGCGGATGCCCTCGTCGAGGAGTTCGGCGGCCTCACGGGAGCGGCCGATGCCTTCGAGGACGGACGGCAGGTTGATGAAGGTGCGGCCGATCGGGCCGACGCTGCCGCCGGCGAGGACCTGCTCGCGCACGGCGAACATCTCGGCGAGCCCGGCGTCGATGTCGCCCGCGTCGACCATCAGGCCGCCGAGGGTGAGGCGGGCGGACAGCTCGATGTCGCGGGCGCCGACCATGCGGGCGTACTCCACGGCCTGTTCGGCGGCGGCGAAGGCCTCCGGGCCCGGCTCGTGGAGCATCAGCCACCCGGCGACCATGGTGAGCACCTCGGCGTGCACGACCGACGGCGGCAGGCCGCGGACGAGGTCCTGCGCGGTGGCGAGCTCCTTCCAGCCGTCGCCGCGGGCGAGGGTCTGCACGAGCCGGGAGCGCTGCACCCAGAACCAGGCGGCGCGCAGCGCGTCGGGCTCGTCGTCCAGGAGCCGCAGGGCCCGCTTGGTGATCTTCAGGGCGCGTTCGCGCTCACCGCACAGGCGGCCCGCGACGGCGGCCTCGGCCATCAGGTCCAGATAGCGCAGCGGGGTGGTCTCGGGGTCGCAGCCGCAGGGCGGGTAGACCTCGGTGTAGTCGACGGGGCGCAGTTGGACGCGGACGTCGTCGGGGGCGGCGTCCCACAGTTCCATCGCCCGCTCCAGGAGCCGCAGTTGCTCGGCGTAGGCGTGTCTGCAGCGGGCCTCGACGGAGGCGTTGAGGACGGCGGGCAGGGCCTTGGCGGCGTCGTGGGCGTGGTACCAGTAGCTGGCGAGGCGGGTGGTGCGCTGGTCGGGGGCGACGAGCGCGGGGTCGGCCTCCAGGGTGGTGGCGAAGCGGCGGTTGATGCGGGAGCGCTCGCCGGGCAGCAGGTCGTCGCCGACGGCCTCGCGGACCAGGGAGTGCCGGAAGCGGTAGCCGTCGCCGCCGGGCGAGGCGATGAGGATGTTGGCGCCGACGGCGGCGCGCAGGGCGTCGATCAGGTCGTCCTCGGCGAGGCCGCTGACCTCGGCGAGCAGGTCGTACTCGACGGTGGAGCCGCCCTCGGCGACGATCCGCGCCACCCGCTGGGCGTCCTCGGGCAGGTCCTCGACGCGGACGAGCAGCAGGTCGCGCAGCGAGTCGGTGAGGGCGGCGCAGCTGCCGCCGTGGGAGGCGACGGCGAGTTCCTCGACGAAGAAGGCGTTGCCGTCGGAGCGCGCGAAGACGTCGTCGACCAGCTTCGGCGCGGGCTCGGCGCCGAGGATCCCGGCCATCTGGCACCCGACCTCGTCACGGGTGAAGCGGGCCACCTCGACGCGCCGGACCGTGCGCAGGCGGTCGAGTTCGGCGAGCAGGGGGCGCAGCGGGTGGCGGCGGTGGATGTCGTCGGCGCGGTAGGTGGCGAGGACGACGAGGCGGCCGCGGCGCAGCGTGCGGAAGAGGTACGACAGGAGGTGGCGGGTGGAGGCGTCGGCCCAGTGCAGGTCTTCGAGGACGAGGACGACGGTCTGCTCGGCGGCGAGGTCTTCAAGGAGGCGTGCGGTCAGCTCGAAGAGCCTGGCGGTGGCCTCTTCGCCGCTGCGCCAGCCGGTGCTGTGGAGCGGGGTCGAGTCGCACAGCTCGGGCAGCAGCCGGGCCAGTTCCTCCTCCTGGCCCGTGGCCGCCGCGGCGAACTCGTCGGGCAGCATGCGGCGCAGGGTGCGCAGGGCGGTGGAGAAGGGGGCGAAGGGCAGTCCGTCGGCGCCGATCTCGACGCAGCCGCCGACGGCGACGACCGCGCCGCGCGCGCAGGCCACGGCGGCGAACTCCTCGAGGAGCCTGGTCTTGCCGACGCCCGCCTCACCGCCGAGCAGCAATGCCTGCGGCTCGCCCGCGGCCGTTTCGGCGGCGCGGGCGAGCGCGTCCTGCAGTGTGCCCAGTTCGTCGGTCCGGCCGACGAAAACCGGGCTGACGGACCTGGTCTCCATGGCGGTGAGCATCGCACAGACCTGCGACTTTGTGGCAGGGCGTTTCCCGGTGGGCGAAACCGGGGCGGCCGGTGGCGGTGCGGCCTCGGAGGCCTCGGGTGGGGTGCCCGGGGTGGGGTTCACCCCGGGCACCGGGTGCGGGGCGGGCACGCCCGGCCCGTCACGCGGCGTGGGTGAAGCGGTCCGTGATCCGTTCCGCTACGCGCCCGGGGCTCACCCGCCCCTCGGCCTCGTTGCCGCCTCGGCCCCGGCGGCCGGCGCGGGCCTTGCGGGCCTCCCGCACGAGGCGGTCGTGCTGGGCGACCTGGGCGAGTTCGGCGGTCCGCTGCTGGTGGAGTTCGTACTCGAACACGGTGTGCTCCCTGGCTTCTCGGTGGTGCTCGGTGGGTTTCGCCTTCGCTTTCGGCGATGACTCCACTTTCGTCTGCCAGGGGGGTGTGGCACATCGGGAGAGTGCCGCATCTTGGGGCTGGTGGGGGCCTTAGGGCAGGGGTGAGGGGGTCCTTAGGGCAGGTGAGGGCTTAGGCAGGGGGGCGGAGGGCCTGGTTCCGTACCTGGGAGGGGGTACCTAGGACGAGGTGTCGCCCCTGGTCGGAGGGCCTTCGGCGGGGAACACGATGGGGCTCAGGAGGTGGCGGGTGCGCTGTGGCGTGGGTTCGTTGGCCGCCCTGGCCACGATCACCTCGCGCAGCTCGGCGATCATCTCCGCGAGTTCGTCGGGGCTGAGCCAGAGCGAGTACTGGCGAAAGCCCACCAGGTCGGCGACGGGGGCGGCGTCGCCCCGTTCCAGGTACGTGTTGAACTCGGCCATGAGGGTCGCCGTCGCCACCGCGAAGGCGCGCCGGAAGTCGTCCAGGGACAGCGCCGCGGCCGCCTCGGGGTCGAGCACCACGCGGCCCCGGTGCAGCCGGTAGTGGCGCTCCATGGAGCCGCGCACCGGCTGCTCGTCGGCCACTACCAGGAGTCCGCCCTCGACCAGGAGACTCGTGTGCCGGTACAGGGTGGCCTTGGAGACGTCGGGCAGCAGCGAGCGCAGTTCGGTGGTCGTGCGGGTACGACCGTCGTACATCGCGTGGACGATGCGTATGCGTACGGGATGCAGCAGGAGTTCGACCGTTTCCATGGGCCGATGTTCTCACCCTCAAAAAGATCGTCGGCCTCGCCCCCCGCGTCCGCGTCGGACGGGAAAGAGGCGAGGCCAGAAGGGAGTTGACGGTGTGGCTGAAAGCTGCGCCGCGCTCTCGGCACGTGGCTGCGACGGTGCGCTAACTCGTCGAGGGCAGTCCCAGGATGATGTTCGTGTACTTCGCGATCGCCAGCGCCAGGCCGATCACGCCGAGCGCGACTCCGGCCCACGCCACCGACTTGGTCCACGGCGCCTGCGCCCGCGCCGGATCGCCGAACGCGGGCCGCAGCAGCACGCCGACGCCGACCACCAGGGCCGCGAGCGCGAAGAGACCGCCGACCAGGGCGGTGGTCTTCCAGGAGTCGCCGTAGACCTGCTCCACCTGCTGGGCCACGCTCGCGCCCTGCGAGGTCTTGAGCTGCCCCATCAGCGACTCGCGCGCGGACGCGACGGTGCCGAGCCAGCCGCCGGAGAGCCCGACCACGCCGAGGGCGGCGGCGACGACGGCACCGGCGCCCTGGCCGACACCGGCGGACGAGGCGGCGTCGTCGGCCGCGGCGACCTCGAACTCGTCGTCCAGGTCGTCCTCGGCCTCGTCCTCGTCGGCGTCCTCACCGGCGTCGGCGTCAGCGACTGCCGGGCTCACCTTCTCGGCCCCGTCCGCCCCGTCGGCCCCCTCGGACCCGTCGGACCCGTCGGCCCCGTCGGCCCCGTCGGTCTTCTTGAGGTCGACCTCGGCCTCGGCCCCGGCCTCGGAGGTTTCTGCGGACTCGTCAACTGCCTTGGTTCCCATGCCCCGCACCGTACGGACGCAGTATGAGAACTCCCTTACGGAGAGGGCCCGTTTATGAGAACCCGCTTAACAGCGCCGAAGGCGACCAAGCGCCCCCGAGCGACACCGGCCCGCACCGGCCCCAGCCCGAGAGCCCTGGCCCTAGCCCTGCCCCCGGCCCTCCGCAGCCTCCGCCGCCTCCCGAGCGGCCCGCGCCTCCCGCCACTCCGGCGCGAGCACCGACCACACCTCCATGTCGTGCCGGATCCCCTGCCAGGGGAAGCTCTCCCGCAGCACCCCGTCGCGCACGAAGCCGAGCCGCTTCGCCACGCCCTTGCTGCGTTCGTTGAGGGAGGACACCAGCCACTCCACGCGGTGCATGCCGCGCTGGTCGACGGCCCAGTCGATGATGACCCGCGACGCGGCGGTGACGAGCCCGCGCCCGGCGGCCGAGGGCTCCAGCCACACGCCGACCTCGCACGACTCGACGGCCGTGTCGAAGATCCGGAAGAGGACGCCGCCGACGAGCGTCCCGTCGAGCCAGATGCCGTAGAGGCGCCCGGTGTCGGCGGCCTGCCGCTCGGCGAAGTGCTGGAGGTGGGCCCGCGCCGACTCCACGTCCTTGACCTTGACGGTGAACGGGACCCAGGGGCCCGCGTACTCACGTGCCCGCTCCACATGGGCGAACAGTTCCTCGGCCTGCCACGGCTCGATCGGCCGCAGCTCGGCCCCTTCGCCCACGGATATCGCGAACATCCCGCTCCTCATACGTTCGGGCACTCCCGCGCGCCCTATCGCGCGCCCCCGTGCCGCTCAGCCGTCACGTCCTCCAGCGCGAGCGGAGCATCCCCCGTCGGGCGCTGCCCGGGGATCGTCGCACGCACGCGCGATTCGGGCACCTCAATACTGATCCGGGGCAGCCAGCGGTCCAGACGCCTCGGCAGCCACCAGTTGGCGCCGCCGAGCATGTGCATCAGCGCGGGCACCAGGAGCGTCCGCAGGACGAACGCGTCGAGCGCGACGGCCGCCGCGAGCGCGATGCCGAACATCGCGATCACCCGGTCCCCGCTGAGTACGAACGCCAGGAAGACCGAAATCATGATCACGGCCGCGGAGTTGATCACGCGGCTGGTCTCGGCGAGGCCCACCCGGACGGCGACGCGGTTGTCGCCGGTCTCGAGCCACTCCTCGTACATCCTGCTGACCAGGAACACCTGGTAGTCCATGGAGAGGCCGAAGAGGACCGAGACCATGATCACGGGGAGGAAGGGCTCGATCGGCCCGGCCCGGCCGAGCCCCATCAGCTCGCTCCCCCAGCCCCACTGGAACACCGCCACCACGACGCCGAACGCCGCCGCCACCGCCGCCACGTTCATCACGGCGGCCTTGAGCGGGATGCCGACCGAGCGGAAGGCGAGCAGGAGCAGGACGCAGCCGAGGCCGATCACGACGCCCACGAACAGCGGGAGCTTGCCGACGATGATCTCCGCGAAGTCGTCGTACCCGGCCGTCACGCCGCCGACGTGCACATCGAGGGAGGTGCCGGTCTGGGCCTTGGGCAGCACGTCGGTGCGGAGCCGGTCGACCAGGTCGCTGGTCCGCTGCGACTGGGGCGCGGAGTCCGGCACGACGGTGAGGAAGGCCGCGCTGCCGCCGTCGTCGTACGTCACGGGGCTCACGGAGGCGACGCCCGGGGTGGACTTAAGGGTGGAGCCGAGGTTGTCGAGGGCGAGCCGGTCGGCGGCGCCGTTGACCTCGGTGACGAGGGTGAGGGGGCCGTTGACGCCGGGGCCGAAGCCGTCGGCGAGCAGGTCGTAGGCCTGCCGGGTGGTGGCCGACGAGGGGTTGTTGCCCTGGTCGGAGGTGCCCAGGTGCAGGGAGAGGGTGGGGACGGCGAGCAGCGCGATCACGGCCACGGCGACGCCGCCGAGCAGCTTGGGGTGCCGCTCCACGAACGCCGACCAGCGGGCGGCGAGCCCCGTCGGCAGCTCCGGCTCGGGCCCGCGCTCGGCCAGCCTGCGCCGCTCGCGGCGGCTGAGGGCGCGGGGGCCGATGAAGGAGAGGAGCGCCGGGAGCAGGGTCACCGAGGCGGCCACGGTCAGGATCACCGTGAGGGAGGCGGCGATGGCGACGCCGTTGAGGAAGCTCAGGCGCAGGATCAGCATGCCGAGCAGGGCGATGCAGACGGTGGCGCCCGCGAAGACGACGGCGCGGCCGGTGGTGGCGACGGCCCGCTCGGCGGCCTCGGCCACGGGCAGGCCGCGTTTGAGGCCCTTGCGGTGTCTGGTCACGATGAACAGCGCGTAGTCGATGCCGACGCCGAGCCCGATGAGGGTGCCGAGCATCGGGGCGAAGTCGGCGACGGTCATGAAGTGGCCGAGCAGCACGATGCCCGCGTACGCCGTGCCGACGGAGACGAGCGCCGTGGCGATGGGGAGCAGCGAGGCGGCCAGCGAGCCGAAGGCCAGGAAGAGCACGACGGCGGCGACGGCCACGCCGACGATCTCGGCGGTCTTGGCGCTCTTGGACTCGGTGAGGCCGATCGCGGCGCCGCCGAGCTCGATGTCGAGGCCGTCGCTCTCGGCGGCCTTGGCGGTGTCGACGACGGCCTGGGCCTGGGCCCGGTCGACGGAGTCGATCTGCTCACGGAAGGTGACGGTGGCGTACGCCGTGCGGCCGTCGGCGCTGATCTGGGCGGCGCCCCGGTCGGTGTAGGGGCTGGTGACGGAGGCGACCCCGGGCAGCTCCGCGATGTCGTCGAGGGTCTCGGTCATCGTCTGCTCGACGGCGGCGGAGCGGACCTTCTGGTCGGCGGAGGTGTGCCAGACGACGGTGTCGCTGTCGCCGCCGAGGTCGGGGAAGCCCGCGCCCAGGAGCTTCGTCGCGCGGTCGGACTCGGTGCCGGGCACTTCGTAGTTGTTCGAGTACGCGGAGCCGACGGCGGCGGCAGCGGCGGCCGTGCCGCCGAGTGCGAGGAGCCAGAGCAGTACGGCGACTAGGCGGTGCCGGACGCACCACCGGGCGAGTGCTGCCACGAACTGGCTCCCTGAGTGATTCGTGGATCTTCAGCGGGAGCAGCCGGGAAGCATCGGAGTGACCCGTAAAGAACACATGAGCGACATGAGCGGGGAAATGGATCATGATCATCGCTTATGCGGCGAGATGACCCATGCGCAGACACTCTGACAGCCCCCGGAGATCCTTGGTCCCTTTCGTGGCCTTACTCACAAGATCACAAGAGGAACCCCAGAAGGCTTCGAGGCCCTCTGGGGTTCCCGGTGAACAGGTCAGCCCGAGACGCTCGCGCGACCGTTCTCGATGTGTCCCATCAGGCGCCGCCGGAAGCCCTTGTCTCCCTCGGCGGTGACCTCGATGTCGTACCAGCCGCGCTCGTCGCCCGTCTGCCAGGCGATGGTGCGGCTGCTTCCTGCCTTGATCCGTACCGTGCGGGTGCGCCGCCGGACGTCCGCCTCCTCCACGTATCCGAGCGGTTTGACCGTGAAGACGAGGTGCCCCTTGCCCCGGTTGGCCAGCGTGAGGTGGAGCTCGCGCCGGGTGATCGCCGAGGAGAGGGCGGCCGCGCCTTCCCTCTGTCCTACGAATTCGCGGCGGAATCCGTTCGGCCCGGTGACGGTGAAGTGATACGCGTCACTCCCCTCGGGCAGGATCCAGGAGCCGTCGTGGCCCACGTCCTGGTGCTGCGGGACGGGGAACTCGCCCGCGTACGGGTACAGCGCGAAGTGCGCGGCCCGCCGTCCGCCGTTGCGCAGCCGCACCTTCAGGGCGCCGTCCTTGGTGCGCTTGAGGTCGGCGTCAGGCTGGTACGGCAGCGGGCGGGCGCGGCGCACGCCCGGCTCCTGCGCGGGCATCGACTGCTTCTCCGGCGGCTTCGGCTGCCAGCGGCCGCTGAACACCGGGATGGCGCCGGGCTTGTCGACCTCGGGCTGGCGGTGGCCGCGGTGGAAGTCGAAGGCGCTGGTGAGGTCGCCGGTGACCGTCCGGCGCCAGTGGCCGATGTTGGGCTCGCGCACGCCCGTCCACTTCTCCAGGAAGCGCACGACGGAGGTGTGGTCGAAGACCTCGGAGCACACATAGCCGCCGACGGTCCACGGCGACACCACGAGCATCGGCACCCGCGCGCCGAGCCCCGTCGGCCGCCCCTGCCAGTACTCCTCCTGGTTGCCCGCCGCGGGCACGGGCGGCGGCACGTGGTCGAAGAAGCCGTCGTTCTCGTCATAGTTGATGAAGACGGCCGTGCGCCGCCACACCTCGGGGTGCGAGGCGAGCGCGTCCAGGACCTTGTAGACGATGGTGGCGCTGTGCACGGGCGAGGACACCGACGGGTGCTCGGAGTCCAGGGCCGACGGCACCAGATAGTTCACCTTGGCGAGCTTGCCGCGCGCCACGTCCTTCGCGAACCGGTCGGCCAGCGTGCCGGTGGGCACCCGCCGCAGCCCCCGCTCGAACAGCGACCGCTCCCGCTTGCTGAGCGTCTTGACGCCCTCGTCGAGCGCGGCGAGCAGCTTGCCCCGCTCCACCTCGTCCTTCGCGTCGCGGACCTTTGCGTAGAACGCCTCCATGAACGTGTCGCCGGTCTTGGCGAGAACCTTGCGCGCGATGGCCTTGAAGGTGGTGAAGAACTCGATCTGGTTGTCGGTGAAGTTCTCCCACTCGGTGTACGTCTGCCAGCTGATCCCGGCCTTCTCCAGACGCTCCGCGTACGTCCCCCAGTCGTAGCCGGGGTGGGTGCCCTCGGCGTACGCGTCGTTCTCGACGGCGCGCTTGCCGTTCGCCTCGAAGCCTGTCTTGCCGCTCCACAGGTGGTTGCGGTTGGGGCTGGTGGAGGTGTGGATGGAGGAGTGGTAGGCGTCGCAGACGGTGAAGGTGTCGGCGAGTTCGTAGTGCAGCGGGATGTCCTCGCGCGTGTAGTACGCCATCGTGGCCGCCGTCTTCGCGGTGATCCAGCCGTCCATCCAGCCGTCGTGCCAGGCCTTGGCGCCGCCGCTCCAGGAGTGGTCGAGCGCGCCTATGTACTGGAGGTCCTTCTGCTGGGCGGCGGCCGCCTCGCGCACCGGGAAGGGCAGCACCGAGCGCAGCGGGCCGGGCTGCTCGAACACGCTCTTGCCGCCGGGCAGTTGGATCGCGTTGCGGTCCGAGAAGCCCCGGACGCCGCGCAGGGTCCCGAAGTAGTGGTCGAAGGAGCGGTTCTCCTGCATCAGGATCACCACGTGCTCGATCGCGCCGAGCCCGCCCTTCGGCGGCTCCTTGGCGAGCGCCTGCTGCAGGGACGGCGGCAGGAACGAACCCACGGTGGCGGCGCCCAGGGCACCACCGCCCACAGCCATCAGCCGTCTGCGCGATATCTCCGCTGCCACGCCCAACCTCCAGTCGACACCCAATGGTTGTCCTTTGATCCATTGGTCTGCTGAGCTGGGACGGTAGTGAATCCTGGTGGCTCATGGAAGACCGGTGACCGAAGTCGGCGTGAACGTCGGCGCCACGTGAAGGGGCGCCGCACCTTCACGGTGCGGCGCCCCTTCACGTACGGGAACGAGTCGGCGTCAGCCCTCGACGCCCAGCTGCTCCAGGATCAGCTCCTTGACGCGGGCCGCGTCGGCCTGGCCGCGAGTGGCCTTCATGACCGCGCCGACCAACGCTCCGGCCGCCGCCACCTTGCCGCCGCGAATCTTGTCCGCGATGGCCGGGTTGCCGGCGATGGCCTCCTCGACGGCCGCCGTCAGCGCGCCCTCGTCGGAGACGACCTTCAGGCCGCGCTTGTCGACGACCTCGTCGGGCGTGCCCTCGCCCTTGAGGACGCCGTCGATGACCTGGCGGGCCAGCTTGTCGTTCAGCTCACCGGCGGTGACGAGCGCGGAGACCCGCGCCACGTGCTCCGGGGTGATCGGCAGCGAACCGAGGTCCACGCCCTGCTCGTTGGCGTTGCGGGCCAGCTCGCCCATCCACCACTTGCGGGCGGAGACGGCGTCCGCGCCCGCGTTGATCGTGGCGACGATCGGGCCGATGGCACCGGCGTTGAGGATCGACTGCATGTCGTGGGCGGAGACGCCCCACTCCTCGCGCAGCCGGTTGCGCTGGGCGAGCGGCAGCTCGGGCAGGGTGGCGCGCAGGGCCTCGACCCACTCGCGGGACGGGGCGACCGGCACCAGGTCCGGCTCGGGGAAGTAGCGGTAGTCCTCCGCCTCTTCCTTCACACGGCCCGACGTGGTCGAACCGTCCTCCTCGTGGAAGTGCCGGGTCTCCTGGATGATCGTCCCGCCCGCGCCGAGGACGGCGGCGTGGCGCTGGATCTCGAAGCGGGCGGCCCGCTCCACGGAGCGCAGCGAGTTGACGTTCTTCGTCTCGGAGCGGGTGCCGAACTTCTCCTGGCCGTGCGGGCGCAGCGAGAGGTTCACGTCGCAGCGCATCTGGCCCTGCTCCATGCGGGCCTCGGAGACACCGAGGGCCTTGATGAGCTCGCGCAGCTCGGCGACGTACGCCTTGGCGACCTCGGGGGCGCGCTCACCGGCACCGACGATCGGCTTGGTGACGATCTCGATGAGCGGGATGCCCGCGCGGTTGTAGTCGAGCAGGGAGTGCGAGGCGCCGTGGATACGGCCCGTCGCGCCGCCGACGTGCGTCGACTTGCCGGTGTCCTCCTCCATGTGGGCGCGCTCGATCTCCACGCGGAAGACCTCGCCGTCCTCCAGCTGGACGTCCAGATAGCCGTTGAAGGCGATCGGCTCGTCGTACTGGGAGGTCTGGAAGTTCTTCGGCATGTCCGGATAGAAGTAGTTCTTCCGGGCGAAGCGGCACCACTCGGCGATCTCGCAGTGCAGCGCGAGGCCGATCTTGATGGCGGACTCCACGCCGATCTCGTTGACGACCGGCAGCGCGCCGGGCAGGCCGAGACAGGTGGGGCAGGTCTGCGTGTTGGCGTCCTGCTTCAGCTCCGTGGAGCAGCCGCAGAACATCTTGGTCTTCGTGCCGAGCTCGACATGGACCTCAAGGCCCATGACCGGGTCGTACGTCGCGAGCGCGTCCTCGTACGACACCAGCTCGGGGGTGGTCGTGGCAGTCACGGTGTTGGAACTTCCCTCTCAGCCGAGCAGAACGTCGTCGTCGCCGATGCGCTTCAGCTCGCGCACCAGGATGGCGATGCCCGTGACGATGGCGGCGGCGGAGACGACCGCGTCGACGAGCTTGAGCGTGTCGTGCTCGGCGCGGGCCTTCTTGACCTGCTTGAGCGTGCTGAGCGCGCCGAACGCGGTGGTACCGATGGACAGATACGTGCCGGTCTTGGACTTCTTGAAGCCCTTGGCCTTGGTCAGTGTTTTCGACGGCTTGCTGCTCACAGCGACGGTGCCTCCTCCAACAGCGGGTGACCCCACTTTTCCACGAAGGCGGCCTCTACGGCAGCGCCCACCTTGTACAGGCGGTCGTCCTTCAGGGCAGGGGCGATGATCTGCAGTCCGACGGGCAGGCCGTCCTCCGGCGCCAGGCCGCAGGGCAGCGACATGGCGGCGTTGCCCGCCAGGTTGGTCGGGATGGTGCAGAGGTCGGCCAGGTACATCGCCATCGGGTCGTCGGCGCGCTCGCCGATCGGGAAGGCGGTGGTGGGCGTGGTCGGCGAGACGATCACGTCGACCTGCTCGAAGGCCTTCTCGAAGTCGCGCGTGATGAGCGTGCGGACCTTCTGGGCGGAGCCGTAGTACGCGTCGTAGTAGCCGGAGCTGAGCGCGTACGTACCGAGCATCACGCGGCGCTTGACCTCGTCGCCGAAGCCGGCCTCGCGGGTGAGCGCCGTGACGTCCTCGGCGGAGCGGGTGCCGTCGTCGCCGACGCGCAGGCCGTAGCGCATGGCGTCGAAGCGGGCCAGGTTCGAGGAGCACTCGGACGGCGCGATCAGGTAGTACGCCGACAGGCCCAGGTCGAAGGACGGGCAGTCCAGCTCGACGACCTCGGCGCCGAGGGACCTCAGCAGCTCGACGGACTCGTCGAAGCGCTGCATCACCCCGGCCTGGTAGTGCTCGCCGCGGAACTGCTTCACGACGCCGACGCGCATGCCCTGGACCGAGCCGTTGCGGGCGGCCTCGACGACCGCGGGGACCGGGGCGTCGATGGACGTGGAGTCCAGCGGGTCGTGCCCGGCGATGACCTCGTGCAGGAGGGCCGCGTCGAGGACGGTGCGGGCGCAGGGGCCGCCCTGGTCCAGGGAGGACGAGAACGCCACCATGCCGTAGCGGGAGACGCCGCCGTAGGTCGGCTTGACGCCGACCGTGCCGGTGACGGCCGCGGGCTGGCGGATGGAGCCGCCGGTGTCCGTGCCGATGGCGAGCGGGGCCTCGTACGCCGCGAGGGACGCGGAGGAGCCGCCGCCGGAGCCGCCGGGGATGCGGGTGAGGTCCCACGGGTTGCCCGTCGGGCCGTACGCGCTGTTCTCCGTCGACGACCCCATGGCGAACTCGTCCATGTTGGTCTTGCCGAGGATGACGACGTCGGCGGCCTTGAGGCGCTTGGTGACCGTCGCGTCGTACGGCGGGATCCAGCCCTCGAGGATCTTGGAGCCGACCGTGGTCGGCACGCCCTCGGTGGTGAAGATGTCCTTCAGCGCGAGCGGGACGCCGGCGAGCGGGCCGAGCTTCTCGCCCCGCGCGCGCTTCTCGTCCACGGCGCGGGCCTGCGCGAGCGCGCCCTCGCGGTCGACGTGCAGGAAGGCGTGCACCTTCTCGTCGACGGCCTCGATGCGGGCCAGGTGGGCCTCGGTGACCTCGACGGCGGTGAGTTCACCGGCGGCGATCTTCGCGGCGATGTCGGCCGCGGTGAGCTTGATGATGTTGCTGTCCGTCATGACTTCTTAGTCCTCCCCCAGGATCTGCGGCACCTTGAAACGCTGCTGCTCCTGTGCCGGGGCTCCGGAGAGCGCCTGCTCGGGGGTGAGCGACGGACGGACCTCGTCCGCGCGCATGACGTTCGTCAGCGGCAGCGGGTGGGAGGTCGGCGGTACGTCTTGGTCGGCGACCTCCGAGACGCGTGCGACCGCGCCGATGATGTCGTCGAGCTGTCCGGCGAAGTGGTCGAGCTCTTCGTCCTTCAGCTCCAGACGTGCAAGGCGGGCGAGGTGGGCGACCTCCTCGCGCGTGATGCCAGGCATGCAGCGATCCTCAGGGGTGAGTGTGATGGTTTCGCCCCCAATCCTATGGGGCTGGCCGTGCTGCCCGCGCCCGAGTTCCCTCCGGGACCGCGCGCGGGGTTCCGGCGGGGTGCTTGTGGAGTCCCCCGTGGGGTGCCGTGGCTCCGTCGTTGCGCCACCCGGCGCACTGTTCCCCCGCTCCCCCGGTGAGCCGCCGGTGAGCTGCCCGGACGGGGCGCGCGGCGGGGCCGAACATGCGTGCATGGGACTGCGTCAGACCGGCAGGGGACTACGGCATCGGGCTCTCACGGGGCTGCGCGCCGCCGCGGGCGGACGGGGCCTCGCCCTCGCGGCGCCCCTCGGCGGCGCGCTCCTCCTCACCGCTTCGCTCGTCGCCTGGTGGTACGTCGTCACGGACCCGGTGTACGCCGGGGCGCGCAGCCCGGCCGACCTGAGCGTGTACCTGGACGCGGCGGACGCGCCCGACCGGGGCCTGTACGCGGGCGAGTACGGGATCCACGGGCTGCCGTACCTGTATCCGCCGTTCGCCCTGCTGCCGTTCCGTGCCTTCGCGGGCGCGGACCTGACGGTGGCGGTGCGGGTGATGGCGGGGGTCTCGGTCGTGTCGATGGTGCTGGTGGCGTGGGCGGCGGTGCGGGTGGCGGGCGGGTCGGCGGCGCGGGCGGGGAGCCGGTGGTCGGCCGGGCCGGTCGCCGCCGGGTGCGCGTGCGCCGTCGCCGGGGCCGCGCTGTGGACCGAGCCGGTGCTGCAGAACCTGGACTTCGGGCAGGTGAACCTCGTCCTCCTGGCGCTGGTCGTCACGGACCTCGCCACGGCCGACCGGCGGCCGTGGAAGGGGCTCGGCGTCGGCGTCGCGGCGGGCCTGAAGCTGACGCCCGGCCTGTTCATCGTGTATCTGCTGCTCACCCGCCGGTTCCGGGCGGCCGGGCTTGCGACGGCGGCGTTCGGGGGCACCGTGCTCGGCGGGTGGTTCGCGCTGCCGGAGGCGTCGGCGGACTTCTGGGGCGGGGCGCTCGCGGGCAGCCCCGGCGGCCGGGACTATCTGGCGAACCAGTCCCTGAACGGTGTCTTCGTCCGCCTGGGCTTCGGCGGTGACGGGGTCGGCGGGCCGGTGTGGGGCGCGGCGTGCGGGCTGCTCGTGGTGGCCGGGCTCGCCGCGGCGGCGGTGGCTTCGCGGCGGGGCCGTGAACTGGTGGCGATCTGCGTCGTCGGGGCGCTGACGCTGCTGTGCTCGCCGCTGTCGTGGACCCACCACTGGGTCTGGATCGTGCCGGGCTTCGTCCTCGCGGCCGACGCTGCGGCCCGGCGGGCCACGGCACGCGCCTGGCTGTGGGTGGCTGGCCTGTTCACGCTGTTCGCGGCGTGGCCGATCCGTATCGACGGCTTCGGCACCTGGGACCCGACCCGCCCACTGCTGCCCTACGGACTCCTCTGGTACACCCCCCACTGGCACCGCGAACAGGACTGGGACCCGTTCCACTTCCTCTCGGGCAACTTCTATGTGTGGCTCGGTCTTGGGTTCGTCGTGTGGGCGGTCTGGGTGTTCGGGGGGTGGGGGGATTCGCGGCGGAGGGGACGGGGTGCGCGGGCTGTGCGGGGTGCGCGCGGTGCGCGGGAGGTCGGGGCGTCTTCGGGCGCGGGGGCGGGCGCGGGGGCGTCGGTGCCGGGGCCCGGTGGTGAGGGCGAGGTCGGCGTGGGGGCCGAGGTGGGAGCAGGGGGCCAGGGGCTGTCCGACGGGTCGGCGTGAGTTCGATTCGCTGAACACGGGCGCGTGCCGGGGTGTCGGGGCGCGGGCCGAGGTGGGGCGTCAGAGCGCGGGCCGGGGGCCCAGGGCGCCGGAGTGCGGGTGGGGCCCCGGGGCGAGGTGGTCGTTACGTCACTTGGCCGCGCGGGTCGGGGACGGATCCGGGGTTTCCGGGGTGGGGGTGGCCGGGGGGTCCACCGCGCGGTGCCAGCCGCGTTCGCCCCGGGTGCGCAGCCACGCCGTCGTCTCGTTCGGCGGCATCGCGGCGGCGACCAGCCAGCCCTGCACGGCGTCGCAGCCCAGGTCGCGCAGGCGCTCCCAGGTCTCGTCGTCCTCGACGCCCTCGGCGACGACGAGCAGGCCGAGGGAGTGCGCGAGGTCGACCGTGCAGCGCACGATCTCGGCGTCCTCGTTGTCGACGGCGAGCCGGGCCACGAACGACCGGTCGATCTTCAGCTCGCTGACGGGCAGGCGGCGCAGGTGCACCAGCGAGGAGTAGCCGGTGCCGAAGTCATCGAGGGACATCTTCACGCCGTGGCCGGTGAGCCCGGCGAGGGTGTCGGCGGCGCGCTGCGGGTCCTCCAGGAGCACATGCTCCGTTATCTCCAGCTGAAGCGCCCCCGCGGGCACCCCGTGCCGGGCCAGGCGCGCGGCGACGGCGCCCGCGAAGCCGGGGGTGTGCACGTCGCGCGGCGACACGTTCACCGCGACCGGCACCTTCAGGCCCTGCGCCCGCCACCTGGCGACCTGGGCGAGGGCGGACTCCAGGACGTACTCCGTGAGGTGCGGCATCAGGCCGGACGACTCGGCGATGGCGATGAACTCGTCCGGCGGCACCTTGCCCCGCTCCGGGTGCACCCAGCGCACCAGCGCCTCGAGGCCGGCGACCTGCCCGTCGAAGCGGACCTTCGGCTGGTAGTGCAGTTCCACGTCGCCCGCGTCCAGGGCACGGCGCAGGTCGCCGAGGAGGCCGAGGCGGTCGGGGGTGTTGGAGTCGCGCTTGGACTCGTACACCTCGACGCCCGTGCGGTCCCGCTTGGCCTGGTACATCGCCACGTCCGCGCGCCGGAGCAGCCCTTCGGCGTCGAGCGCGTGGTCAGGGAAGACGGCGAGCCCGGCGCTCGCCTCCAGGACGAGAGTGAGGCCGTCCAGGTCGAGGGGTGAGCCGAGGGCGGCGACCAGGGAGCGGGCGACGCGCGTGGCCGACGTGGTGGAGTCGGCGACCGGGAGCAGCACCGCGAACTCGTCGCCGCCGAGCCGGGCCGCCTCCGCGCCGCGCGGCAGCGCGAGCCGCAGCCGGTCGGCGATCTGCAGCAGGAGGCGGTCACCGGCGAGATGGCCGAGGGTGTCGTTGACCGAGCGGAAGCGGTCCATGTCGATCAGCATCAGGGCGGAGCGCGCACCGATGCGCTCCGCGTCGTCCAGGGCCGTCCAGGTCCGCTCCAGGAGCCACTGCCGGTTGGGCAGTCCGGTCAGCGGGTCCCGCAGCTGCTCCTCGGCTCTGGCGCGCGCGATCCACAGCGTCGAGTCCAGGGCGACGAGCGGGATCGTGAACAGGGGCAGGAGCAGCGGCAGGGACATCGCGACGACGCAGATCAGCGGCGCGATGCCGAGCAGGGCCACGCCGAGCAGCCCCTGCCGGACCAGCGCGGTGCGGGTGACGGTGGGCAGCGCGCCGGTGCGCGGGGCGTGGACGTACCAGAGCAGGACGCGGGTGACGGCGAGGTACGCGACCGCCACGAGGGCGACCTCGGGCGCCGTGTAGAGGTCCCAACTCTCCGGGTTCCAGGGGGCGTCGGCGGCCGGGGCCGTGCCGAACGCCGCGAGGGTGAGCGCGCCCGCGCCGATGCCGAGGATGTCGACGGCGCCGTGCAGCACGCCCTGTCGCCAGCGGTGGCGGCGGGCGACGCCGACGAGGACGACGACGGTGAGGCTGACCATGCCCGCGGGCATCCAGCCGTACAGCAGGAGCACGGCGACGGTCAGCGCGCCGCCGGAGCCCGTGCCGCCCCACCAGCGGTCGCGGCCGAGCGCGACGAGGTGGCCGACGATGAGGCCGGTCAGGACGGCGAGGGACCAGCCGACCGTGCCGGAGGGGAAGAGCGGGTGGCCGCCGGTGAACGCGTGGAAGAAGCCGGTGCCGAGGACGACGGCGGCCGCCGCGACGACGGCCGCGGGCAGCAGCTGCCAGCTCCGCCCCTCGGCCTCGTCCGCGCCCCCGTCCACCCCGGACCCGTCCAGCGCGCCCTGGCCCCGGATGTCCGTCCCGCGCCCGCCGCGCCACAGTCCGCGCCGCGCACCGCTGCCCGAGGGGTCCGCCCCGCCACCACCGCGCGAGGCTCCCCGAGCGGTCGAGGCGTCCCCACCGACGGCACCACCTCCGGCACCGCCGGTCCCGACAGCACCGGTCCCGACAGCACCGCTCCCGACCCCGCCGCTCCCGGGACCACCGGCACCGTCAGCGCCGACACCACCGGTCCCCACGCCACCGCCGCCCCCGGCCCCACTGCTGCCGCCGGTCCCGGCCGCCGCGCCCCGGACGACCCCGGCGTCACCGCCCGCGCCGCTGCCCCTGGCGCCCGCGGCGGCCTCGGAGCCACCCGCGACGCCCCGCGCTCCCGCGGGCCCGGGTCCCGTACCGTCACCGAGCCCGGCGCCGCTCGCCGCGAGGACCGCCGGACTCCCGCCGCCGGAAGCCGCGACCGCACCGGCAGCCGTCACGGGACCCGAAGTCGCGACCACGCCCGAAGTCGCCACCGAGCCGGACGTCGCGACCGCGCCGGAAGCGCTCACCGCGCGATGCACGGCCGCCGCGCCCACCGCGGCGCTCTCGGCGAAGTCCGCACCGGACGGGGCGTCAACTCCCGCCGCCCGCACGGCCGGTGACGCGGTGGACGGCATGCCGTCCACCGCGGTGTCCGTCTCGTCGCTGCCGGGCCAGGGCGCACCATGGCCACCCGCACCCCGCCGTTCACCTTCGGCACTCGCCGTCACGCCAGCCTCCGCCGGGACCGCAGTTCCGTGACCGCCGGTTCCCCGCACAGGCGCCCGTCGTCCGCCCGGCTCCGGTCCCTCACCAACTGGCTTACCCCGTATGCCCGTTACTTCCTCCTGCGGGGCCTCATCAGGGCCGGAAACGGCCGCCCGGCCGAGGATCGCGTCCGCGTCCGCGCCACCCGAGGTCCAGGCGCGCTCGCGGGGACGGAAGCCGGGCGTCCCGTCGACCCGCGCGGACGCGGCGTCATTCGGGTCGCGCACCGTGTCGCGCGTACGCCCGCGCCGGGCGCCGAGCACGCGCCGCAAGCGCGACCGCAGCCATGAGTCCGGGGCGACGCTCTCGGTCGGTTCCATTCCCGTCCCTCTCACAGCCGGCGGTGCCCACGCCACGCGGAGCCACGCGGACTTGAAGATCCCTGGACAGCCGCGTCCGAAAACCCTGCCCCGGCTCTCGGCGAGCAGGGGAGACCCCATCCGCAGCGGGGCACGGCAGGCGCACACCTCAACAGTAGGCCGCAGAAGGCTTCCACGGGCAGCGGTCGTCTACGGTTGCCCGAATGCGACCCGGCCACCCGTATGCATCTGATATGCGCTGAACGGGTGGCCTTCAACCGCTATTCTTCGGCCGGAAGTGCGGCTTCCCTGGCGGCGTCCGCCCCTTGTTCGAGCAGGACGGCGAAGCCGTCCTCGTTGAGAACCGGAACCTTCAGTTGCATGGCCTTGTCGTACTTCGAACCGGGGTTGTCCCCCACTACGACGAATCCCGTCTTCTTTGAAACGGAACCGGTGACTTTTGCTCCGCGGCTCTGCAGCGCCTCTTTCGCGCCATCCCGGGTGTGGTTCTCCAGTGTGCCCGTGACGACGACGGTGAGTCCTTCCAGGGGACGCGGCCCCTCGTCCTCGCCCGCGCCCTCTTCCTCCATCCGGACTCCGGCGGCGCGCCACTTGCGGATGATCTCCTGGTGCCAGTCCTCGGCGAACCACTGCTTGAGGGACTCCGCGATGGTCTTGCCGACGCCCTCGACGGCCTCGAGCTCCTCCACCGAGGCCTGCTCGATGCGGTCGATGGAGCGGAACTCGCGGGCCAGCGCCTCGGCGGCGACCGGGCCCACATGCCGGATGGACAGGCCGGTGAGGACGCGGGCCAGCGGGCGTTCCTTGGCCGCGGCGATGTTCTCCAGCATGGCGAGCGTGTTCTTCTTCGGCTCGCCCTCCTGGTTGGCGAAGAAGGTCACGACCTTTTCCTCGCCGGTCTTCGGGTCCCGCTTGGGCAGGCCGGTGTCCTGGTCGAGGACGTACGACTTGATGGGCAGCAGTTCCTCGACCAACAGGTCGAAGATGTCGCCCTCGTCGAGGATCGGGGGCTCGGCGGGCTCGAGGGGCTTTGTCAGCGCGGCCGCGGCGACGTAACCGAAGTTCTCGATGTCCAGGCATTTGCGGCCCGCGAGATAGAACAGGCGCTCGCGCAACTGGGCGGGGCACGTCTGTCCGTTCGGGCAGCGGAGGTCGATGTCGCCCTCCTTCATGGGCCGCAGCGCCGTGCCGCACTCGGGGCACTCGGCGGGCATCACGAACTCGCGCTCGCTGCCGTCGCGCAGGTCGACGACCGGGCCGAGGATCTCCGGGATGACGTCGCCCGCCTTGCGGAGCACCACCGTGTCGCCGATGAAGACGCCCTTGGCCTTCACCACGTCCTGGTTGTGCAGGGTGGCGAACTCGACCTCGGAGCCCGCGACGGTGACGGGCTCCACCACGGCGTACGGAGTGACGCGGCCGGTGCGGCCGACGCCGACTCTGATGTCGACGAGCTTGGTGTTGACCTCCTCGGGCGCGTACTTCCAGGCGATGGCCCAGCGGGGGGCGCGGGAGGTGGAGCCGAGGCGGCCCTGGAGCGGGATCTCGTCGAGCTTGACGACGACGCCGTCGATCTCGTGCTCCACGGAATGGCGGTTCTCCCCGAAGTACGTGATGAACTCGCGGACGCCGTCGAGGCCGTCGACCACCTTGTTGTGCTTGGCGGTGGGCAGGCCCCACTCGCGCAGCAGGTCGTACGCGTGCGACAGGCAGTCGATGTCGAAGCCCTCGCGGGCGCCGATGCCGTGCACCACCATGTGCAGCGGGCGGGTCGCCGTGACCCGCGGGTCCTTCTGGCGCAGCGAACCCGCCGCCGCGTTGCGCGGGTTGGCGAAGGGCTTGTCGCCGGCCTCCACCAGGCGGGCGTTCAGCTCCTCGAACTTCTCCATGGGGAAGAAGACCTCGCCGCGGATCTCGACGAGGGCCGGAACGCGGTCGCCCTGGAGGCGCTCGGGGATGTCCGCGATGGTGCGGACGTTGGGCGTGATGTCCTCGCCCGTGCGGCCGTCGCCGCGGGTGGCGGCGCGGGTCAGACGGCCGTTCTCGTACGTCAGGTTGACCGCGAGGCCGTCGATCTTCAGCTCGCAGAGGAAGTGGTGGTCGCCGGTGCCCACTTCCTTGGCGACGCGGTCGGCCCAGGCGGCCAGTTCCTCGTCGTCGAAGGCGTTGTCGAGGGACAGCATCCGCTCGCGGTGCTCGACGGAGGCGAAGTCGGTCTCGTAGGACCCGGCGACCTTCTGGGTCGGCGAGTCCGGCGTGCGCAGCTCGGAATACCGGTCCTCCAGGGCCTCCAGCGAGCGCAGCAGCTTGTCGAACTCGGCGTCGCTGATGACCGGCTGGTCCTTCACGTAGTACCGGAAGCGGTGCTCCTCGATCCGTTCGGCCAGCTGGGCATGCTCGTCGCGTGCCTCGGCGGGCACCGTGCCTTCCTGTTCGACAGCCACCGTCTCGTCCTCCCGTTGCCTTCAGACCCAGTTGCTCAGCGTTACTCAGGAGAGTCCGCGAGTGATCTCGCCGCCCGGGCGCAGTGCGCGAGCGCCGCGCGGGCATATGCGGGCGAAGCACCCGCGAGACCGCACGACGGCGTGACCGTGACCGACTCCGCGAGTGACCCCGGATTCAGCCCCAGCCTGCGCCACAGCGTCCTGACACCCATGACGCTACCGGCAGGGTCTGACAATGGTCCGTCGGTGCCCGGTACGACACCGGCGAACAGCTTCGTGCCGGCCTCGACGGCCTCGCCGAGCACCTCGTCATCACGCTCGGTGAGCAGCGAGAAGTCGAACGACACGGCGTCCGCGCCCGCCCTGCGCAGCAGCGCGAACGGTACGTCGGGCGCGCAGGAGTGGACCAGCGCGGGCCCGTCGTGGACGGCGAGGACGTCGCGCAGCGCGCTCTCGACGAGCTGCCGGTCCACGGCGCGGTGCGTGCGGTACTGGCTCGCGGTCCTGATCTGCCCGCGCAGCACGGCGGTGAGCGAGGGCTCGTCGAGCTGCAGGACGAGGTCCGCGCCCGGCACCCGACGCTTGACCTCCGCGAGGTGGCCGCGCAGCCCCTCCGTGAGCGATCCGGCCAGGTCCCGGCAGGCGCCGGGGTCGGAGAGCGCGGCCTCGCCGTTGCGCAGCTCCAGGGCGGCCGCGAGCGTCCAGGGGCCGACGGCCTGGACCTTCAGCGGGCCCGTGTAGCCCTGGGTGAACTCCTCCAGGGCGTCCAGGTCCTCGCCGAGCCAGGACGCCGCGCGGCGCGTGTCACGTCCCGGCCGGTCGCCGAGGCGCCAGCCGCTGGGCTCCACGCGCGCGTACAGCTCGATGAGCATCCCGGCCGTGCGGCCGATCATGTCGGCGCCGGGTCCGCGCGCGGGCAGCTCGGCCAGGTACGGCATGCCCTCGTCGGCACCGTCGAAGGTGCCGGTCACCGTCTTCGCCGTCTCGCGCGCGTCGCCGCCGGGCATCGATCCGACGCCGGTGGCGCCGCCCCACCGCATACCGCTCACCGCCTCGCTCACCGTCCGGGCCGCACCGTCAGGTCGTTGACCTCGGCGTCGCGCGGCAGGTCCAGGGCCATCACGATCGTCGTGGCGACCGACTCGGGGGCGATCCACTGCGCGGCGTCGTACTCCTTGCCCTCCTGCTGGTGCACCTTGGCCTGCATGGGGCTCGCCGTGCGCCCGGGGTACACGGAGGTGACGCGCACGCCGTTGCCGTGCTCCTCGTTGCGCAGGGAGTCGGCGAGGGCCTTCAGGCCGTGCTTGGAGGCGGCGTACGCCGACCACTCGGCGCTCGCGCGCAGGCCCGCGCCGGAGTTCACGAAGATCACGTGGCCCTGGGTGACGCGGAGTTGGGGCAGGAAGTGCCGGGTCAGCTCGGCGGGCGCGATCAGGTTGACGTTCAGCTGGTGGCGCCAGGACTTGGGGGTGAGGTCGCCGACGGGGCCTAGGTCGACGACGCCCGCGATGTGGAGCAGCGAGTCCACGCGGTCCGGGAGGCTCTGGTGCGAGAAGGCCCAGGAGAGCTTGTCGGGGTCCGCGAGGTCGCCGACGAGGGTGCTCGCGCCCGGGAACTCGGCGGCGAGCTCCTTGGCGCGGCCCGCGTCGCGCGCGTGCAGGACGAGGGTGTCCCCGCGCTCGTGGAGACGGCGGGCGACGGCCGCGCCGATGCCGGAGCCCGCCCCGGTGATCACATGAGTTGCCATGTGCCCATGGTCGCATTCCGGCCGGTCAGCGCGTGCCCATGGCCTCCTCCAGGTACGCGAGGGCGCCCACCGGCTCCTCCGCGAAGAAGACCAGGTCGGTCAGCGGCACCGGCAGGAAGCCCTCGGCCTCCATGCGGCGGAACTGCTCCTTCAACCCGTCGTAGAAACCGCCGGAGTTGAGCAGCACCACCGGCTTGGTGGTCCGGCCGTGCTTCTTCAGCTCCAGGATCTCGGTGGCCTCGTCGAGGGTGCCCGTGCCTCCCACCATGATCACGACCGCGTCGGCCTTCTCCAGGAGCAGCGCCTTGCGCTCGGCGAGGTCCTTGGCGATCACCATGTCGTCGACGCCGGGCCGGGCCTTGGCGGCGAGGAAGTCGACCGAGACGCCCGTGAGGCGGCCGCCGGCCTCCTGCACGCCGTCCGCGACGACCTTCATCAGGCCCACGTCGGAACCGCCCCACACCAGGGTGTGGCCGCCCTTGCCGAGCAGCTCGGCGAACTCGCGGGCGGGGCGGGTGTAGGTCTCGGGCAGGTCGGCGGCGGAGAGGAAGACACAGATGTTCATGGCATCCACCGTACGTTCCGACTCAGGCACCCCGGCAGCACCCGGAACCGGGAAGAACGACCCCCGTGGACGCGCTGAACCAGGAAGACGACTCCTACGGAAGGGCACCACCGTGACCCAGGGACACCGCATCACCGTCGAGCAGGGCACCCAGCACGTGCGCGTGCAGCAGGGCGGCCAGGTCGTGGCCGAGAGCAAGCGCCCGCTCCTGCTGCGTGAGACGGGCTTCCCGGTGCGCTACTACCTGCCTCCGGAGGATGTGCGCACCGACCTCCTCACGCCGTCCGACACGCACACGTACTGCCCCTTCAAGGGGACGGCGTCCTACTGGTCGCTGCCGGGCACCCCGGACGCCGTGTGGGCGTACCCGGAGCCGAAGCCGGAAGTGGCCCAGATCAAGGACCACTTCTGCTTCTACGAGGTCACTGAGGTGACCTCGCACTGACCGGCGAGGGCGGGGAGCGCCCAGAAGGGGCGCGGGGAACTGCGCGACAAGCCCCCACCGGCCCGCGGGCAGAACTCCTCCGCACCGAGCGGAGCGCTACGCCGCGGTCGCCGTGAACGTCCTGCGGTAGGCCGCCGGAGAAACGCCGAGTACAGAACGCATGTGCTGGCGCAGCGAGTTGGCGGTGCCGAAGCCCGCGCGGTGGGCCACCAGGTCGATGGGCAGGTCGCTGGCCTCCAGGAGGTGGCGGGCCAGTTCGAGGCGCTGGGCCGTGAGCCAGCGGCCCGGCGTGGTGCCCACCTCGTCGCGGAAGCGGCGCGTGAACGTGCGCAGGCTCATGCGCGCGTGGTCGGCCATCTCGCCCAGTGTCAGCGGCTCCTGGAGCCGCTGCAGCGCCCACGCGCGCGTGTCCGCCGTGGTGGCGAGGGTCGCCTCGGGGACGGGCCGTTCGATGTACTGCGCCTGGCCGCCGTCGCGCCAGGGCGGCACGACGCAGACGCGCGCGACGTGGTTGGCGACGGCGCTGCCGTGGTCGCGGCGCACCAGGTGCAGGCACAGGTCGACCCCGGCGGCCACCCCGGCCGAGGTGAGGACGTCGCCGTCGTCCACGAAGAGCACGTCCTCGTCCACACGCACGCGCGGGTAGGTGCGCTGGAAGTGCGGGGCGACGTGCCAGTGGGTCGTCGCGGGCCGCCCGTCGAGGAGCCCCGCGGCGGCGAGGACGTACGAGGCGCTGCAGAACGACACCAGGCGGGCACCGTTCCTGATCCGGCCGAGCGCGGCGGCGACCGGCTCCGGGAGCTGGTCGCCGGTCAGGCCCTTGTCGAGTTCGCTCGTCGGCGGTATCACGACCGTGTCGGCGCTCTCCAGGGCCTCGGGTCCGTGCTCGACGGCTACGGAGAAGCCCGCTTCCGTCCGCACGGGGCGGCCGTCCACCGTGCACACCACGATGTCGTACAGGGGGCGTCCCGCCTCGTCCTGCGCGGTGCCGAAGACGCGCGAGGCGATGCCCAGCTCGAAGGCGTACACCCCCTCCAGGGCGAGGACGACGACGCGGTGCGTGCTGTGGGATGCCATGGCCAGATCCTGTCACATGATGGCCAAACTGCCAGCACCGCGAGCGGTCGGGCGGACGCACCCTGGTGGTCGCTCACCAGAAAGGACAAGATCAATGAGCTCCCGTACGACCGCCACCATGCGTGCCGTCAGCCCGCGCGCGTGGGGCACCCCCGATGTCCTCGTCCCCGTCGAGGTGGACCGCCCCGAGCCCGGGATGACCGAGATCCTGGTCAAGGTGCACGCGGCCGGGGTGAATCCGGTCGACTGGAAGACGCGGGCCACGGGCGGGTTCGGGACGTGGGGCGACACCCCGATCCTCGGCTACGACGTGTCCGGCACGGTCGAGGCCGTGGGCGCCGGGGTGACGTTGTTCGCGCCCGGTGACGAGGTGTTCGGCATGCCGCGCTTCCCGGAGCAGGCGGGCGGCTACGCCGAGTACGTCGCCGCCCCGGCCCGGCGCTTCGCCCGCAAGCCCGCGAACATCGACCACGTGGGGGCCGCCGCGCTGCCCCTGGCGGCCCTCACCGCCTGGCAGGGCCTGATCGAGACGGCGGAGCTGCGCGCGGGCCAGCGCGTCCTGATCCACGCGGCGGCCGGGGGCGTCGGCCACCTCGCCGTGCAGATCGCCAAGGCGCAGGGCGCGTACGTGATCGGGACGGCGCGCGCCGACAAGCACGACTTCCTGCGCTCCCTCGGCGCCGACGAGCTGATCGACTACACGACGACGGACTTCGCCGAGGCCGTGCGCGACGTGGACGTGGTCCTCGACGGCGTCGGCGGGCCCTACGGAGACCGCTCCCTGCCCGTGCTGCGGCCCGGTGGCCACCTGGTGACGCTGCCCGACCCCGGGGGGCTGCCGGACGCCGCGCGGGCGCGGGAGGCGGGCGTCCGCACGGGCTGGACCATCGTGGAGCCGGACCGGCACGGCATGCTGGAGATCGCCCGTCTGGTCGCCGAGGGCAGCCTGCGCGCCGAGGTCGCCGAGACGTTCCCGCTGGAGCGGGCGGCCGAGGCGCACGCCCTGGGCGAACTCTCCCGCACCCAGGGCAAGCTGGTCCTCACGGTCTGAGCCCGTCCGGCGATTGAGGACGAGCCGCGAAGCGGCGATGCGGGGGAAAGGGACGCAGCCCCCTACCCGGCCGACGGCCAAGGCCAGCCACGTCCTCAGGCCAGCGCAGCGACCCGCTCGGTCGAGGCGATCGTCGCCGAGCCCACCACCCGCGAGCCGTCGTACAGGACGATCGCCTGGCCGGGGGCGACACCGCGCACCGGCTCGGTGAAGCTGACGTGCAGGGCGCCGTCGACCAGCTCGGCGGTGACCTCGGTCTCGCCGCCGTGGGCCCGCAGCTGCGCGGTGTAGGTGCCCGCTCCGGAGGGGGCGGCACCGCACCAGCGGGGCTTGACGGCCGTCAGGGCCGTCACGTCGAGAGCGGCGGCGGGGCCGACCGTCACGCGGTTGTCGACCGGGGAGATGTCCAGGACGTAGCGGGGCTTGCCGTCGGGCGCGGGCGTGCCGATGCGCAGGCCCTTGCGCTGGCCGATCGTGAAGCCGAACGCGCCCTCGTGGCTGCCGACGACCGCACCGGACTCGTCGACGATGTCGCCCTCCGCCTTGCCGAGGCGCGAGGCCAGGAAGCCCTGGGTGTCGCCGTCCGCGATGAAGCAGATGTCGTGGCTGTCGGGCTTCTTGGCGACGGCGAGACCCCGGCGCTCGGCCTCCGCGCGGATCTCGTCCTTCGTGGTGACGGTGTCGCCGAGCGGGAACATCGCGTGCGCGAGCTGCCGGTCGTCGAGCACCCCGAGGACGTAGCTCTGGTCCTTGGCCATGTCCGAGGCGCGGTGCAGCTCGCGCACCCCGTCCTCGCCCGTGATCACCTGGGCGTAGTGCCCGGTGCAGACCGCGTCGAAGCCGAGGGCCAGGGCCTTGTCCAGGAGCGCGGCGAACTTGATCTTCTCGTTGCAGCGCAGGCAGGGGTTCGGGGTGCGCCCGGCCTCGTACTCGGCGATGAAGTCCTCGACCACGTCCTCGCGGAAGCGCTCGGCGAGGTCCCACACGTAGAACGGGATGCCGATGACGTCCGCCGCGCGGCGGGCGTCGCGCGAGTCCTCGATGGTGCAGCAGCCGCGCGCGCCCGTGCGGAACGACTGCGGGTTCGCCGACAGCGCCAGGTGCACACCGGTCACGTCGTGCCCCGCTTCGGCGGCACGAGCGGCGGCGACGGCGGAATCCACCCCGCCGGACATGGCGGCGAGGACACGGAGCGGGCGGCTGGTGCGCGGCGGGGCCGACGGGATCTGCGAAGTCATAGCCCTAACAGGGTACGGGTCCGCGGGAACCCGGCGCCCCTGAGTATGCGTTGAGGATCACATGGGGGCCGAGAAGACGGAGAGCGCCGGGGACGCCGGGCAGGCCGAGCCGCCGCCGGAGCGCGCGGTCAGCCGGCGCGCGCTGCTGCTCGGCGGCACGGCCGTCGTGGGCGTGGGCACCGCCCTGGTCGCCCGCGACGAGCTGGGGCGCCTGTGGTGGCGGATTCCCGGAGTGGTGAAGAAGCGCGAGGAGGGCGCGGTCGACGCCCGGGGCGCGCAGTGGATAGCGGCGTCCTCCGCGAACTGGCGGCGGGCCGACCGCCCCGACGACTACGAGATCGACCGCGTCGTCATCCACGTCGTGCAGGGCGGCTACCGCACCGCCCTGAAGGTCTTCAAGGACCCCGGCCACGGCGCCGCCGCGCACTACGTGGTCCGCAAGGACGGCCACATCGCCCAGATGATCCGCGAGCTCGACGTGGCGTTCCACGCGGGCAACAGGAACATGAACGAGCGCAGCGTGGGCATCGAGCACGAAGGTTTCGTGGAGAAGAAGGAGTCGTTCACGGACGCGATGTACGAGGCGTCGGCGCGGCTCACGGCGGGGATCTGTGAGCGGTACGACATTCCGGTGGACCGGGAGCACATCATCGGGCACGTGGAGGTGGAGGGGACGGATCACACGGATCCGGGGCCGTACTGGGACTGGGATCGGTATCTGCGGCTGGTGCGGCGGGAGCGGGATCGGGCCCGTCGGCCTGCACGGACGAGGACGCCCGCCTAGCGGGGCCGGTGCGGGGGCCCGGCTGGGAGCTCCCCAAGCCCGCCCCTTCCCGATCCTGGGGCTCCGCCCCAGACCCCGCTCCTCAAACGCCGGAGGGGCTGGATCGCCCCGCCGGAGGGGCTGGGAATCACCCGCAGCAGCAGGGACTCAGCTCAAGCCTGCCGTCCGCGCCCTCTCCACCGCCGGGCCGATCGCCGCCGCCACCGCGTCCACATCCGCCTTCGTGGACGTGTGCCCCAGGGAGAACCGCAGTGTGCCGCGGGCCAGGTCCGGGTCGGTACCGGTGGCGAGCAGGACGTGGCTGGGCTGGGCGACGCCCGCGGTGCACGCCGAGCCGGTGGAGCACTCGATGCCCTGCGCGTCCAGGAGCAGCAGGAGCGAGTCGCCCTCGCAGCCGGGGAAGGTGAAGTGGGCGTTGGCCGGGAGGCGTCCGGCGGGGTCCGGGTCGCCGCCGAGGATCGCGTCCGGGACGGCGGCGCGGACGGCCGCGACCAGTTCCTCGCGCAGCGCGCCGATCTCCCGGGCGAACCACTCGCGGCGCTCGGCGGCGAGCCGCCCGGCCACGGCGAACGCGGCGACCGCGGGCACGTCCAGGGTGCCGGAGCGCACGTGTCGCTCCTGGCCGCCGCCGTGCAGCACGGGCACGGGGCTGTAGGCACGGCCGAGCAGCAGCGCGCCGATGCCGTAGGGGCCGCCGATCTTGTGCCCGGAGACCGTCATCGCGGCGAGCCCGGAGGCGCCGAAGTCGACGGGCACCTGCCCGAAGGCCTGCACGGCGTCGGCGTGCAGCGGCACGTCGAACTCGGCGCAGACGTCGGCCAGTTCACGTACCGGCTGGAGGGTGCCGATCTCGTTGTTGGCCCACATGACGGTGGCGAGGGCGACGTCGTCGGGGTTGCGGGCGATGGCCTCGCGCAGCGCCTCGGGGTGTACGCGGCCGTGCGCGTCGACGGGGAGGTACTCGACGGTGGCGCCCTCGTGCTCGCCGAGCCAGTCGACGGCGTCGAGGACGGCGTGGTGCTCGACGGGGCTCGCGAGGACCCGGGTGCGGGCCGGGCCGCCGTCCGCGCCGGAGCGCCGCGCCCAGTACAGACCCTTCACGGCGAGGTTGTCCGCCTCGGTGCCGCCCGAGGTGAGGACGACCTCGCTGGGGCGCGCGCCGAGCGACTCGGCCAGCGTCTCGCGGGCCTCCTCGACGGTGCGGCGAGCCCGGCGGCCCGCCGCGTGCAGCGAGGAGGCGTTGCCGGTGACGGCGAGCTGGGCGGTCATCGCCGAGATCGCTTCCGGGAGCATCGGGGTGGTCGCGGCGTGGTCGAGGTAGGCCATGGTGGGCACGATTCTACGAGCCGTGACCGAAGGCCCCGACCCCGCGGTGGCGCGTCTGCGCCGGTCAGCCCGCGAAGCTCCAGGACACCGTGTTGTTCAGGGACATCAGCGTGCCGAGGACGACGAGATCGGCCACGCCGAGCCCGAGTCCGAGCAGCGCGCGGCCGCGCCGCGCGGTGCCGCGCCACAGCGCGAGGGACGCGAGGACGATGGCGACGGGGCCGAGCACGATGTTCAGGACGAGCAGCCCGAGCAGGCCGAGGACGAAGGAGGCCACGGCCATGCCGTCGGTGTCGCGGCGGCCGACGGGCCGGTCCCCCGACCCGCTTCCGGTCGGCTGCGATCCGCTCCCGGTCGATTGCGGACCTGCGTCGGTCGGCCGCGGACCCGCGTGGGTCGGCCGCGGACCTGCCTCGGTCCGCCGCGGACCGCGGTCGGTGGGTGCCTGTGCGGTGAGTTCCATGGTGCGACTCCTCAGGGTGGTCGGAGGTCGTACGGAGTCGGTGGCCGCGGGGCGGTCAGCGGTGGCGCGCGTGCCGCTCGCGCAGCGCGAACACCAGCAGCCAGACGCCGATGACGGCGGCCAGGACGAGTGAGACGGACAGCGGGGCGTGCGCCACGGTGCCCATGGCGACGCCGAGGAGCAGGAGTGCGGCGACGAGGAACAGCACGAGAAGGACCCCTCCCATAGCGGATGGCCGGACAGCTGTCGAAGCTTGGGTGAACGATTGTGGTTACAACTGTTCACTGACTGGAGAGTCTACTCCTCCCACGGCTTTCAAATCTCGGAGAACAGTTGTTAACTGCATGGCATGAGTCACACCCTCGACGGCCCGGCCCCGGGCGCCCGGCAGGCGCAGAAGCAGAAGACCCGGCAGGCCCTGCTCGACGCGGCGCTGCACCTGCTCGCGGAGCAGAGCCTGTCCAGCCTCGGCCTGCGCGAGGTGACCCGTGCCGTCGGCGTGGCCCCCACCGCCTTCTACCGGCACTTCCGCGACACGGCCGACCTGGGCGTGGCCCTCGTCGAGGAGGCCCTGGGCAGCCTGCACACCACGCTGGTCGCCACGCTCGCGGCGACCGGTGACGGCGAGGAGCGCATCACGGCCGCCGTGGACCTGATCGTGGCGTACGTCCGGGCATACCCCGCCCACGCCCGCTTCATCGCGCGCGAGCAGCACGGCGGCGTGAAGGCGGTGCGCGAGGCCATAGGCGGCCAACTCACGTTGTTCGCCCAGGAGGTGGCGGCGCAGTTCGCCAAGGAGCCGGAGGCGGCGGGCTGGAGCGAGGCGGACCTGCTGATGCTCGCCCGGATGTACGTGGACCACATGGTGATGACCGCGTCCGCGCTCCTGGGGACCGACGACGAGGAGCCCGTGGCCGACCGGGCCCGCAGACAACTGCGCCTGCTCACCCTGGGCCGCCGACACTGGCTGGACGCGACGGCAGACAAGAACGACGGATAGCGACGGACAGCGACGGGCGTCGGCAGATGACGGCGGATGACGACGGACAAGTCTGGCCGGTACTCGACGTACCCGTAAGGGGCAACTAGCCTTCTCGGTCATGACAACCACGCATCCCGACTGGACCCTCGACCAGACCTTCGCCTCCTCGTCGGGCACCGTCCGCTGGGCCGCCCTGGGACCGGCCGACGCGCCCCCCGTCGTCCTGGTCCACGGCACCCCGTTCTCGTCGTACGTCTGGCGGGGCGTCGCCAAGGCGCTCGCGGGCGAACACCGTGTGTACGTATGGGACCTGCCCGGGTACGGGGCGTCCGAGATGCGCGCCGGGCAGGACGTCTCGCTGGCCGCGCAGGCCCGGGTGTTCACCGAGCTGCTCGCCCACTGGGGCCTGGACGGGCAGGAGCCCCCGGCCGTCGTGGCCCACGACTTCGGCGGCTGCGTGGCCCTGCGGGCACACCTGCTGCACGGCGCGCGCTACGCCCGGCTCGCCGTGGTCGACCCGGTGGCCCTCGCGCCGTGGGGCTCGCCCACGTACCGGCTGCTCGGCGCGCACGCGGACGTGTTCGCCCAACTGCCGCCCGCGCTGCACGAGGCGCTGGTACGGGAGTACGTCGGCTCGGCGAGCCACCGCGGGCTGCACCCGGCCGTGCTCGACCGGCTCGTGGCGCCCTGGTGCACCGAGGCGGGCAGGCCCGCGTTCTACCGCCAGATCGAGCAGAACGACCAGCGGTTCACGGACGAGATCCAGGGCAGGTACGGCGAGTTGGAGCTGCCCGTCCTGGTCTGCTGGGGCACCGAGGACACCTGGATCCCGGTGGCGCGCGGCCACGAACTCGCCGGTCTCGTCCCCGGCGCCGAGCTGCGTCTGATCGAGGGCGCGGGACATCTCGTACAGGAGGACGCCCCGGCGGAACTCACGGGGGCGCTCGCGCGTTTCCTCAATGCGGGCCCTCGTACAGTGCGCTGACAGCCGCGGCGGCCCGCGCCAGCTCTTCCCGGATCTCCGGCGGCGACAGGACCTCGACGGCGTCGGAGAAGGCGAGCAGGACGCGCGCCGCGCGCTCCTCCTCGACGACGAGGCGCACGGTCACCCACTCCCCCGCGCCCTCAGCAGCCCCGTCCCCCGCCCCCTCCTCCCTCTGCTCCCTCTCACCCCTCTCACCCCTCTCCTCTCTCTCCTCCGCGACCTCCGTGATCGCACCCCCGTGCAACCGCAGAAAGCGCCCGTAGCGGTCGCGGCGCACCCGCGCGGTGACCTCGATGCCGCCGGTGCGCCGCTCCACCCACTGCTTCAACCGCTCCCACACGTCCGCGAGTTCGACCCCCGGGCGGCGCCGCACCGCCTCGTCCATCAGGCTCGCCGAGCGCACCCGGTCCGCGCGGAAGAGCCTGGGCTCGCCGTCCCGGTCGGCCACGAGGTACCAGACACCCGCCTTGGAGACGAGGCCGTAGGGGTCCAGGGTGTAGTCCCGCACGCCCTCGGACCCGCTGTGCACATAGCTGACGCGCACGCGCCGGTCGGCGAAGACCGCGTCCTGGAGCGTGCCCAGATGGTCCAGGGGCAGCCCGGATCCGGGGCCGCGCGTCCAGCGCGAGGCGTCGACGAGGATCCGGCGGCTGGTCAGCTCGGCGGCGGGCCGGTGCGGCGCGGGCAGCGCCGCCATCACCTTGCGCAGGGCCGAGCCGATGGCCGCGTCCAGGCCGAGCGCGGCGTGGGCGCCCTGCGCGGCAAGGACGAACAGGGCGCGCGACTCGTCGGCGGTCAGGCCCGTGACGTCGGTGCGGTAGCCGGGCAGCAGCGTGATGCCGCCGTGCCGCCCGCGCTCGGCGTACACCGGGACGCCCGACGCGGACAGCGCCTCGACGTCGCGGTAGATGGTGCGGACGGACACCTCAAGGCGCTCGGCGAGTTCGGGCGCGGGGACGGTGCCGCGGGTCTGGAGCAACAGCAGGATCGAGAGCAGCCGGTCGGACTTCACGCGGTCAAGGATCGCGCACGCCCCCCCCCACTCACGGATCGCGCACGCCCCCCACTCAAGGATCGCGCACGCCCCCCATCACGGATCGCACACGCTCCCGATCGCGGACGGCCGGGCGTGCTCGATCGGGAAGCGCACGACGGATCCAGAAGCGACGGAAAAGGCCCGTCACTTGTTCCCAAATTTTGCTTATGATTCGGCTGTGTTCGACTCCCGGCACATCAGGTCCTTCCACGAAGTGGTCCGCACCGGTTCGTACTCCGCCGCGGCCCGCTCGCTCGGCTATACGCAACCGGCGATCACCCAGCAGATGAAGGCGCTCGAACGGTCCGTGGGCACGGTCCTGTTCACCCGGGTCGGCCGCCGGATGCGGCTGACGGAGGCGGGCGAGGCGCTGTCCCGGCACGCCGGGGTGATCCTCGGCAACATCGACGCGGCCCAGCAGCAGATGAACGCGATCACGCGGCTGCGCACCGGCCGGGTCAGACTGTGCGCGTTCCCGAGCGCCACGGCCACGCTGATACCGGAGGCGCTGGCCCGCCTCGCCCGCAACCACCGCGGCATCCGCGTCGAACTCCAGGAGTACGAGCCGCCGGAGTCCCTGCAGCGCCTGGTGCACGGCGACGCCGACGTCACCCTCGCCTTCACCTATCCCGGCCTGCTCGAAGAGGTGCCGGACGAGGTCGTCGAAGTACCGCTGATGGAGGACCAGTTGACGGTCCTGATGCCCACCCGGCACCCGATGGCGCGGCGCCGCTCGGTGCGGCTCGCCGATCTGTCCGAGGAGCGCTGGATCGCCGGGTGCCTGCGCTGCCGCGCCAACTTCCTGCACGAGTGCGCCGAGCAGGGCTTCGCCCCTGACATCGCCTTCACCACGGACGACAACCTCGTCATCCAGAGCCTCGTCTCCGAGGGCCTCGGCATCGCGATGATGCCGGGCCTCGTCCTGAACTTCCTGTGCCACCGCTCGGTCACGGGACGCCCGCTCGACCCGGCGTCCCGGCGGCAGGTGTCGGCGTACGTCCTGCGGGAGCATCTGCGCATTCCGGCCACGGCACTGGTCCTCGACGAGCTGAAGGCGGTCGCGGCGAACCGTGTCGGCTGCTGACCGGACCGGCCGCCGACCACCACCCCGCCGACCGTTGAACGGCCAACCCATAAGCACTTTTTGAGGTCACGCCAAAAGACTGTCGTTGGACGTGATGGATGGGGTGGGCCGACGCTGCGAGTATGACCACCCCCACCGCGCACACCCGCACCGCACCCGCCCGCCCCTGTACGACGCCGCGCCTCGACGCGCTCGTCGCGGAGATACGCGAGGCCGTCGGCCGCGGCCTGCCCCCGGACCTGACCGCGTACCTGGTGGGCGAGCGCCTCGCCCCGCACCTGGGCACCGCCGACCTGCTCACCCCCGAGCAGTGCGAGGGCGACCCGGACCGCTACCGCCAGCACCTCCTGCACGCCGAGAGCGACGGCAGCTTCTCCCTCGTCGGCCTGGTGTGGCTGCCCGGCCAGCGCACGTCCGTGCACGACCACGTGTCGTGGTGCGTGACCGGTGTGCACGAGGGCGAGGAGCACGAGCGGCGCTACCGGCTCGTGCCCGCCGAGGACGGCGTTCCCGCGCACCTCGTCGCCACGGAGGACGTGGTGAACCCGCAGGGCGCGGTGTGCGGTTTCGCGCCGCCCGGAGACATCCACCGGGTGTGGAACGCGGGCGCGGGACGCGCGATCTCCCTGCACGTCTACGGCGCGGACATCGGACGGCTCGGCAGCAGCGTGCGACGGGTGTACGACCTCCCGGCCGACCGCTGATGGCCCTGCTCGGACAGCGCCCGCCGAAGACGGCGTCGGCGCCGCGTCCGCCCGTGCGCGCCACCGGGCCCTGGCCGGGCCTCGCCCTGGCCGCGGCGGGCGTCGCCGTCGCCTGGCTGACGCACCGGCTCGTGCCGGACGTGCCGATGCTGACGGTCGCCATCGTCCTCGGCCTCGTCGCCGCGCAGGTGCCGGGTTCCCGGGTGTGGGTACGCGGCTGGGCCAGGCCCGGCCTCACCTTCGCCGCGAAGCGCCTGATGCGGGTCGGCGTGGTGCTGCTCGGTCTGAAGCTCAGCCTGCGCGATGTGCTCGGGGTCGGCTGGGCGACCGTCGCGATGGTGCTCGTGGTGGTCGCGGCGACGTTCTTCGGCACCTGGTGGCTCGGCCGGAAGCTGGGCCTGCCCGGCGACCAGCCGCTGCTCATCGCCACCGGCTACTCGATCTGCGGGGCGTCGGCGATCGGCGCGGTCAGCGACGTCTCCCGCAGCGAGGAGCGCGACACGGCCGCCTCGGTCGCGGTGGTGACGCTCTGCGGGACGCTCGCCATCGCCGTGCTCCCCCTGCTCCAGGGGCCGCTGGGGCTCACCGACGCGGAGTTCGGGCGCTGGGTCGGGGCGAGTGTGCACGACGTGGGACAGGTCGTCGCCACCGCGCAGACCGCCGGGGGCACGGCCCTCGGCGAGGGCGTCCTGGTCAAGCTGATGCGGGTGGCGCTGCTCGCGCCGCTGGTCGCGGGTGTGGCGATCGCGGTACGGGCCCGGCGCGCGGCCGCCGCGGACGGGACCGCCGACGCCGGTGAGCGCAGGCCGCCGCTGGTGCCGCTGTTCGTCGCGGGGTTCGTGGCGATGGTCGGCGTACGCAGCACCGGATGGCTCCCGGACGCGGCCCTCGACGCCGCCGGGATCGCCCAGGAACTGCTCCTCGCCGCCGCCCTGTTCGGCCTCGGTAGCGCGGTGGACCTGCGGACGCTGGTACGCACCGGGGGCCGGGTGGGGCTCGTGGGGCTGTGCGCGTGGGTGGTGGTCGGCGGGGTGTCGTACGCGGGGGTGTGTCTGACCGGGTGAGCTTGCCCGGACACCCGGCGACCGGACGACCGGTGGGCGTGCGCGGACACGCGACGCCCGGGCCGCGGAGGTCGGCCCGGGCGGGGTGTGCTGCCCTGTCAGCGCAGGCGGGCGCGGGCGAGCTGGCGGGACTGGGCCACCAGGCGGTCCGCGGAGTCCCAGACCTCGGCGTCCTCCTCCAGGAAGCCGCCGGCGAGGTTGCGCGTGGTGATGGCGACGCGCAGCGGCCCCGGGGCGGGCCTGGCGCGCACGTGGACGGTGAGCTCGATGGTGGGCACCCAGCCGGAGAGGCCCATCTCGAAGGCCGTCGGCGGCAGCGCGTCCACGGCGAGCAGCAGCGACAGGGGATCCGCGTCACGCCCGTCGGCGAGCCCGAACCACGCCCGCATCTCGCCCTTGCCGGACGGCTGGCCGAGCGCCCACCCGAGGGTGGACGGGTCCAGCTTCAGCCACAGCCGGTCGGCGATCGCGGACGAGCCGGGCACCGCCCGCTGCTCGGGCGGGGCGTCGTCGGCGCCGAAGCACTGGTCGACCGGGGGCAGCTCCGGCGGCTCGGCGGTCGTGCGCACGTCGTCGGGCAGGGCGTCCAGGTCCCCGTACGAGGCGAGCACGCGCAGCCGCTCGACCTCGGTGCCGTCCGCCTCGAACTGCACCAGCGAGGCCTGTCCGGTGGAGAGGCCGCGCCCGGTGCGCACGGTCTCGGTGCGGATCACGGCGGGGCCCGGGTCGGACGCCGTCAGATAGTGCGCGGAGATCGTGAACGGGTCGGAGTGCGGCAGCGCGTCCGCGAGGGCGCGGCCGACGACGGCGAGGAGATAGCCGCCGTTGACGGCGTTGACGATGGTCCAGCCCGCGGAGAGGTCGATGTCGTAGACGCCGGGCTCCCGCCGGGTGACCGCCGTGTCGCGGTCGAACTCGCTGTCCCCGACCGTGGCGCGCGCGAGGGGCGCCGCTGCTGTGTCAGCCATACCGGCAACGTACAACACAAAACTACTAAGCGGTAGCTTTATGCTCCGGCTCCTCCGACGCCGAGGAGCGGCGGTTCCACGCGCGCGGCGCCCGCCAGTGGTAGTGCATCGCGAGCAGCCGCAGGACGAACGCCGTGACGATCGCCAGCGCCGTCGTCAGCCCGTTCAGCACGTCGAAGCGGATCGACAGGGCGACGATGGTGGCCCCCACGATGGCGGGGACCGCGTACAGGTCGCGGTCCCAGCGCACCAGGGACGGGACCTCGTTGGCGATGATGTCGCGCAGCACGCCGCCGCCCACCGCCGTGGCCAGGCCCAGGGTCGCCGACGCGGTCAGGCCGAGCCCGTAGTCGTACGCCTTCGTGGTGCCCGTGACACAGAACAGGCCGAGGCCCGCCGCGTCGAAGACGTTCACCGCGAACTGGGTGCGCTCGACCTGCGGGTGCAGGAAGAACACGAGGAGCGCGGCGAGCAGCGGGGTGAGGAAGTAGCCGAGGTCCGTGAAGGCGGCCGGGGGCACCGCGCCGATCACCAGGTCGCGGAAGAGGCCGCCGCCCAGGGCCGTGACCTCGGCGAGCACGGCGATGCCGAAGACGTCGAAGTTCTTGCGGACGGCGAGGAGGGCGCCGGAGATCGCGAAGACGAAGATGCCGACGATGTCCAGTGCGTGCTGGACCCCCGGACTGAACAGTTCCTGAAGCACGCCGCATTGTCCCTCGCCGGGAGGGTGGCCCCGAATCGCCGGCTCCGCCGAGCTCGTCCTCAAACGCCGGACGGGCTTTCCCCCACCCACCCCCGAAAAGGGGCGGGCGGGGAAAAAGCCCGTCCGGCGTTTGAGGACGAGGCCGCAGGCCGATCGGCGTGCGCTCAGTCCTTCGTCACGTCGGTCGCCTTGGCTTCAGCCTCCTCCGCAGCCGCGGCGGGCTCCTCCTTCGCCGGGGCAGCCGCGTCCTCGGCTTCCGCGCCAGCGGGCTCCTCGGCGGCGACGTCGGCGGCAGTGGTGACCGACACCACATCAATGGCCTCTCGGGCCACGGAGAGCAGCTTCGTGTCCTCCGGCGCCTGGTCCGGCGCGTTCTCCGGGTGGTGGCAGGCCACCTGGTGCGCCGTCTCCAGGGCGATGAACTCCGGCTCCTTGACCGCGCAGATCTCCGTCGCCTTCCAGCACCGCGTGTGGAAACGGCACCCCTTCGGCGGGTCGATCGGCGAGGGCACGTCGCCGCGCAGCAGGATGCGCTCGCTCTTGGCGCCGCGCCGGTTGGGGTCGGGCACCGGCACCGCGGACAGGAGCGCCTTCGTGTACGGGTGCATGGGCTTGGTGTACAAGTCCTTGCGGTCCGCGAGTTCGACGATCTTGCCGAGGTACATCACCGCGATGCGGTCGGACACGTGCCGGATGACCGACAGGTCGTGCGCGATGATCACGTAGGTGAGGCCGAGCTCGTCCTGGAGGTCGTCCAGGAGGTTGACCACCTGGGCCTGGATGGACACGTCGAGGGCCGACACCGGCTCGTCCGCCACGACCAGCTTCGGCTGCAGGGCGAGCGCCCGCGCGATGCCGATGCGCTGCCGCTGACCGCCGGAGAACTCGTGCGGGTAGCGGTTGTAGTGCTCGGGGCTGAGGCCAACCCGCTCCAGCATGCCCTGGACGGTCTTCTTGACGCCGCCCTCGGGGTTCACGCCCTGGAGCTTGAAGGGCGCGCCGACGATCGTGCCGATGGTGTGCCGGGGGTTCAGCGACGAGTACGGGTCCTGGAAGATCATCTGGACGTCGCGGCGCAGCGGCCGCATCCTCGCCGTGCCCAGGTGCGTGATGTCCGTACCCTCGAACTCCACCCGCCCGCCGGTCGGTTCGAGCAGCCGGGTGATGAGCCGGCCCATGGTCGACTTGCCGCAGCCGGACTCGCCGACGACGCCGAGGGTCTCACCGGAGCGCACGTCGAAGCTGATGCCGTCGACGGCCTGGACGGCCGCGACCTGGCGCTGCAGGAGCCCCTTCTTGATGGGGAAGTGCTTCACCAGTCCTTCGACCTTGAGGAGCACGTCCCGCTCGGAGTCCGGGGCGGGTTTCGCCTGCGCGGGGATGGTCATGTCCTGGCCCTTCACAGCTTCGGCGCAATCTCTTCGGTCCAGATCTTGGTGCGCTCCTCGCGCGACATGTGGCAGGCCGAGTAGTGCCCGGAGCCGACCAAGCTCAGCTCGGGGCGCTCGCTGCGCGTGATCTGGTCCTTGGGCACGTCGGCGTACGGGCAGCGCGGGTTGAAGGCGCAGCCGCTCGGCAGGTTGATGAGGCTGGGCGGGGAGCCCTTGACCGGGACGAGGCGCTCGGTCTCGTCGCGGTCGATGCGCGGCATCGAGCCGAGCAGACCCCAGGTGTAGGGGTGCTGGGGCTCGTGGAAGACCTGCTGCGCGGAGCCGCGCTCGACGCAGCGGCCGCCGTACATCACGAGCAGCTCGTCGGCCATCTCCGCCACCACGCCGAGGTCGTGGGTGATCATGATGACCGCGGAGCCGAACTCCTTCTGCAGATCCCGGATCAGGTCCAGGATCTGCGCCTGCACCGTCACGTCGAGGGCCGTCGTCGGCTCGTCGGCGATCAGGAGCTCGGGGTTGTTGACGAGCGCCATGGCGATCATCGCGCGCTGGCGCATGCCGCCGGAGAACTCGTGCGGGTAGGAGTCGACGCGCTTGTCGGGCTGCGGGATGCCGACCCGGTCGAGCATCTCGACGGCGTGCTTGCGCGCCGCCTTCTTGTCGACGTTGTTGTGGACCCGGTACGCCTCGATGATCTGCTTGCCGATCGAGTAGTACGGGTGCAGCGCCGACAGCGGGTCCTGGAAGATCATCGCCATCTCGCGGCCGCGGAGCTTGCGCACCTCGTCCGCCGGGGAGCTGAGCAGCTCGGTGCCGTTCAGCCAGATCTCGCCGGACAGCTGCGCCTTGCGGCGGCCGTACTGCCCGGCGGTGTGCAGGCCGAGGATGCCGAGCGAGGTCACGGACTTGCCGGACCCGGACTCGCCCACGATGCCGAGGGTGCGGCCCTTCTCCAGGCTGAAGCTGAGCCCGTCGACGGACTTGACCAGGCCGTCGTCGGTCGGGAAGTGCACCTTGAGGTCGCGCACCTCGAGGAAGGCGGAGGGAGCGGGCGAGCCGGCGACGACCTCGCCGACGGCCGTGCCGGTCTTCGACACGGTGGCTTCCGCGCCGCCCTCGGGCGCCGCTCCGCTCTTGGACAGTTCGGTCATCCCAGCCTCACTCGCGGGTCGATGACGGCGTACATGATGTCCACGACGAGGTTGGCGATGGCGATCGCGAGGGCCGCACACAGGGTGACGCCGAGGATCACGGGCAGGTCCTTGCTGCTGATGGCCCTGACCGCTTCCAGGCCGAGGCCCGGAAGGTTGAAGGTGGACTCGGTGAGCACGGCGCCGCCCATGAGCACGCCGAGGTCGAGTCCGAAGACGGTGAGGATCGGCGTCATCGCGGAGCGCAGCGCGTGTCTGCGGATGACGACGGACTCGCCGAGGCCCTTGGCGCGCGCGGTGCGGATGTAGTCCTCGCCGAGCACTTCCAGCATGGTGGCTCGGGTGAGGCGGGCGTACATCGCGGCGTTCAGGAAGGCGAGCACGATCCACGGCAGGATCAGCGTCTGGAACCAGACGTCGATGGAGTCGTCCGTACTGAGGCTGTCGGCGATCTTCACCCAGCCGAGGTTGTGGACGAAGACGCCCATCGCGATCATGCCGGTGAAGAAGACGGGGAGCGAGACGCCGGCGAGGGCGGTGGTCATCGCGGCGCGGTCCCAGACGGTGCCCCGCTTGAGCGCGGAGATCACACCGGTGAGGACACCGGCGCCGAGCCACAGCACACAGGCACCGGCGGCGAGCGCACCGGTGACGGGCAGGGCGTCCTTGAGGGTCTCCCAGACGGGGGCCTCGGTGCGGAAGGAGTAGCCGAAGCAGGGCGCGGGGCAGTGGGTGACGTCACTGCCGTTGGCGTAGTCGCGCCCCATCGGGATGCCCTTGACGAAGTCCCAGAACTGCACGAGCAGCGGGTCGTCGAGGCCGAGTTTGGTCCGGATGCCTTCGAGCTGCTCGGCTCCGGACGCCTTGCCGGCGAAGAGGACGGCGATGTCCTGTCCCGCCCACTTGGGCAGCATGAAGAAGACGGTGAAGGTCGCGAGCAGTACGACCAGCACCATGATGATTACGGCGATCAGGCGCCGGATGAGATAAGCAAGCACTGTGCGCGGCCCGGCGGTGGCCGAGGCCCCCTCGTGAGGGGCTCCGGTCGCCGCCCGGGGCCATCACCTGCCCTTCGGACTGGCGGGATGCGGCGGTGGCGTGGCGGTCGGTCAAGAGCGGCCGCCGCGGCGGGAGTTCACCCGCCGCGGCAACGCGCTCACGGTGTTACTTCTTGTCGTTGACGCCGAGCGAGACGTAGTCGTACCGGCCGTTGAACGCGTCGGACATGTACGCGTTCGTCAGCCGCGGACCGCGCCAGGTGATGTTCTTCTCGTACAGGAAGGGCATCCAGTCAGCCTGGTCGAGGATCCGCTTGTCGAGGGCCTTGTAGGTCTCGCCGGCCTTGACCGGGTCGGTCTCGGCGATCGCCTTGTCGAAGAGCCCGTCGACCTTCTTGTCCTTGATCTGGGACTCGTTGTAGTTACCGGTCTCGGCGAGGAAGCGGCTGTCGAACAGCGGCTGCGCGTAGCCCTGGCCGGAGGGGAAGTCCGGGCCCCAGCCGCTCATCTGCATGCTGTAGCCGCGCTTCTTCACCACGGACGGCGAACCGGTGATGCTGGAGGAGTCCGCGCCGTCGAGGGTCTCGACGGAGAGGTTGATGCCGACCTTCTTGAGCTGGGCCTGCAGCGCCTCGGCGGTGTCCTCCTCGCCCGGGTTGTTGTTACGAGCGGTGATCTTGGCGCTGAATCCGTCGGGCTTGTTGCACTTCTTCAGCTCGTCCTTGGCCTTGGCCGCGTCCGGCTTGCCCTGGCGCTCCAGGACGCCGTACGGGTCGTAGGCGCTGTAGCCCGGGATCGCCTTCGGGAAGGTGCTGTTGGCGATGTCACCGGCCGCGAGCTTGCCGCCGCGGGTCTGCTGCAGGGCCGCGAAGTCCGTGCCGTAGAAGACGGCCTTGCGGCAGTGCACGTTGTCGAACGGCTTCGCGGTGTGGATCAGCGCGACGTAGCGCACGAAGGACGTGTGCATGTTGTCGATGCTGTCGCGGTGCTTCTGGATGGCGGTGACGCGGCCGGACTGGGTCATGCCGGTGCCGTTGAGGTCGACGTCGTAGTCGCCGGCCATCAGGCGCTTGTCGTTCTCCTCCAGGTTGGCGGAGATCGTCACGTCGACCTTGTCGGGAAGCGCGGCGCGGATCGGGTCCGAGTCCTTCTTCCACTTGTCGTTGCGGACCAGGATGATCTTCTTGCCCGGCTTGTACTGCGAGAACTTGTACGGGCCCGCGGAGAACGGCCGCTGGGTGTACTTGGCCTTGGTGTCCTTGGACGCCTTCACGGGCGAGCCGGACGGCATGGCCAGGAACTGCTCGAAGTCACCGTTGGGCTTCGGCAGCTTGAAGACGATGGTCTTGTCGTTGGGCGTCTCGATCGCCTTCAGACCGAGCTTGTCCTTGGACGAGTCCTTGTAGGGGCCCTTGTACTCGCCCTTGGGGTCGAGCGCCTTCATCAGGTACTGCGGGCCACCGGTGATGGTGTCCGTCGCCCAGATGCGCTCGATGCCGTACTTGACGTCCTTGGAGGTCAGCGGCGAGCCGTCCTCCCAGGTGACGCCGTCGCGCAGCTTGTACGTGTAGGTCTTGCCGCCGTCCGAGATCTTGCCGTTGCTCTCGGCGAGGTCCGGGACCAGCTTGGTGCCCGCCTTGCCCGGCTTGGTGTCGTACGACACCAGCTGCCGGGTGTAGAAGCGCATGAAGTCCCAGGACATGCCGTAGTAGGCGCGCTGCGGGTCGGCCGAGTCGAGGTCCTGCTTGCCGACCATGCGCAGGGTGCCGCCGGCCTTCTTCGACGGGTTGGCGACCTTGTTCAGGGCGGCGTTGTACCCGGCGCCCTTGCCTTTGCCGTCGCCGTCGCCGTCGCCGCCACCGCACGCGGTGGTGGTCACCAGCGCCGCGACTACGAAGGCCGCACCAGCGGTGAGCCGTCGCTTCGAGGAAACTGTTGGCATTTTGTCGCAAACCTCCGAGATTCGCGGTCCCTGGCCATGAGCTGCCTGAGAACCATGGAAAGAGCCACCTGACTGCGGCAGGGGCAAGTCAGTTGGGGACTGCTAGCGGGTTCCCTTGGGGTCGAGCGCGTCGCGCAGACCGTCCCCGAAGAGGTTGAAGGCGAGCACCGTGATGAAGATCGTCACGCCGGGGAAGACCATGAACATCGGATCGTGCTCGTACGTCTCCAGGGCGTCGCGGAGCATTCCGCCCCAGGAGGCGGTCGGCGGCTTGACGCCGGCGCCGAGGAAGCTGAGGGCGGCCTCGGTCAGGATGTTGGTCGGGATCATCAGCGTCGCGTAGACGGTGATGGGCGCGACCAGGTTGGGCAGCAGCTCACGGAAGAGGATGTGGCGTCGGCCGCCGCCGAGGCTGCGGGCCGCCTCCACGTACTCGCGTTCGCGCAGCGAGAGCGTCTGGCCGCGGACGATGCGGCCGACGTACGGCCAGCCGAAGAAGCCGATCACCAGGATCAGGATCGCCACCCGCACGCTCGTGCCCTGCAGGCCGAGCAGATCGTCCGGGAGCACGGAGACCAGGGAGATGATGAAGAGCAGCTGCGGGAAGGACAGCAGCACGTCCATCACACGGCTGATCAGCGCGTCGACCCAGCCGCCGAAGTAGCCGGCGATGATGCCGAAGAGCGTGCCGAGCACCACCGCGACCACGGCGGCGAGGAAGGCCACGAGCAGCGAGATGCGCGCCCCGTAGACGATCCGGCTGAAGACGTCGCGGCCCTTGTTGGGCTCGACGCCGAACAGGAAGTCGCTGCTCACACCGCCGAGCGAGCCCGTGGGCAGGTTGGTCAGCGGATCCAGCTTGTCCTGGTGGAAGTCGTTCGGCGGGTGACCGAGGAGGCTGACGATCAGGGGCGCGAAGACCGCGACCAGGACCAGTACGAGCACGGTGATTCCGCCGGCCAGGGCGACCTTGTCCCGCTTGAGTCGGTTCCAGGCGATCTGCTTGAGCGACCGTCCCTCGACCTTCTTCACCCCCGCACCAGCTGCGGGAGCGACGTCCTCGGTGGGTTTCGCGTCCGCAGGTGTGTCATGCAATGGCGCCGTCATCGTGGCAGGGACCCCTCTCAACCGGCGGTGACCGGCCCGCACTTGCCGCTGTAGCGACGTGAATCGTCCGTCGTACACAGGGGCGAAGGCCCCTTGGTGCGGGAGTCTTCAACGGGGTCGTGATCTGTTACCAGACTTGTCGGGGAATGGATGCGCAACCGTGATGCTGATCGAGGTGTTCCGTTATCCGGACGAGACTGAACGCCGGGCGAACACGGGGCACTTCAGGGCCAAGGCGCCACGGGGGTCCATACCGCCACTCCGGCACCATTGGGGGACATCGCGCACGTCGGCGCTGATCAGCAGGCTCCGCACCGGCGAAAACCGGACGCTGTCCTGATCAGTGCGGAGGGGTTTGTTCCCTTTTGTTCTAGTACGGAGCGGGATAGCCGTATCCGCCCGCGGCGGGGGCCGGAGCCGCCTGCGCGTCGCGGTCGTAGAACGGGCGGGCGTTGGCGCGCAGCCACATCGCCACCGGGTCGTGCGGGTCGGCCATCGCCACGGTGGAGACCGGCAGGCCCTCGGGGACGGCGCCGATGGACTGCTGCATCATCGCGCGGACCGTGTCCACCGCGCCCGGCGAGGTGTCGTACACATCGAGGCCGATGGCCAGGTACGGGGCGCCGAGCACGGGCTGCACCCAGGCGCGGCGCAGCGAGCGGACCGTCGGGGTCCGGTGGGCGTTCTGGCTCAACAGGGCGTAGAACTGCGGGAGTTCGATGGCCGGGTCGGTCAGGCGCAGGGGCCCGGCGGGCTGCAGGTCCAGGCCACTGGCGATGCGGCGCAGGTCCAGCCAGGGGATGCCGACGCCGCCGCCCGGGGCGTGCGGATTCAGCCACAGGCCGTAGTGGTCGGGGTACAGGGCGCGGGCCGCGTCGAGGCCGCCGAGGACCTCGTAACCGCGGTTCCAGCCGCTCGCGGAGAGCTCCTGGGCGGAGGTCACGCAGGGGGCGTAGCCGAGTCCTTCGACCTCCATGTTGCCGTACTGCGCGTCGGGGGAACCCGACTGGCCGTGCCACAGGAGCATCCACACCTGGTCGTCGGCGAGGGCTCCGAGCAGCGCCTCGTACGCGTCGTAGCGCCCCGGTGCCACCTGGCGCAGCATGTGCTCGACGTTTCCCCAAGCTCGCGGGCGCGCTCGAACAGGGGAGGCCCCGTCGCCCGCGGCCGTGCCCGACGCACTCACCCGTAACCGCCCCTTCACGACTTGCCCGACGTGCTCGACCTGTCCGCACGGCCGTGCTCCGACCGAGTCAATGGAACCAGCTTACTTCTGGCGTGGGCGCCTTGATCGGGGCTCGGGGTGGGCGTTGGTCCTGTTTCCCGCCACCGGGGCTGCGGAAGCTGTACCGCCACTGCGTGGCCGCCATCCCACCCGCCCACCCGTTTCTGCGGGCCCCGGGGGGCCATCCGCCTCAACTCCGCCGGGGGCGCCGTCGAATCGGCGCTCCGCGCCTCGTCCTCAAACGCCGGACGGGCTGATACTTCGCCGGGGGCAGGCCGAAGGCTTCGCCGGGACGGGCTGGGAAGCACGGGGCGGGCTGAAGGTACTCCGGGCAGGCGGTGCGGACCGCCCCGGCCGAAGTAATGGCGGGGGCGGGCGGGTGGGAGAGAGCCTGCGGCAGGGGGTCAGTGGGAGGTGTAGAAGGGGCGGATGTGGGTGCGGAGCCAGTCGGCTACCGGGTCTTGGGCCACGTCCAGGAGGACCAGGTTGACCGGCCAGGCAGGGGGGAAGGCGGTGAGGGCGCGGGCCAGGGCCTGCATGGGGGCCTCGCGGGCGTCGCCCTCCCAGGAGGAGAGTTCCACGCCGACGAACAGGGACGGGTCCTCGCCCTCGACGCTGGCCAGGCAGCGGCGGGCCGTCAGGACCACCCCGGTCGCCTGGAACTCGCGGGACGCGGCGCCCAGGAAGTCGACCGGGTCCTCCTTCCAGTCCGGCTCGAAGAGGCGGACCCGGCCGCCGCTCGTGGGGCCGTCCAGCTCGGTGCGTCCCACCTGGCACAGCGCGGCCACGGCGGGCGGCGGCAGCGGTACGGCGACCGTGCCCTCGGGGTTCAGGACGATGCCGAGCTGCGGCTGGAGCCCGCGCGCGAACTCCACCGCGGGCGCCACCGTCCAGCTCATCCGGCCCCCCGTGACCTGCTGGAACTGCTGCTCGGACGTGAAGACGGGGACGTACGCCTGGCCGTCGATCTCCAGCGTGGGCAGATCGAGCGTGCCCTGGTCGGGGCCGCCGCCGGACGGGAGCGGGACCCAGACCCGGCCGCGGCCCAGCGTCTCGACGATGCGGGCGCCCACCGCGTCCGAAGGCGGGGCACCGAGCGAGGCGGCGAGGACCTCCTCCAGCTCGTTCGCCGGCCAGCCCTCGTGCGGGTGCCCGTGCGGATGACCCTGGTCCGGTCCCGGGCCCGGGCCCTGTGCCGGAATGCCGCCCGCCATGCCGCCCGGGACGTCCCCCGGGTAGTCCCCCGGATAGTTCATGTGTCCTCGACCCCTGCTCTGCGCTCTGCCGTACTCCTGTACTGCGGGCCCGACCCTAACGGGGAGCCTCGCGGCACCGCCCCCTCAGCCCCCTCAGCCCCCGAACCCGATCTCCCGCAGCGCCCCCGCCGCCTCCCGGTCGAGCAGCACCGCCGAGCCGCACCCCCGGGGCAGGTCGCCCCGCTCGGCGGCGCGGACGAGACGGCCGACCGTCCTGCGGTGCCGCGCGAAGGCGTACCGGGAGACCCCCCGGCCGCGCTCCCGCTGCCCGTCGAGGGCGACCTCGACGGGCACGTCGAGCAGGAGGAGGTGCAGCGTCGCGCCGCGCCGGGCCGCCGCGCGGCCCAGCCAGCGGCGCACCCACGGCTGCGTACCGCAGTCGTGCACGACGACGCCCGCGCCCGAGCGCAGCGCCCGGCGCAGGCCCGCGTAGTGCGCGAGGCGGACCAGGGGGCGGTAGAGCGCGTACGGCAGGAGCCGGGGCATGCGGGCCGCCCAGCGGTCCCGGGTGTCCTGGGAGTCCACGCGCGGCCCCGCCACCGCGCGCCGCATCAGCGTGGACTTGCCGCTGCCGGGCAGCCCGGACACGACCACGACGTCGTGCGCGGCGAACACCAGGCGGCGCGGGCCGCGCCGGGCCCGGTCCCTGAGGTCGCGCACGACGGGCCGGGGGAAGTACCCGAGGCTCTCGCGCACGGGCGCACCGGGCTGCGGCGGCACCACGTCGCTCCCGGGCGGCGCCGCACCCGTGGTGGTCGCATAAGCACCGCTCCTGTGCACCGTGATCGGCCTCCCCATGCTGGTCACGTCACTCATCCCCAGTACTTCTCCGTTGAGTGTAAAGAGACGGTAATGCCGCACAAGGGCATTCCGCGGTTACCGCCGTCGTGAAGAAGTTGCTGCTGTCGTGAAGCGGGGGCGCGTGCAATGATGTGCGCGCCAACTCCATACCGGCCGCTTGAATCCGCGCGGGAGAGTTCCCGGAGACGTGACCGCACTCTGACGCGGACGTCGTCCCGGGGCGCCGAAGGAGCAAGTTCCTCCCTTGAATCTCTCAGGCCCCGTACCGCGCGGGCGAGGCACATCTGAAAAGCGGGTCGATCCCCGGTCACTGGCCACAGGGGCGGCTCCACCCAAGGTGCAAGTCATGCCCCGTCATACGCACGGGACGTGGTGAACCTCTCAGGTTCGATGACAGATGGGGAGGATCGACCTCGCCCGTCATGCCCCGGGAGCCAGTACTGATGAGCAATACCTCACGCCACACCGCCCTGGATGCCTTGCATCGCGACCTCGGTGCGACCATGACCGACTTCGCGGGCTGGGACATGCCGCTGCGGTACGCCAGCGAGCGCGACGAGCACAACGCGGTCCGCACCCGCGCCGGTCTCTTCGACCTCTCCCACATGGGCGAGATCACGGTCACGGGACCCGCGGCGGTGGACCTGCTCAACCACGCGCTCGTCGGCAACATCGGCTCCGTAGGCGTCGGCCGCGCCCGCTACACCATGATCTGTCAGGCCGACGGCGGCATCCTCGACGACCTGATCGTCTACCGCCTCGGCGAGACCGAGTACATGGTCGTCGCCAACGCGGGCAACGCCCAGGTCGTCCTCGACGCGCTGACCGAGCGCGCCGGCGGCTTCGACGCCGTGATCCGCGACGACCGCGACGCCTACGCCCTCATCGCCGTCCAGGGCCCCGAGTCCCCCGGCATCCTGAAGGCGGTCACGGACGCCGACCTCGACGGCCTCAAGTACTACGCGGGCCTGCCCGGCACCGTGGCGGGCGTCCCCGCCCTGATCGCCCGCACCGGCTACACCGGCGAGGACGGCTTCGAGCTGTTCGTGGCCCCCGAGCACGCCGAGCAGCTGTGGCGGGCGCTGACCGAGGCCGGCGCCCCGGTGGGCCTGGTCCCCTGCGGCCTGTCCTGCCGCGACACGCTGCGCCTGGAGGCGGGCATGCCGCTGTACGGGCACGAGCTGACGACGGCCCTCACGCCGTTCGACGCCGGTCTGGGGCGGGTCGTCAAGTTCGACAAGACGACCCACGCGGACGACTTCGTGGGCGTCGAGGCGCTGCGCGCCGCCGCCGAGCGCGCCGAGGCCGCTCCCCCGCGCAAGCTCGTCGGCCTGATCGCCCAGGGCCGCCGGGTCCCGCGCGCGGGCATGAGCGTGGTCGCCGACGGCCAGGTCGTCGGCGAGGTCACCTCCGGCGCACCGTCCCCGACCCTCGGCAAGCCGATCGCGATGGCGTACGTCGACGCGGCGCACGCCGCCCCCGGCACGGCGGGCGTGGGTGTGGACATCCGCGGTACGCACGAGCCGTACGAAGTCGTCGCGCTGCCGTTCTACAAGCGCCAGAAGTAGCCCGGCGGCGCCGTCCTCGCGCGAGCCGCGGACGCCTTCCGCGTCCCGTCGGCGCCCGTGGTGACACACGTCCGTCTCAGTCCGTAAGACCCACGTTCATCAGCACTCGCCCGCGTACAGGAGAATTCAGGCCATGAGCAACCCCCAGCAGCTGCGTTACAGCAAGGAGCACGAGTGGCTGTCGGCCACCGAGGACGGTGTCGCCACGATCGGCATCACCGAATTCGCGGCCAACGCGCTCGGTGACGTCGTCTACGCCGACCTCCCGGCCGCAGGCACCACGGTCACCGCGGGCGAGACCTGCGGCGAGCTGGAGTCGACCAAGTCGGTCAGCGACCTGTACTCGCCGGTCAGCGGCGAGGTCGTCGAGGCCAACCAGGACGTCGTGGACGACCCGTCCCTGGTGAACTCGGCCCCCTTCGAGGGCGGCTGGCTGTTCAAGGTGCGCGTCGCCGAGGAGCCGGGCGACCTGCTCTCCGCGGACGAGTACACCGCCTTCTCCGGCAGCTGACCACGGCGTAAGGACTGATCTTCCGATGACGCTTATGAACACCCCTCTGCACGAGCTCGACCCGGACGTCGCCGCCGCCGTCGACGCCGAGCTCGTCCGCCAGCAGTCCACCCTCGAAATGATCGCCTCGGAGAACTTCGCTCCGGTCGCCGTCATGGAGGCCCAGGGCACCGTCCTCACCAACAAGTACGCCGAGGGCTACCCCGGCCGCCGCTACTACGGCGGCTGCGAGCACGTGGACGTGACCGAGCAGATCGCCATCGACCGGGTCAAGGACCTGTTCGGCGCCGAGTACGCCAACGTCCAGCCGCACTCCGGCGCCTCCGCGAACCAGGCCGCCCTCTTCGCCATCGCCAAGCCCGGCGACACGATCCTCGGCCTGGACCTGGCGCACGGCGGCCACCTCACCCACGGCATGCGCCTGAACTTCTCCGGCAAGCAGTTCAACGTGGTCGCGTACCACGTGGACGAGGCCGGCCTGGTCGACATGGCCGAGGTCGAGCGCCTGGCCAAGGAGAACAGCCCCAAGGTGATCATCGCGGGCTGGTCCGCCTACCCGCGCCAGCTCGACTTCGCCGAGTTCCGCCGGATCGCCGACGAGGTCGGCGCGTACCTGTGGGTCGACATGGCGCACTTCGCCGGTCTCGTCGCCGCCGGGCTGCACCCGAACCCGGTGCCGTTCGCGGACGTGGTCACCTCCACCACGCACAAGACCCTCGGCGGCCCGCGCGGCGGCATCATCCTGGCCCGCAACAAGGACTTCGCGAAGAAGCTGAACTCCGCGGTCTTCCCCGGCTTCCAGGGCGGCCCGCTGGAGCACGTGATCGCGGCCAAGGCCGTCTCCTTCAAGGTCGCCGCCTCGGACGACTTCAAGGAGCGCCAGCAGCGCACCCTGGACGGCGCCCGCATCCTGGCCGAGCGCCTGGTGCGGGACGACGTCAAGGCCGTCGGCGTGGACGTCCTGTCCGGCGGCACGGACGTGCACCTGGTCCTGGTCGACCTGCGGAACAGCGAGCTGGACGGGCAGCAGGCCGAGGACCGCCTCCACGAGGTCGGCATCACGGTCAACCGCAACGCCATCCCGAACGACCCGCGGCCCCCGATGGTCACCTCAGGCCTGCGGATCGGCACCCCGGCCCTGGCCACCCGCGGCTTCCAGGACGAGGACTTCCGCGAGGTCGCGGACGTGATCGCCGAGACCCTGAAGCCGGACTTCGACGCCGAGGCCCTCAAGGCCCGGGTGTCCGCTCTGGCCGCGAAGCACCCGCTGTACCCCGGCCTGAAGTAGTTTCGTACGCTTTAGTTGGTACGGACTTCCGGGGCACCGCGCACACTGGACATGAGGACAGTGCGCGTGGTGCCCCGCACCACGTTCCCCGCACGCTCAGCACTGCCCCCGCACCACCCGGCGGACAAAGGCGTCTACCACCCATCATTGGAGTTCTCCCGTGGCCATCTCGGTCTTCGACCTGTTCTCGATCGGCATCGGCCCGTCCAGCTCCCACACGGTCGGCCCGATGCGCGCGGCGCGCATGTTCGCCCGCCGCCTCAAGAACGAGGGCCTGCTGGCCCACACCGTCTCGATACGCGCGGAGCTGTACGGCTCCCTCGGTGCCACCGGCCACGGCCACGGCACCCCCAAGGCCGTCCTGCTCGGCCTCGAGGGCGAGTCCCCGCGCACCGTGAACGTGGAGTCCGCGGACGACCGCGTCGAGGAGATCAAGTCCACGGGCCGCCTGAACGTCCTCGGCATGCACGACATCGCCTTCGACTTCGACGCCGACCTGATCCTGCACCGCCGCAAGGCCCTGCCGTACCACGCGAACGGCATGACCGTCTTCGCGTACGACACCGACGGCGCCCTCGTCCTGGAGAAGACGTACTACTCGGTGGGCGGCGGCTTCGTCGTCGACGAGGACGCGGTGGCCGGGGAGAACCCGATCGTCCCCGACGACACCGTCCTGAAGTACCCCTTCCGCACCGGCGACGAACTGCTCCGCCTCTCCTCCGAGACCGGCCTTTCCATCTCCGCGCTGATGCTGGAGAACGAGAAGGCCTGGCGCACCGAGGACGAGATCCGCGAGGGCCTCCTCGACATCTGGCGCGTCATGCAGGCCTGTGTGTCCCGGGGCATGTCCCGCGAGGGCATCCTGCCCGGCGGTCTGAAGGTCCGCCGCCGCGCCGCGAACTCGGCCCGGCAGCTGCGCGCCGAGGGCGACCCGCAGGCCCGCGCCATGGAGTGGATCACGCTGTACGCGATGGCGGTGAACGAGGAGAACGCCGCGGGCGGCCGCGTGGTCACCGCCCCGACGAACGGCGCCGCCGGGATCATCCCCGCCGTCCTGCACTACTACATGAACTTCGTGCCCGGCGCCGACGACGAGGGCGTCGTCCGCTTCCTGCTCGCGGCGGGCGCCATCGGCATGCTCTTCAAGGAGAACGCCTCCATCTCCGGCGCCGAGGTCGGCTGCCAGGGCGAGGTCGGCTCCGCCTGCTCGATGGCCGCGGGCGCCCTCGCCGAGGTCCTCGGCGGCTCCCCCGAGCAGGTCGAGAACGCCGCCGAGATCGGCATGGAGCACAACCTCGGCCTGACCTGCGACCCGGTCGGCGGGCTCGTCCAGATCCCGTGCATCGAGCGCAACGGCATGGCGGCCGTGAAGGCCGTGACCGCCGCGAAGATGGCGATGCGCGGCGACGGCAGCCACAAGGTGTCCCTCGACAAGGTCATCAAGACCATGAAGGAGACCGGCGCCGACATGAGCGTGAAGTACAAGGAGACGGCGCGCGGCGGGCTCGCCGTGAACATCATCGAGTGCTGAGCCCCGCCGCACGCCGCTCACCGCGGCCGCGGCTAGTTGTGCGCGATCAGTGACTCCACGAGTCCGGCGCGGGTGTTGGGATAGTCCATCGGGACGATCCCGAGCCCGCGCCAGCCGCGTCCCTCCGCGCTCTCCAGGAGGGTGTGCGTCCTCGGGTTGAGGTCGTCGGAGTTCCAGCGCGGCGGGATCGCGGCGGCCGTGCTGACGAAGTTGATGTACTGCTTGCCGGGCTGGGCCGCGGCCTTCCTGAAGTGCGCCTCGACCTTGGGGAACTTGGCGGCGGGCACCGCGTTGTAGTCGTCCTGGATGTCGAAGAGGCCGCCGTCGCCCCAGCGGATGCCGCCGGGCAGGCCGCCATTGTCGGCGATGAGGACGACCTTCCCGCGTACGTCGCCGAGGCGCGGCCAGGCGTTCCCGATGTGGAACAGGGAGCGCCAGCCGCGCCGGTCCAGATAGTCGTCGAAGATCGCCCGGAACGCCCCGTCGTCGGCCTCCGAGTACTCCTGCTTGACCCGCATCAGCACGGTCTCCGTGGGTTGCCCGCGCAGGAAGTCCCGGCACGCGCCGAGCACGTCGTCAAAATTCAGGTTCTGGTAGAACGCGCCGTGGTGGATGGTGAAGGACCCCTCGAAGGCCCGGCACCGGATGTCCAGGAACCGTATGCCGGAGCCCAGTTGCTGCCCCAGCGTGGTGTTCTGGCACTCCACCCACCAGCCGCCGAAGCGGGCGCCCGAGTCGTGCGTCCCGGGAATCGTGAGGCGCTGCAACGGTGTCCCCGCGTCGATGCCCGCCATCCAGTTCTGCACGCCGAGAGCACGCGTGCGGCTCCTGGCGGAGGCGGGGGCGGTGAGGAGGGCGGTGGCGGCGGTGGCCGTGGCGCCGGTGAGGAAGGCGCGGCGGGTCAGGGGCATGTGGGATCCCGTATCCGTGAGTGGGGGGTGGTGGCGGACGCGCGTGCCCGTACTCCATACACGCACGGAGGCAAGGAACGCCAGTACGAGGGTGGAACCATCCCCTCACGGGGAACGGTCAAGTAACAGTCAACCTTTGACCGTTCACCCGTCAGACCCGAAACCAACCACCCGTCACGCGCCGGACCCGGCCACCCCACGGCCCCGGCGCCGGACCCACTCCCCCCACCCCGCTGGAGGCCCCATGCTGCGCGGCATCGACGTCAGCTCCCACCAGTCGTCCTTCTCCACCGACGGACTCTCCTTCGTCATCATCAAGGCGACGGAGGGCCGCTCCTACATCAACCCCCGCCTCACCGCCCAGACGAAACTCGCCCGCGACGGCGGCTGCGTCGTCGGCTTCTACCACTTCCTGTGGCCGGGCAACATCACCGCCCAGGCCGAGTACTTCGTGAGCAAGGCGCCGGAGAAGGCGGGGGATTTCCTGGCGGTGGACTGGGAAAGGACCGGCGACGGCACGACGGCGACGAATACGGAAAAGGACCGCTTCATCAGGGAGGTGAAGCGACTGCGCCCCAACCATCGGACGATCTTGTACTGTAATCGAGATTATTGGCTGAACCACGACGTCACGTCATTCGCGGGAGACGGCCTCTGGATCGCCGATTATGTAACTGCGGGCAAGCCCCGTATCCAGGCCAAGTGGCGCATCCACCAGTACACGTCGACGCCGCTGGACAAGAACGTGGCGGACTTCGCGAGCGAGGACGCGATGCGGGACTGGGCCACTCCCTAGCCGCCTTGGGCGAGCTGCTCCTGCCGGAGCAGCTTTGCCGGCGGGTTGGCGAGATAGCCGTCGAGCAGGTCGAAAGTGCGTAGCCTGGGCGGGAGAGCCTCATACCAGGCAAGAGCGTAGGCATTGCAGTTCGAACACACGAGGCCTCGCACGCAAGCTCCGCAGCTTCGACGCCCTTTGCAGCAGGCATGATCGTGATCAATGTGCAAGCCACGCACCCCCGTCACGTCAGTGGTCTCACAGATGGCACAGACCTCTTGCTGATATAGCCAGAGCTGGTCAAGGAACTCCCGCGTCAAGTTGTAGTGGCTGAGGCGGACGTACTCCGCATTGCACGCTTTGCAGTATGGCCTCGGTAGACCGGAGGCCTTGTGGAGACGAACTCCCGTAACGGCTTCTTCTCACCACATCCGAGGCAGTCAGCCGTTCCACTCTCGATGGTCGCTGCAAGGGTGGAATTGCCCCGCTTCCGCCGAAGCGGGGCCAACGGCTTCCCCGTTCTGTGCTGCTGGTAGTGGCCGTTGCAGAGCCCTTTGGCTACCAGCCTCCGGTCACATCCTTCGAAGCGGCACCCCGGGTGGGCAGCCGGTGCAGCTCGGGCGAAGTGGATACGCGTCAGGGTCTTGCCGCTCTGTGCTTGCCGATAGTGCCCCATGCACAGCCCCCTGGTCAGTCGATACCGGTCAGAGGTCCGGTCGCATACCCAATCGCCACCACGTGCAGAACATTTACTCATATATCGATTAACGGATCGATTGCCCCTGGGTTACGGCGACACCCCAAAGCGCCCCAGGGGCACAGCGGCTACGGCCGCACCACGATCTTGCCGATGTGGGTGTTCGTCTCCATCAGGCGGTGGGCGTCCGGCATGCGGTCGAGGCCGTCGAAGACCTGCGCGATCCTGGGGCGCAGGGTGCCGTCCCGTAGGCCCGAGTTGAGGTAGGCGGCGGCGCGGCGGCGGGCGTCGGGGGTGTCGGTGACCAGGGCGTTGTTGTAGCCGTGGACGGTTACGGGCCAGGTCATCGGGATGGTGGCGGGGCGGCTGTCGAGCCAGCCGTAGAGGACGTAGGTGGCGTTCTCCGTGGCGGCCTCGCCGAGGGCCCGGAAGGCGGGGCCGCCGATCGCGTCCAGGACGATGTCGGCGCCTCGGCCTTCGGTGAGGCGTTTCGTTTCCTTCGTAACGTCTTCCGTGTCGGTGACTATGACGTGTTCGGCGCCCAGGTCGAGGAGTTCGCGGCGCTTGGCCTCGGTGCGGGTGGTGGCGATGGGGGTCGCGCCCGCTCGGCGTGCGACCTGGAGAGCCGCCGTGCCGACCCCGCTGGACGCGCCGGTGATCAGGACGTGGTCGCCGGGGCGCATTCCCGCGCGCAGGTGCAGGGCGCCGTAGGCGGTGGTGTACGTGAGCCAGACGGCGGCCGCCGTGACCGCGTCGACGTCGGCGGGGCGCCGGGCGACCGCGTGCTGCGGGAGCACGACGCGGTCCGCGTACACGCCGTGGGCGCTGAGCTCGAAGTTGCCGGTGGTGAGGACGGTGTCGCCGGGTGCGAACGCCGTCACGTCCGCGCCCACCGCCTCGATGACGCCCGCGGCCTCGTAGCCGTTGCGGGAGGCGGGCAGGGTGGGCGGGTAGTAGTAGGTGCCGGAGCGGAAGAGGGCGTCGGCGCGGTTGAGGCCGAGTGCCTCGACGCGGATCAGGACGTCGTCCGGGCCCGGGGCGGGGAGTTCCACCTCGCGCACCTTCAGGACCTCGGGTCCGCCGGTCTCGTCAAAGAGCACTGCCTGGGCGGTAGTTGATGTGGGCGGTGCGGTCGTTGTCGTCATGGCTCACACGCTAGGCAGCGTCCGCGAGACGAACCATGCTCGTCGATCTCGGTTTTCTGTCCGTGCGTCTCGCTGCTCGGCGTGCCCGCTACCGTTCGGACATGGACGTACTGAGTGACGCGATCGCCGCCATGCGGCTGGGGCGGCCGCACTCCGCGATCTGGGACAAGTACGCGCCGTGGGGCGCGCGGTTCGGGGAGTCCAGCGGGGCCGGGTTCCATGTGCTGCTGCGCGGGTCGGCCTGGCTGGTGCCGGGGCGGGAGGGGGCGGAGCCGATCGCGCTCGCGCCGGGGGACATCGCGTTCGTCGCGCACGGCAGCGGGCACGCCCTGATGAGCGGGCCGGGCGTGCCGTTGGACCGGTTCGAGCTGGAGCCGGACGGGTCCTGGCCGCTGCCGCCCGAGCGGCTGCCGGACACGGCGCCGGGCGAGCCGCCCGCCGCGGTGCTCCTCTGCGGCGCCTACCGCCTGGACCGCGCCCGCGCCCACCCGCTCCTGGCCGAGCTGCCCGAGGTGATCCACCTGCCTGCCCGCGTGGGCGCCCACGGTTCGCTGCGCGCGGCCGTGGAGCTGCTCGGCGCGGAGCTGGACGAGCCGAAGCCGGGCTCGGACACCATCGTGTCGGCGCTGCTCGACACGCTGCTGCTGTACATCCTGCGGGCCTGGTGGCTGGGCAAGCGGCACGGCACCGGACATCCGACGGGGTGGGCGGCGGCGCTCGCCGACCCGGCGGTGGCGGCGGCGCTGCGGGCCGTGCACGCCGACCCCGCGCACCCGTGGACGGTGGCGGAGCTGGGTGCGCTCGGCGGGCTCTCGCGGGCCCCGTTCGCCCGCCGGTTCGCGGCGACGGTGGGCTCGCCCCCGCTCACGTACCTGACGTGGTGGCGGATGACGACGGCGGGCCGCCTCCTGCGCACGGAGGACACGCCTCTGCGCGTGGTGGCGGAACGCAGCGGCTACGCCTCGGAGTTCGCGTTCGCCAAGGCGTTCAAGCGGGAGTTCGGGGTGTCGCCGGGGCGGTACCGCAGGGGGCGGAGCGCGTAGTCCCTCAGGGTGCGACGGGCAGCTGCCGCTTGTGGTCGGTGAGGCGGTAGCGGCGGACGATGGTGTCGAAGGCGCGCGCGTCCACCGGCTTGCCCTCAAGGAAGTCGTCGACGTCGTCGTAGGTGACGCCGAGGGCGTCCTCGTCGGCCTTGCCCGGGTCGAGGGTCTCCAGGTCGGCCGTGGGGGTCTTCCACACCAGCTCGGCCGGGGCGCCGAGGGCGTCCGCGACGGCGCGCACCCGGCGCTTGGTGAGGCCGGTGAGCGGGACCAGGTCGGCGGCGCCGTCGCCGAACTTGGTGAAGAAGCCGGAGACCGCCTCGGCGGCGTGGTCGGTGCCGACGACGAGGCCGTCGTGCGCACCGGCGACCGCGTACTGGGCGATCATGCGCTGCCGGGCCTTGATGTTGCCGTGCACGAAGTCCTGGTGGTGGGCGTCGCGGAAGCGCGCTCCGGCGGCGAGGGAGGCGTCCAGGGCGGCGTCGCTCGCGGGCTTGATGTCCACGGTCAGCACGTCGTCGGCCTGGATGAAGGAGAGCGCGAGCTGGGCGTCGTGCTCGTCGGCCTGGACGCCGTACGGCAGCCGCATCGCGTGGAAGCGGGCCTCGTGCCCGGCGGCGCGGGCCCGCTCGACGGCGAGCTGGCAGAGCCGTCCGGTGGTGGTGGAGTCGACGCCGCCGCTGATGCCGAGCACGAGGGAGCGCAGGCCCGTGGTGGTCAGCCGCTCGGCGAGGAACGCCACCCGGCGCTCGATCTCGCGCTCGGCCTCGAAGACCTCGGCCACCTGGAGTTCCCGGGCGATCTCCTGCTGCAGGGCGATGGCCGCCGACTCGCTCACGTCTGGCTCCTTGTTCCGGTTCACGATGTGCCGTCCACCCTACCGAGCCCTACCGGGGGGTCTTTCCGGGCAGTACGGACGTCACGTAGGCGGCGGCCTCCGCGAGCAGCGCCTGGTCGTACGGGGCGTCCTTCGCCGTCTTGCTCGTCATGACCGCGAGGAGCAGGGGCGGCGCGGACTTCGGGGGCCAGAGGACGGCGATGTCGTTGAGGGTGCCGTAGTCGCCGGTGCCGGTCTTGTCGGCGATGGTCCAGCCGCGCGGCAGTCCGGCCTTGATCCGCTCGGCGCCGGTGGCGTTGCGCTTGAGGAGGTCGAGGAGGAAGGCGCGCTTCCGCCCCGCGAGCGCGTCGCCGAGGACGATCTTCCGGTACGTGCCGCCGAAGGCCCGGGGCGAGCTGGTGTCGCGGGGGTCGCCGGGGGTGGCCTGGGTGATCGCGGGTTCGACGCGGTCCATGCGCGTGACCTTGTCACCGAGGCCGCGGGCGTACGCGGTCAGGCGGTCGGGGCCGCCGAGGTCGCGGAGCAGCAGGTTCCCGGCGGTGCCGTCGCTGTAGCGGATGGCGGCGTCGCACAGCTGCCGGATGGTCATGCCGGTGTCGACGTGGCGCGCGGTGACCGGCGCGTGCTTCATGAGGTCGGCTCTGCTGTACGTGACGCGCTTGTCGAGGTGGGACAGCGGGTTGCCGTCGAGGACCGCCGCCGCGGCGAGGGCCTTGAAGGCCGAGCAGAACGCGAACCGCTCGTCGGCGCGGTGGGCGAGGGTGGTGCCGGTGCCGGTGTCGAGGGCGTAGACGCCGAGGCGGGCGTCGAACTCCCGCTCCAGGTCGGCGAATCGGCGGCGGTGGCGGCGGGCGTCGGGCGCGGAGGCCGACGGAGACTCGGTCGGGGCCGTGCCGCGGGGGCGTGTGACCGGGTCGTCGTCGCTGGAGCAGGCGGCCAGCGGGACCAGCGTCGCCGCTCCCAGGAATCCGCGGCGCGTCAGGGCCGAGCGCGGCGACGACGTCATGACCATCCCCCGTCAGGCTTTGCGAACACAACGAGCTGAGGCGAACGATACCTTCGGCCCCGCCCCGCCCGGCGTCCGCCCCGGCCCCCTCAGCCCCGGCCGTCCTCGCCACCGATCCCCGTCAACTTCCCGAACGTGGCCCGCAGTTCGGCGAGCGCCACCCGCTCCGCCACCTCCGGGTCCCCCGCCTCGACCGCCCGGACCAGCGCCTCGTGGGCCTCGTCGCCGTGGTCGGACTCCGCCCGGCGGATGTCGATGAGGTCGAGCAGCGCGATGAGCCCCTCGCGCAGGGCGGGCACGAACTCGCCGAACAGGTCGGTGAGGACGGGGTTGTGGGCGGCGGCGACGACGGACGCGTGCAGGGCGATGTCGGCGTCGATGAACGCGGCGTCGGCGGCGGGGGCGGCGGCCGTGCGGGCGGCGAGCGCGGCGTGCATCGCCCGGATGTCGGCGGGGGTGCGGCGGGTGGCCGCGAGCCGGGCCGCCTGCACCTCGACCAGCATCCGCACCTCGTACACGTCGCCGATCTTCGCCCTGCGCAGCCGGGTCGGCCAGTCCTCGGCCGGTGCCGCGGCGATGACGAAGACCCCGGCGCCCTGCCGTGCCTGCACGAGGCCGGCCCCGGCGAGCGCGCGCAGGGCCTCGCGGACGGTGGAGCGGCCGACGCCGAGCTCTCCGGCGAGGGTCGTCTCGCCGGGGAGTTTGCTGCCGACGGGCCAGTGACCTGTGGTGATCTGTTCGCGCAGCCGCTCCGTGGCCTGTTCGACGAGAGGGCTGGGGCGGAGGGAGCCGAGCGGCATGCGGGGGTCACCTGTCTGTCTGCGGCGTCGGGAACGCACGCCTGGTCCGTCTGTTGTCGGCCTGCGGGCGTCAGGAGCGTACGCCGAGTGTACTTGTCTGAGGAGTACTTGTCTGAGGACCTGAGGTGTGTTTAGGGTGCTCCGCATGATCTGGAACCCGCAGCGCCCCGGACCGATGCCCTTCCACCGCTACCGCTCCCACGAGGACCGGGTCACCGTCCTCGCCCCCGACCGCGGCTGGCCCTCGGCACGGATCGAGAGCGCCCCGCTGTGGGTCCCCGTCGACCTGCGCGACGGCAACCAGGCGCTCGCCGAGCCGATGGACACCGCGCGCAAGCACCGCTTCTTCGAGCTGCTCGTGTCGATGGGCTTCAAGGAGATCGAGGTCGGCTATCCGTCGGCGAGCCGCGCGGACTTCGACTTCGTACGCCATCTCGTCGAGCGGGTGCGCGCGGGCGCCGTGCCGGACGACGTCACGCCCGTCGTCTTCACCCCGGCGCGGACCGACCTGATCGACCGCACCTTCGAGTCGATCGACGGGCTGCCGCGGGCGGTGGTCCACCTGTACATCCCGACCTCGCCGGTGTGGCGCGACGTCGTCCTGGGCCGGGACCGCGCCGCCGTGCGCGCCACCGTCACGGAGGCCGCCGCCCACATGGCCCGCCTCGCCGACGCCCGCCCCGGCGCGCACATCCGGTTCCAGTTCGCACCGGAGACCTTCAACCTCACCGAGCCCGACTTCGCCCTCGAACTCTGCGACGGGCTGACCGAGTTGTGGGACGCGAGCCCGGACCGCCCGGTGACGCACAACCTCCCGGCGACCGTGGAGATCGCCACGCCCAACGTGTACGCCGACCAGATCGAGTACATGCACCGGAACCTGGCGCGCCGCGACTCCGTCATCCTCTCCGTGCACCCGCACAACGACCGCGGCACCGGCGTCGCCTGCGCCGAGCTCGCGGTGCTCGCGGGCGCGCAGCGCGTCGAGGGCTGTCTGTTCGGCAACGGCGAGCGCACCGGCAACGTCGACCTGGTGACGCTGGCCCTGAACCTGTACGCGCAGGGCGTCGACCCGATGCTCGACCTCTCCGACATCGACGCGGTCCGCGCGACCGTCGAGCACTGCAACCGCCTGCCGGTGCACCCGCGCCACCCGTACGCGGGCGACCTCGTCCACACCGCGTTCTCCGGCACCCACCAGGACGCCATCGCCAAGGGCCTCGCCCACCACGCCAAGCAGGCCGCCGACCTGGGCGTCGAGCCGCGCGAGGCACCCTGGAGCGTGCCGTACCTGCCGATCGACCCGGCCGACATCGGGCGTTCGTACGAGGCCGTGATCCGCGTCAACTCCCAGTCGGGCAAGGGCGGTACGGCGTATCTGCTGCGCACCCACCACGGCCTCGACCTGCCCTCGGGGCTGCGCCGCGACTTCTCGCGGGTGGTGCAGGAGGCGACCGACGACAGCGGCGGCGAGGCGAGCCCCGACGAGCTGTACGCGCTGTTCCGCACGGCGTATCTGGAGCCGGGGCGACCGGGCTCAGGGGGTGCGGTGTCCCTGCTCTCCTGGACGACGGACACCGCCGCGGACGGCGCCCACCGCTGCGTCTGCACGCTCCGGGTCGGGGACAGGACGGGCGACTTCGAGGGCTTCGGCAACGGCCCGCTGTCCGCGTTCGTGCACGCGCTGGCCGCCGCGGGGGTCGCCGTGGACGTCCTCGACTACAGCGAGCACGCCCTCGCGTCGGGCGGCGCGAGCGAGGCGGCGGCGTACGCGCGGTGCCGGGTCGGCGGGGCGACCGGGGCGGGCGCGGCCGACGGGACGAGCCGCGCCGAGGGGCCGGACGTCTGGGGCGTGGGCGTGGACACCTCGCTCCTTGCGGCTTCGGTCCAGGCGGTGGTGTCGGCGGTGAACCGGGCGGGGGGCTGAGGCGGGATGCGCGAAGGGGCCGCACCCCGGACACCGGGTGCGGCCCCTTCCGGGCGCGGGGCGGCCGTGCCGCGCGCTACTTGTTCAGGCTCGCCCAGAACTCGTCGAAGGACAGCAGCTTGTCGCCGTTGGCGTCCTTGGACTTGATGATGGCCTCGGCGACCGACTCGGTGACGTTCCAGTCCCCCATCTGCGCCATGGCCTGCTTGTACTCCGCGGCCGTGATGAATCCGTCGCCGTCCGCGTCGAACCGCTCGAACTGCTTGCGTGCCTCTTCGATGTCCGCCACCGGGTCCGCCCCTTCGTTCCGCACTACTGCGTTCTGCATTACTGACGGAGGTCAGGGTAACGGCCGGACCGGGTGACGATCGCAATGAGTACGGCCGTGGCCAGCGCACCGCTGCCGATCATTCAGTCGCGCGTCGGGATTCTTGCGATATCTCGCGTTGTTCCGGCCGCGCCGCACGGCGACCTTTGACGAGTGCCTCCGCCTCGACCGTGGCGGGGGCCTCTTCATGGAGGAGTGACGTCGTGGCGGGGTACTTCGAACCGTTGACCATGGGCAAACTGGAGCTGCCGAACCGTCTGGTGATGGCGCCGATGACACGCAGCCGCGCGGACGAGCGGGGTGTGCCGTCGCGGCTGACCGCCGAGTACTACGCGCAGCGCGCGTCGGCGGGCCTGATCATCACCGAGGCGACGCAGGTCAACGAGCTGGGGCAGGGCTACATCCTGACGCCGGGCCTGCACACCGACGAGCAGGTCGGGGCGTGGCGCGTGGTGACGGACGCCGTGCGCGCCGCGGACGGCCGGATGTTCGCCCAGCTCGTGCACTGCGGGCGGATCGGGCACCCGAGCCTGTACGCGGACGGCGCGCTCCCGGTCGGCCCGTCCCCGATCGCGTCCGGCGAGCAGATGTTCAGCGCCGACGGCATGCTCGACCATCCGACGCCGCGCGAGATGACCGTCGACGACATCCGCGAGACGGTCGGGGACTTCGTCACGGCCGCGCGCAACGCGGTGGAGGCGGGCTTCGACGGTGTCGAGCTGCACGCCGCCAACGGGTTCCTGCTCCACCAGTTCCTCGCCGACGGCGCGAACACGCGGACCGACGCGTACGGCGGCTCCGTCGAGAACCGCATCCGGTTCACCGCCGAGGTGGTCGCTGCGGTCGCCGACGCGATCGGTCCGGAGCGGGTCGGGGTGCGGATCTCGCCCGGCATCACCTACAACGGGATCAGCGAGAGCGACACCACCGAGCTGTACGTCGCCCTCGTGCGCGCGCTCGCGCCGACTCCGCTCGCGTATCTGCACGTCCTGGAGATCCTCACCCGCGACGTCACCCGGCTGATCCGCGCCGAGTGGCCCGGCCTGCTGATCCTGTGCGCGCACCCGGACGCCGAGTCCTTCCCCAGTACGCCGGAGATCGGCGCTGAGGCCCTGCGCGACGGTCTCGCCGACGCCGTCGCGCTCGCCGAGATGTGGCTCGCCAACCCCGACCTGCCCGCCCGCGTCCGGGCCGAAGGGCCGTACAACACGGCCGACAAGGCCACCTTCTACGGCGGTGACGAGCGCGGTTACACCGACTATCCGACGCTCGACGCACACCGCTGACCCCACCTTTCCCGTACCACCCGCGCACCATCCCGCGCACAACACAAGGAGAAGTCATGGATCTGCAGCTCAAGGGCAAGACCGCCGTGGTGACGGCCGCCAGCGGCGGCATCGGGGGCGCGGTCGTGCGCACTCTGATCGCCGAGGGCGTCAAGGTGCTCGGTGCGGACCGCACGGTCTCGGCCGAGCTGAAGGACACCGGGGCCGTGACCGTGGAGGCGGACCTCCTCACTCCCGAAGGCGTCGAGGAGCTGCGGCGGGTCGCCGAGAGAGAATGGGGCCATGTCGATCTGCTGGTCAACGGCGTCGGCGGTCTTGCGGGCCTGGACCTGGGGCCGCTGCCGGACCTTGACGACGCCACCTGGCAGCGGGCGTTCGAGCTGAACTTCTTCGGGACCGTGCGGATCACCCGTGCGCTGGTGCCGCTGCTGCGCGAGTCCGTCGTCAATGTCTCCACCAGCGTCGCACACTGGCCCGCGTCCGGCCCGCACTGGTACGGAACGTCCAAGTCCGCGCTGACCGCCTTCGGCAAGGGGCTCGCCGACGAGCTGGGGCCGCGCGGGATCCGGGTGAACACCGTCTCGCCCGCCCTGATCCGCACCCCGCTGTGGGACGAGTACGGCCCGCGCGTGAGCCAGGCCCGTGGCGCGGACTTCCAGCAGGTCATGACCGACCTGCCCGACCAGATCAAGGTCACCCTGGGGCGCTGGGGAACCCCGCAGGAGGTCGCCAACGTGATCGCCTTCCTCAGCTCCCCGGCCGCCTCGTACGTCACCGGCAGCGACTACGTCATCGACGGCGGGCTCCTGAAGGTCCTCTGAGCTCACGCGCCGCCCGGGACGGAAGTCGTCCCGGGCGGCGCCAGCGGGGGCGCGATCTCAAGGACGACGTCGGCGAAGGCCCGCACGCGCTTGTCGGCGTCGTCGCGGGTCCGCCACACCAGGCCCTGCTCGACCGGCGGCATGTCGGGGGCCGGGAGGAAGCGGAGGTCCGGCCGCTGGTACAGCAGCGGCAGTTGGGCGTCGCCGGGCACAATGGCCCGCCCGGTCGCGACCAGGGCCAGGGCCTCGGCGTAGGTGTCGCACGGATCGCCGTGCCTGCCGATCGGCTGCCCGCCGGGCGTCCGCCGGGGCATGTGGAAGTCGGCCCACTCGGCGGGCACCGTCCCGGCCACGGAGATGAAGGTCTCGCCCGCCAGGTCCTCGAACGACACCGCTTCGCGCCCCGCGAGGCGGTGGTTCGCGGCCACGGCCAGATATCGGGTGCTGTGCGTGACCACCGCGCCGACCGTCACGTCCGGCTCGTCGGCGGGCAGCGTGATCAGCAGCAGATCGGCGGTGCCGTCGCGCAACTGCGCCACGTGGTGGTGCAGCTGGGTCTCGACGATGCGTACGCCGCACTCCGGGTTCCGCAGCTCGAACACCTCACGGGCGGCCCCCACCCAGCGTCCGCTCTGGCTGCCCATGAACCCGACGGTGATCGTGCCGGTGATGCCGCGTCCGGCGAGCTCCGCGCGATCGAGCGCCCGCCTGATGCCCTCGTACAACGGCCGCAGTTCGTCGCGCAGCCCTTCGCCGACCTCGGTCAGCGCGACGCGTCTGCTGGTCCGCGCGAACAGCGCCACCCCGAGCCGCCGCTCGGTCTTCTGGACCGTCTGGGTGACCAGGGCGGGCGACACGTGCAGGCGGGCGGCGGTGCGGCCGAAATGCAGCTCCTCCGCGAGCGTCAGGAATATCTCCATCTCGGCGCGTTCCATCATCCGACTGATCCCCCCTTGATCACACAGCCGATGTACACGATTCTGCCGCATCGTTCACACTCTCTGAACGACGGCCGCCCGCCGACGCCGCGAGCCGCTCAGCGGAAGATGCCGGTGTGCCCCAGTGAGTAGCGGCCCGGCTGCGGATACACGGCCAGGCCGTGCGGGCCGCCGCCGACGGGGATGCGGGCGAGCTGGACGCCGGTGCGGGTGTCGATGGCGTACACCTCGGAGTCGTAGCGCCCGGACAGCCACAGGACCTTGCCGTCCGCGGAGACGCCGCCCATGTCGGGGCTGCCGCCGTCGGGCAGGTGCCACTTCTTGGTCAGCTTGTTCCTGGTGAAGTCGAAGACCGACACCGAGCCCTCGCCGCGGTTGGAGACGTACATCTCGCGCGAGTCCCTGCTGACGTACAGGCCGTGGCAGCCCTTGCCGGTGGGCAGCAGTTCGGGCTTGGAGAAGGTGTCGCCGTCCAGGACCCACATGCCGTCGGCCATCATGTCGGCGACGTAGAACCGCTTGCCGTCAGGGGAGACCTTGACGTCCTGCGGCATGGCGCCCTTGAAGGGCAGCTTCTGCTGGCCGACGACCTTCATCTTCTCGGTGTCGACCTTGAGGAGTTCGCCGGAGAACTCGCAGGACACGATGAAGTAGCGGCCGTCGAGGGAGAAGTCGGCGTGGTTGACGCCGTAGCAGCTCACCGGTTCGGTCTTGACGCGCTTCATGGTGTGCGGGTCGCGGAAGACGAGCTCGCGGTCGAGGGAGGCCATGACGACGGCGTACTTGCCGTGCGGCGTGAAGTAGAGGTTGTACGGGTCGTGCACCTCGACGGGCTTGCCCGCCTTGCCGGACCTGGGGTCGATGGGCGTGAGCGTGTGGCCGCGGTTGTTGTTGACCCAGAGCGTCTTCATGTCCCAGGACGGCACGACGTGCTGCGGCTGGACGCCGACCTTGATCGTGTCGATGACTTCGTACGTCTTGGGGTCGATGACGGAGACGGTGTTGGAGTTGGTGTTGGGGACGTAGACGCGCGCGGGGAAGTCCTTGACCACCGGGGAGAGCTTGTTCGGGCGGTCGGCGGCGTAGACGTCCTTGGGGTCGAGGACGGGCGGCATGCCGGGCAGGCCCTGGACCGCCTTCGGCTTGGCGGGCTCGGGCACGGCCTTGGTGGACAGGGCCTTGTTCTGCCGGTCGGCCTGCTCGGTGCCGCAGCCGGCGAGGGCGGCGGCGACGGCGGTCCCGGCGGCGAGCAGCACGGCGGTCCGCCGGGTCAGCGTGAGGGGCAGCGGGGTGCGGGTGCGAGTTCGAGTGCGGGTCATCAGGTCAGCAGCTCCGTGGTCGTGACCGCGCGCAGGCCGCGGCGGTGGAGTTCGTCGAGGACGGCGGGGAGCGCGGCGACCGTGTCCGCGTACCCGAAGTGCAGGCTCACCACGGAGCCCGCGCGGACCTCGGCGGCGACGGTGCGGGTGACGGCCGCGGCGCCGGGCGAGGTGAAGTCCAGGGAGTCGACGTCGTACGACAAGACGTGCGGGTAACCGGCGCGGCGCGCGAGGCGGGCGACGAGCGGGCTGGCCCGCTGGGCGCGCGAGGGCCGGAACCAGTTGCCGATGCCGCCGGTGAGCCGCCGCAGCCGGTCGGCGCAGCCGGTGATCTCCGCGTACGCGGCCCGCTCGGGCAGTGCGTTGATGTCCCGGTGGTTCAGGGTGTGGTTGCCGAGGTCGTGGCCGCCGTCGAGGATGCGGCGGGCCATCCGGGGGTGGGCGTCGAGCCAGCTGCCGACGGCGAGGACGGTGACGCGGGCGCCCGCGCGTTCGGCCTCGGCGAGCACGGCGCGGGCGGTGCCGGGGTCGCCCTGGCCGTGGAAGGTGAGGGCGACCTCGGGGCGGCCGCGGGGGCTGTGGGCGATCTGGACGGGCAGGCCGGGGAAGCCGCGGGGGCCGGGGGCGGGGTCGCGGTGGGGGGATCCGGTGGGGCGGGGCTTGTTCCGGTGCTCCGTGGTGGAGCAGCCGGCGGTGAGGGCGCCGGCGAGGGCCAGACCCACCGATGTGCGCAGTACTCGGCGGCGGTCGGTCCCGTCTGCACGCTCAGTCACGGGGACCATTTAATGGGGATCGGTGGCGAAAGCCGATGATTGACCCGATTCAGGACCTTTGCGGGTCGCTGGCCTGGACCAGGAGGGCCCCATGAGCCCTTCCCATCGCCTCGCACAGCCATCGTTTAGCCATCGTTTACAAGGCAAGTGCTCTATCTCACCAAGGATTCACCTTTAAACTGTCATGGCTTGATGCGATATGACCGGATTGAGAGTTTTGGATCGGTGGCGCCCGCCTGTCATAGTCGGGGACGAGCGACTCTCCTTGACCCGAGCTATGTCGTCTTCGCGGCCGTGAACACACCCCAATCGTTCACGGTCCCGCCCGAAGGCCCCCGACAGCGCCGCACCCACGGCCCCGGGGGCTTTCGCGTACGAGCCCCGGACGCGGCCGTCAGCGGTCGGTGATCCGCATCTCGAACCAGGTCGTCTTGCCCCGCGGCAGCAGATCCACGCCCCAGCGGTCGGCGAGCTTGTCGACGAGGAACAACCCGCGGCCGCTGACGTCGAGCTCATGGACGGGCATCAGGCACGGCAGCCCCCGCGAGGGGTCGCGCACCTCCACCCGGATCCAGCCGCGCCGCCGCAGCGTGCGCAGACCGAAGACGCGGGCGCCGGTGTGCCGCACGGCGTTGCCGACGAGCTCGGACACCAGGAGGACGACGTCCTCGGTGAGCTTGGGCGTCAGGCCCCAGTGGCGCAGGACGACCACCTGCGCGAGGCGGCGGGCGATGGCCGCGGACTCCGGGCGGGAGGGGAGCGGGACCTCGGCGTCGGTGGGGTTGCCGAACAACTCCAGCGCCTTCAGCGCGTGTTCGTCCTCCACCGCCGGAGACCAGCGCGCCGCGGTCGCGCCCGTGCGCCGCTGCGGCTGTTCGAAACCCTCCTGCCCCGCCATGCCCCCATCATGGCCGCCCCGCGACCGCATTGGGGCCGTTCCGACGGAATAAGCCCCCCGGAAGCTTCCATTCCGGGGGGCTGTCCAGGCATATGCCTACGGCAGTTCGACCCCTGCGGCACCCGCCCCCACCTGCGATGACTTCTCGCTCACAGGTGATCACGGAGCGCCTACAAGGGCCCGGCCTTAAGGTTGTCTTAAGCCTGCCATAAACCGCTCCTTCGGGGGACACTTTGGCTGACGGGCCTTCAACTGGCCTGACTTCAGCGGAACTTCGCCTTGCCGGGGCCGTCCTCCACGAAGCTGCGCATGCCCCGCTCACGGTCCTCGGTGGCGAACAGGCCCGCGAACCACGTGCGTTCGATGGCGAGGCCGGTGTCGATGTCCGCCTCCAGACCCGCGTCCACGCTCTCCTTGGCGGCCCGCAGCGCGAACGCCGGACCCTGGGCGAGCTTCGCGGCCCACGCGTGCGCCTGCTCGTACACCTCGGCGGCGGGCACGACCCGGTCCACCAGGCCGATGGTCAGCGCCTCGTCGGCCTTGACCATGCGGCCGGTGAAGATCAGGTCCTTGGCCTTGGCCGGGCCGACGAGCCGCGGCAGCCGCTGGGTGCCGCCCGCGCCCGGGATCAGGCCGAGCAGGATCTCGGGCTGGCCCAGCTTGGCGTCCTCGGCGGCGATGCGGAAGTCGGCGCACAGCGCCAGTTCGCAGCCGCCACCGAGGGCGTAGCCGGTGACGGCGGCCACGACCGGCTTGGGGATGCGGGCGATGGCGGTGAAGGAGTCCTGCAGGGCCCGGGACCGCACGATCATCGCCGCGTGGTCCATGTCCTGCATCTCCTTGATGTCCGCGCCCGCCGCGAACACCTTCTCGCCGCCGTAGAGGACGACGGCCCGCACGTCGTCGCGGGCGGTCGCCTCCGCCGCGAGGTCCTTCAGGCGGTCCTGGAGCGCGATGTCCAGGGCGTTCATCGGGGGGCGGTCGAGGCGGATCGTGCCGACGCCCTCGGCGACTTCGAGATGCACAGTTGTCATGCGGGGCACGTTAGCCGTGCCCCGCACGCGGCGTGCGGACTGTCTCT
>NZ_JBHXTE010000003.1:122037-332256 GCF_042677545.1 Streptomyces sp. NPDC127108 | reverse complement strand
TCCTCAAACGCCGGACGGGCTGAAATGTGCCGGGCTGTTGCTCAGCTGGTGCAAGTTCGGGCGGGTGGGTGGGAGAAAAAGCCTGTCCGGCGTTTGAGGACGAGGCGCGGAGCGCCGATCGGGGGCGGACCGTCCCACCCGTACGGGACACCCACCCCGGGCGCAGGCCCGCCGCGAGGCGCCCCGTACCGTGGGGGGTGTGTACCGGTTCCTGCTGACGCCCCGCTGGTGGGGCATCAACCTCTTCGTCGCGCTGACGATCCCCGTGTGCCTCTTCATGGGCTCCTGGCAGCTCACCCGCTTCGAGGACCGCGTACAGGACCACAAGGACGCCGAGCAGCAGGCGACGACGGACACGGGCGCCGCCCGGCCGCTGGCCTCGCTGCTGCCGGTGGACAAGAGGACCTCGGGCGAGAAGGCGACGGCGACCGGCCGGTGGGGCAGGCAACTGCTCGTGCCGGACCGGGAGTTGGACGACAAGAGCGGGTACTACGTCCTGACGATGCTGCGCACCGACGGCGGCAGGTCGCTGCCGGTGGTGCGGGGCTGGCTGCCGGGGACGGCGGACGCGAAGAAGGCCCCGGCGCCGCCGAAGGGCGAGGTCACGGTCACCGGCGCGCTCCAGGCCTCGGAGAGCCCGAGCTCGAACGGCGTGACCACGGCGGGCGGGCTGCCGTCCGGCCAGGTGGGCATGATCAGCGCGGCGTCGCTGGTGAACATGGTCCCGGACGACCTGTACGACGCGTGGGTCACGCTCGACCGGGGCACGGGGCCGCTGAAGCCGGTCCCGGCGACGGCCCCGGAGGACTCGGGCCTGGACATGAAGGCCTTCCAGAACCTCGGCTACACCGGCGAGTGGTTCGTCTTCGCGGGCTTCCTGGTGTTCATGTGGTTCCGGCTGTTCCGGCGCGAGCGGGAGTTCGCGCGGGACGCCGAGCTGGGGCTCGTACCGGACGCCACGGAGGCGTGACCGGCCCCGGACGCCGCCGAGGCCTCCGCTAGCGGGGCCAAAGGGCCCGAAGGATCTCGCGGCACGTGTCACCACGCCACGCGCGCGTCACTGCGCCGCGAGCACCCCGGTCTTGTACACGGTCCCCGCACACGCGTTGGGCACCGTCGCGCCCGCGGAGGGCGAGCCCGGCTCGGCCGTCAGGGACACGGCGACCTTGCCGTCCTCCGTGCCCTCCTCGCGGACCAGCTGCGTCGTCGTGCCGTCCGGCGCGCCGCTCTCGGAGCCGCTGCCGCCGTTGCCGCCGCCGCTGTCGCTGGGCGTGGGGTTGGGCGAGGGGTCGCCGCCGTCGGACGGACAGGTCCCCGAGGGGACGAAGGCGAACCGCACTTCGTACGAGGCGCCGGGCTTCAGGACGAGAGCACTGGACTCCTGCGCCGGGTCGGGCAGGCCGGTCGCGGCGTCGCCCGCCGTGTGGTCGACGACGTTGACGTTCGACTGGTCGGCGGCGCCCAGGGCGGCGGCGTTGACGCTGCCGGCCGAGTTCACGGTGCAGCTGTTGCCGGAGGTGTTGGAGATCCGGAAGGTGCCGTAGACCGTGCCGTTGGCCTCGGCGGGGGCGACGGAGCCCGTGGCGCCGAGCTGGGCGGCGTCGCAGCTGGGCGAGGACACGGCGTCCGTGTCGTCGTCCGTCGGGTCGGGGCCACCGGTGGCGCCGCCCTGCTTGCCGTCCTTGTCCTTGCCGTCCTTGCCCTTCCCCTCCTTGTCCTTCTCTTCCTTCTTGTCCTTCTTGTCTTCCTTGTCCTTGACCTTGTCGCCCTTGCCGTGCTCACCGCGGTCCTTGCTGCCGCCGGTGTCGCCCTGGCTGGGCTGGTTGCTGCCCGCGCCGATGATGGAGGGCCGCGCGTCGGAGTCGCCGCCGGAACCGGCGACGTGCACGAGGGCCGGGATGGCCGTGCCGACGAGGAGCGCCGCGGCCGCCATGCCGACGAGGGCCTGGCGCTTGCGGGCGCGGCGCGCGGGCACCGCGTGCCGCAGCCGCTCCAGGGCGGCGTCGCCCGGCTGGATCTCCTGGACGGCCTGCTGGAGCAGGCGCCGCAGCGCGAGTTCGTCGCCGTGCAGACCGTCGGGGTCGTTGGCGTCGTCGGGGTCGTGGGAGTCGTCGCCGCCGAACGGGCCGCCACCGAAGGGGCCGCCGCCGGAGCCACCGGAGCCGGAGCCGCCGCCCGGGCCCGTCCCGCGCGGACCGCCGCCCGAGCCTCCGGCCGCGCCACTGCCCTGGGCGCTGCCGCCCGGGCCGCCGCCGCGGGCGGGGCCGTCGCTCGACGCGCCCTCCTGCGGGCCGTCGCCGGATTCGCTCACGATCAGGCCGAGTACACCGAGTCCGCGGTCGGGGCGGCCCTTGCCGCTCGGCCCGTGCTTCACAGTTCCGTTCCCAGCGTCTTGCCCGCGGGCGCGCCCGGCGTCCCGCTCTTCGTACATGTCCCGCTCGTCCAGCGCGCTCGGCTTCTCCAGCGAGCTCCGCGCGCCCGGCTCGGCCGGGGCGCCGCGCGTACTCGGCTTGGTCAGCGAGCTCCGCTTGTCCAGCGTGCTCTGCTTCTTGTCCAGCGTGCTCTGCTTCTTGTCCCGCGCGCCAGCCCTGTCCAAGGCCCCGCGCTTGTCCGGGGTCCCGCGCCGGTCCGTCAAACCACGCTTGTCCGAAGCACCGCGCTTGTCCGACGCACCGCGCTTGTCCGACGCACCGCGCTTCTCCGGCGCGTCCCGCGTCCTCCGCTTCTCGCGCACGTCCCCGCGCGCGAGCACGTCCCGCTCCTCGGGCGCGCCGCCCTCGGCCGCCGTGCCCTTGCCCTGGTGTCCCCTGTCCGTCATGCCGGGGCCTCCATGGCGACGCGCAGGGCGGCGATGCCCCGCGAGCCGTACGCCTTGACCGAGCCGAGGGATATCCCGAGGGTCTCGGCGACCTGGGCCTCGGTCATGTCGGCGAAGTACCGCAGGACGAGGACCTCGCGCTGGCGGCGCTGCAGGCCGCGCATGGCCTTGATGAGTTCGTCGCGCTCCAGGAGGTCGTACGCGCCCTCTTCGGCGCTCGCCATGTCCGGCATCGGCTTGGTGAGCAGCTTCAGGCCGAGGATGCGGCGGCGCAGCGCGGACCGGGAGAGGTTGACGACGGTCTGGCGGAGGTAGGCGAGGGTCTTCTCGGGGTCGCGCACGCGCTTGCGCGCGGAGTGCACGCGGATGAACGCCTCCTGCACGACGTCCTCGCAGGAGGCGGTGTCGTCCAGGAGCAGCGCCGCGAGGCCGAGCAGCGACCTGTAGTGGGCGCGGTAGGTCTCGGTGAGATGGTCGACGGTGGTGCCCGCGGTCACGCTCAACTCATCGCCCTCGCGCTGAGTCGGGATGCGGGCGGGCCGCGCTGCGGGCATGGGGGCGATCACCGGCATGCCGCCGGGTACGCGCGGGCGCCGGGGCGGTCGCAAGGCCACCGCGCCGCTCGCTGCTGTGAAGTCCAGTACCTCTGCCACGCCTGTTTGACACGCTTCCCCCCATCAGGGTTGTACGCGTCGGGTGTGGCGTTCCGCATCGCCTGCCCGGTGCAGGCCGCAGGCGCCGCGGTCGCGGCGTGCGCCGCGGCTGCGGGAACCGCTCGCGACGATGCATCAAAAGCCCCCATGCGTACCAGCTCTTCCCCTATGCCCCATATTCTTTTTCGCAGCACTTCAGGCCGCCCACTGGAGGGCGACGGCGAAGACGCGCGCCACGCCGTCGCGGTTGCACGACGCGGAAGCCGAATCTTCGAACGCGGAGACGCCCCAGTTCAAGCGGTCTGGACCATCGGATTGAACACAGAACTTACACAGTTCCTACAGGGCGTTCCGCTCCGGGCGGCCCTTACGACGACGGAAGCGACGCCTCCGCTGCTCCGGGGACGACGACTCCTCCGCCCCGTGCCGCTCCCCTCAGCCGCCGCCTGTGAACTCGCCCGCGATCAGCTCCGCGATCTGCGTGGTGTTCAGGGCCGCGCCCTTGCGCAAGTTGTCCCCGCACACGAAGAGTTCGAGCGCCGTCGGGTCGTCGAGGGCGCGGCGCAGCCGTCCGACCCACGTCGGGTCGGTGCCCGTGGCGTCGGCGGGGGTCGGGAACTCACCGGCGGCGGGGTCGTCGAACAGCACGACCCCCGGCGCGGTCGCCAGGATCTCGCGGGCGTGCGCCACGGTCACCTCGTCCTCGAAGCGCGCGTGCACCGTCACCGAGTGGGTGGTGACGACGGGGACGCGGACACAGGTGACGGCGACCTTCAGGTCGGGCAGGCCGAGGATCTTGCGGGACTCGTCGCGCACCTTCATCTCCTCCGAGGACCAGCCGTCCTCGCGGAGCGCGCCGACCCACGGCACGACGTTCAGCGCGACGGGCTCGGGGAAGGGCCCGGTGTCGTCGCCCACGGCCCGGCGGACGTCACCGGGGCCGGTGCCGAGCTCCGAGCCCGCGACGAGCCTCAGCTGCCGCCGCAGGGTGTCGATGCCGTCCTTCCCGGCCCCGCTCACCGCCTGGTACGAGGAGACGATCAGCTCGCGCAGGCCGAACTCGGCGTGCAGGGCGCCGAGGGCGACGATCATCGACAGGGTGGTGCAGTTGGGGTTGGCCACGATGCCCCGGGGCCGGAGCCGGGCCGCGTGCGGATTGACCTCGGGCACGACCAGCGGGACGTCCGGGTCCATCCGGAAGGCGGCGGAGTTGTCGACGACCACGACGCCGCGCGACGCGGCGATGGGCGCCCACTGCTCGGCCACGTCGACGGGGACGTCGAACATGGCGACGTCCACGCCGTCGAAGACGTCCTCGCTCAGCGCGAGGACCTCGACCTCCGCACCGCGCACGGCCAGCTTGCGGCCGGCCGAGCGCGGTGAGGCGACGAGTCGGATCTCGCCCCAGATGTCGGCGTGCTGCGACAGGATCTGGAGCATCACCGTGCCGACGGCCCCGGTCGCTCCGACGACCGCGAGCGTCGGCTTGCGGTTCATCGCCCGGTGCCCCCATAGACCACGGCCTCGTCGGAGTCCGAGTCGAGGCCGAAGGCGGTGTGCACGGCGCGCACGGCCTCGTTCACGTCGTCGGCGCGGGTGACCACGGAGATGCGGATCTCGGACGTCGAGATCAGCTCGATGTTCACGCCCGCGTCGCTCAGCGCCTCGAAGAAGGTCGCCGTGACTCCGGGGTTGGTCTTCATGCCGGCGCCGACGAGCGAGATCTTCGCGATCTGGTCGTCGTAGCGCAGGGAGTCGAAGCCGACCTGGGCCCGGGTCTTCTCCAGCGCGTCGATGGCCTTGCGGCCCTCGGTCTTCGGCAGCGTGAAGGAGATGTCGGTCAGGCCCGTCGAGGCGGCCGAGACGTTCTGCACGACCATGTCGATGTTGACCTCGGCGTCGGCGATCGCCCGGAAGATCGACGCGGCCTCGCCCGGCTTGTCCGGGACGCCCACGACCGTGATCTTGGCCTCGGACGTGTCGTGCGCGACACCGGAGATGATGGCCTGCTCCACCTTGCGGTCCCCTTGCGGTTCGTTGCTGACCCAGGTGCCCTGCAGTCCGCTGAAGGACGAGCGCACGTGGATCGGGATGTTGTATCGGCGGGCGTACTCCACACAGCGGTGGAGCAGCACCTTGGACCCGGAGCTGGCGAGCTCCAGCATGTCCTCGAACGAGATCCACTCGATCTTCCGCGCCTTCTTCACGACGCGCGGGTCGGCGGTGAACACACCGTCGACGTCCGTGTAGATCTCGCAGACCTCCGCGTCGAGCGCGGCGGCGAGGGCGACAGCGGTGGTGTCGGAACCGCCGCGGCCCAGCGTGGTGATGTTCTTGCCCTCCTGGCTGACGCCCTGGAACCCGGCGACGATGGCGATGTTGCCCTCGTCGATCGAGGTCCGGATGCGGCCGGGCGTGACATCGATGATGCGCGCTTTGTTGTGAACCGAGTCGGTGATGACACCGGCCTGGCTGCCCGTGAACGACTGGGCGGCGTGGCCCAGGTTTTTGATCGCCATGGCCAGCAGGGCCATGGAGATCCGCTCTCCGGCGGTCAGCAGCATGTCGAATTCGCGCCCGGCAGGGATCGGCGATACCTGCCCGGCGAGATCGATCAGCTCATCCGTCGTGTCACCCATCGCCGACACCACGACAACGACCTGGTGGCCGTTCTTCTTGGCGTCGACGATCCTCTTGGCGACCCGCTTGATGCCCTCGGCATCGGCTACGGAGGAGCCTCCGTACTTCTGCACGACAAGGCCCACGTGCGCTCCTCGCTCAGTCCGTCTCGTTCCGCATCACTGCGGTCGGCTCAGTCTAACGAGCGGCCGAATTCCGCCCCGCGAGTATCAGATCGTGAGATGCCCCGCTCACGCCTTGATCAACACGGTGGCTCCCTGTCCTCCGGCCGCTCCGGGGAGTCCTCTGCCCGCTGCGGACCGGGACACTCCGGAAAGTGGGACGCGTCACACGGGCGGTACGGCCTTCGGCTCCGGCCCCCTCGGCAGCTCCACCGTGACGCGGAGCCCCCCGTCGGGGCGCGGAGCGAGGGTCAGGGTGCCGTCGTGCGCGTGGGTGATGGTCTTGACGATGGCGAGGCCCAGGCCGAGGCCCGCGTGGTCGGTGGCGTGCAGGCGTTCGGCGCCGCGCTGGAAGGGTTCGGTGAGGGTCGCGGCCAGCTCGGCGGAAAGCTTCTCGCCGGTGTTCTCGACGGTGAGCGCCACGGTCCTCGGGCGGAGGCCGGTGGTGACCCAGACGGTGCCGTGTCGGGGCAGGTTGTGGACGATCGCGTTGTGCACGAGGTTCGTGGTCAGCTGGAGCAGGAGCGCCTGCGATCCGGTCGTGGGGGTGATGTCGCCGGAGGTCTCCAGGGCGACGCCGCGCTTCTCCGCGAGGGGCAGGAGCGTCTCGGTGGCCTCCTCCGCCATGAGGGACAGGTCGACGTGTTCCCGGGTGAAGGAGCGCTGGTCGGCTCGGCTGAGCAGGAGCAGGGCCTCGGTGAGGTCGATGGCCCGGGTGTTGACGGTGCGGAGGCGGTCGATGATCTCGCCCCGGTCGTGGTCGGGGTCGGTGCGGGCCACGTCGAGCAGCGTCTTGGAGACGGCGAGCGGGGTGCGCAGTTCGTGCGAGGCGTTGGCGGCGAACCTCCGCTGTTCGCCGACGTGCGCTTCGAGGCGTTCCAGCATCGTGTCGAAGGCGTCGGCGAGTTCGCGGAACTCGTCCTTGCGGCCGGGCAGCCGGATGCGGTGGGAGAGGGATCCGTCGGTGGCCACGCGGGTGGCGTCCGTGATGCGAGTCAGAGGGGAGAGCATGCGGCCGGCGAGGAACCATCCGCCCACGAGCCCGAAGACCAGAAGGAACACCATGACCGCGGCCGCCGTCGGCCCGAAGCCGCGCACGAGCTCGGTCCCCGGACCCTTTCTCCACGCCCCCTGATCGTTGGTCCCCAACCATCCCTGGCGCAGCAGGAAGAACCCCGCGGCGCCGATCAGCAGCGCCCCCGCGAGCATGACGAACCCGGCGTAGCTGAGGGTGAGCTTGAGGCGGACGCTCAGGCCGGGCCGCCTATCCACGGCCGCCGCCCCCATGCCCGGCGCCGGGCTGCGCGTCGATGCGGTAGCCGACACCCGGCACCGTGGCGATGACCCAGGGTTCGCCGAGCCGCTTGCGCAGCGCCGAGACGGTGATGCGCACGGCGTTGGTGAACGGGTCGGCGTTCTCGTCCCACGCGCGCTCCAGGAGCTCCTCGGCGCTGACGACACCGCCTCCGGCGGCGACGAGGACTTCGAGGACCGCGAACTGCTTGCGGGTGAGGGCGACGTAGCGGTCGTCGCGGTAGACCTCGCGACGGAACGGGTCGAGGCGCAGCCCCGCGATCTCCTGCACCGGCGGCCTGTTGTGGGCGCGCCTGCGGTCGAGGGCCCTGAGCCTGAGCGCGAGTTCCCTGAGCTCGAAGGGTTTCGTGAGGTAGTCGTCGGCGCCGAGTTCGAACCCGGACGCCTTGTCGTCGAGCCGGTCGGCCGCGGTGAGCATGAGGACGGGCATGCCGCTGCCGGAGGCGACGATGCGCCTGGCGATCTCGTCGCCGGAAGGACCGGGCACGTCACGGTCCAGTACGGCGATGTCGTACGCGTTGACGCTCAGGAGCTCCAGGGCGGTGTCGCCGTCGCCCGCGATGTCGGCCGCGATCGCCTCCAGACGCAGGCCGTCGCGGATGGCCTCCGCCAGATAGGGCTCGTCCTCGACGATCAGCACACGCATGACATCGACGCTACAAGCCGCCGCATATCGTCGGCATATCAAAAACCGCATACCCGGCGGCAACACCGCGCTTCCTTCACTGGCGGTATGACTCGAACCCCGCCGTCGGCGCGCATGTCCCACCGCCCGCCCCCTCGCATCCGACCGCTCCTCGTCATCGGCCTGTTAGTGGCCATAACGGTGGCCACCGCGATCCTCGTCCAGCAGACGCAGCGATCCTCTTCCTCTTCTTCCTCGTCCTGGCTGCCGCCCCCGGCCTCCTCCGGGGCGTCCCCGAACGGCGCTGCTCGCGGTGAGGTCCGCGGTCAGCTCGACGAGTCCGACGGTGTCGTCCCCGACCACGTGACGGTCTACGACGACGGGATACCGGCCGTGGCCAAGCTCGACGCGGACCTGCGCGGCGCCCTCCGCGAGGCGGCGGGGGACGCCGCGGACGACGACGTCGACTTCTACGTCAACAGCGGCTGGCGCTCCCCGGACTACCAGAACCAGCTCCTGCGCGAGGCCATCGCCAAGTACGGCTCGAAGGACGAGGCCGCCCGCTGGGTGGCCACCCCGTCGACGTCGCCGCACGTGGCGGGCGACGCGGTCGACATCGGGGACTCCGACGCCCAGGAGTGGCTGTCCGAGCACGGCGCCGCGTACGGGCTGTGCCAGATCTACCGCAACGAAGCGTGGCACTACGAACTGCGCACCGAGGCCACCGACGAGGGCTGCCCGCGCATGTACGCCGACCCCACCGAGGACCCGAGGACACGGCAGTGACCAGCACCATCACGAACACAGCCACAGACACCGGCACAGACACGAACACCGGCACCGGCACCGGCACCCGGACCAGCACCGCCGCCCCGCCCTGGCGCACCGCCCTCCACCGGGCGAAGCGCGCCTGCTCCCGGCCGGACCCCTGGAAGCGCGGCCCCCTCCTCACGGCCCTCGCGCTGCTGCTCGGCCTGTTCCTGCTCCTGCACGCGCGGATACCGAACCGGATCGGGAACGTCGGCAGCCTGGTGGAGACCTTCCTGCCGTGGTTCGGCCTGTTCGTCCCCGTGCTCCTCGCCGGGGCGCTCTGGCGCCGCTCCGCCGCCGCGCTGTGCGCGCTGCTGCTGCCCGTCACGGTGTGGCTGAACCTCTTCGGCGGGCTGCTCGGCGACAAGTCCCACGCGGGCGGCGACCTCACCGTGGTCAGCCACAACGTCGGCGCCGACAACCCCGACCCGGCGGGCACCGCCCGCGACCTGGCCGCCTCCGACGCCGACGTACTGGCCCTGGAGGAGATCACCCCGCAGGCGAAGCCGCTGTACGAGAAGGCGCTGGCGAAGGCGTATCCGCACCACACGGTCCAGGGCACGGTCGGGCTGTGGAGCAAGCTGCCGCTGTCGGACACCCGGCCGGTCGACACCGAGCAGGACGTCGGGCCGCTGGGCGACGCCAAACCGGCCGACGTCACGCTGGCGGCCACCCGGGCGCTGCGCACCACGGTGGCCACGGACCAGGGCCCGCTGGCGGTGTACGTGGCCCACCTGGGGTCCGTGCGGGTGGTTCCCGGGGACGGCTTCGCGACCGAGAGCCGGGACCGCGGGGCGAAGGCGCTCGCCGAGGCCGTCGCGGCCGAGCGCAACGAGCGGATGGTGCTGCTCGGCGACCTGAACGGCACCATGGACGACCGCGCGTTCGGGGACCTCACCGCACGGATGGACTCGGCCCAGGAGACGGCCGGGGGCGGCTTCGGCTTCACCTGGCCGGCGAAGTTCCCGATCGCCCGGATCGACCAGATCCTGGTCCGCGGCGTGCGGGCGCAGGGCTCCTGGGTGCTGCCCGCCACCGGCAGCGACCATCTGCCGGTGGCCGCCGGGATCGACTACCGATGAGTTTTTCCGTGGCGCCCGGTCTGAGAGGTCAGAGATCATGCCGGGAACCGGACGCCGAGTCCGGGACCCTCCGGACCGAGCTACCGAGGACCTTCGATGCGCACTCTGATCAGCACCGCTTTCATCTCGCTCGACGGCGTCGTCGAGGCCCCGGGCGGCGAGCCCGGCTACCGGAACTCCGGGTGGACCTTCAAGGACGTCGAGTTCCTGCCCGAGGCGTTCGAGATCAAGGGCCGGGAACAGGGCGAGGCCACCGCGATACTGCTCGGCCGGACCAGCTACGAGGCGTTCAGCCCCGTGTGGCCCGACATGGCGGAGTTCGCCGACTACAAGCAGATGCCGAAGTACGTCGTCTCCACGACCCTCGCCGAGGACGACCTGGTGACGAACTGGGGCGAGACCACGATCCTGCGCTCGCTCGACGAGGTCGCCGCGCTGAAGGAGACCGAGGGCGGCCCGATCATCGTCCACGGCAGCGCCACCCTGAACCAGGCGCTCTCGGACGCGGGCCTGATCGACCGCTACCACCTGCTCGTCTTCCCGCTCCTCCTCGGCGCGGGCAAGCGGCTCTTCAGCGGCACGGACAAGGACACCCAGAAGCTGAAGCTCGTCGAGCACGAGGCCTACGCCAACGGGCTGCAGAAGAACGTCTTCGACGTCGTCCGCTAGGGCCTGCCGGGAGTGGGCCGGGAGTGACCCGGCGGGCGCCGGTCCACTCCCAGCACGCGCCTAGGTCGCGGGGCGCAGCCCCAGCGGGCCCGCGATCTCCTCGGCCATGACCTTGCCCGCCTCCTCTGCGAGGGCGTCCTCCATCAGGTCCTCGTCGGTGTCCAGGCCGTTGAGGTCCTCAAGGGGCTGGTTCAGCCGGACGTGCGCGACCAGGGACTGCAGGGCGCGCAGGGAGGCGGACGCGGTGGAGCCCCAGTTGGAGAAGTAGGAGAACTGCCACCACCACAGGGCCTCCGTGGTGCGGCCCTCGCGGTAGTGGGCGAGGCCGTGGCGGAGGTCGGTGAGGACGTCGGCCAGGTCGTCGGAGATCCGGCAGGCGACGGGGGCCTTGCGGGGCTCGTAGGGGTCGAAGACCTCGGAGTAGACGTCGATGGGGTCGAGCAGCCGGGCCAGGCTCTCGCGGAGGTCGTCGACGTCCGCCTCCGGGCCGAGGTCCGGTTCGTAGCGCTCGTCGGGGACGATGTCCTCGTGCGCGCCGAGGCGGCCGCCCGCGAGCAGCAGCTGGGAGACCTCCAGGAGCAGGAAGGGGACGGCCGAGTCCGGCTCGTCGCCCTTGGCGATCTCCGTGACCGCGACGATGAAGCTCTCGATCTGGTCCGAGATCTGGACGGCGAAGTCGTCCGGGTCCTGGGTGATCGCGTGCAGCGTGGCGTCAGACATCTAGGAGTCGTCTCCCCTCGAAAGCGCGGCCCAGGGTGACCTCGTCCGCGTATTCCAGATCTCCCCCGACCGGGAGTCCGCTGGCCAGTCGGGTCACTTTCAGGCCCATGGGCTTGATCATGCGCGCGAGGTACGTCGCCGTCGCCTCGCCCTCCAGGTTCGGGTCGGTGGCCAGGATCAGCTCCGTGACCGTGCCGTCGGCGAGGCGCGCGAGGAGTTCCCTTATCCGCAGGTCGTCCGGGCCGACGCCCTCGATCGGGCTGATCGCGCCGCCGAGCACGTGGTACCGGCCGCGGAACTCGCGGGTCCGCTCGATCGCCACGACGTCCTTCGGCTCCTCCACCACACAGATGACGGAGGGGTCGCGGCGCGGGTCGCGGCAGATGTTGCACAGCTCTTCCTGCGCGACGTTCCCGCAGGTCGCGCAGAAGCGGACCTTGTCCTTGACCTCGAGGAGGGCGTGCGCGAGCCGACGGACGTCGGTGGGCTCGGCCTGGAGGATGTGGAAGGCGATCCGCTGCGCGCTCTTGGGACCGACGCCGGGCAGCCTGCCCAGTTCGTCGATGAGGTCCTGGACCACGCCTTCGTACACGGATTGCCTTCCTGTTTCCGGCCGCCGGGCTCGGATCGCCGGGTCTTCAGTCTTCGGGGCTCAGGGAGCTTTCGTACGTACCGTAGTTGGCCGTCGGCTTACTTAGAAGGGAACCGCGGGCCGCAACGGCTGTCAGAACGGCAGGCCGGGGATGCCGCCGCCGCCCAGACCCTGGGCGAGGGGGCCCAGCTTCTGCTGCTGCAGCGCCTGGGCGTTCTCGTTCGCCGCCTGCACCGCCGCCACCACCAGGTCCGCGAGGGTCTCCGTGTCGTCGGGGTCCACCGCCTTCGGGTCGATCACGAGGCCGCGCAGCTCACCCGAGCCGTTGACCGTCGCCTTGACGAGGCCGCCGCCCGCCTGGCCCTCGACCTCGGTCCGCGCGAGCTCCTCCTGCGCCTTGGCGAGGTCCTGCTGCATCTTCTGGGCCTGCTGGAGCAGCTGCTGCATGTTGGGCTGGCCACCACCGGGGATCACGATCAGCTCCTGGTTCCTCTGGTCCGTATGGCGGGATTTTCCCGTCTGGCACGAGCCTACGTGGTCACTGCCGCACGCGCCCCAGCACTCCGGCCGCCACTCTTTCGGGTGAGATTGCCCCAGCTCCTATACCTGATCAAGCGCCCCTTCCGGGCGGAAAAGCCGCGAAAACTGCCGCATAGCCACCCATTGGGCGGTAGGACTGGACGCCGCGCAGCGGCACCAGCCAATTACGTTGCGCCACCTATGCGGAAGCCGAGGGAGTGCCGGGTGAGCCACCAGCCGGAGATGCAGCCTGAGGGGGTGCCCCACGACGGGGACGGGGCCGGTGCGGGGATGCCCGGGGCGGCGCCCGGTGACCTGGTGGGGCGGTCGTTTCCGCAGGGCGACTGGGGAGAGCCCGCCGAGCGCCTCGACGAGCTGTACCGGTGGGTGGAGCGGGGGGCGCTCGACACCGCCGGGTGGTATCTGCGCGACCGCACGCGCAAGCGGCTCGGGGCGCGGCTGCTGCGGGGCGGGGCGGCGCTCGGGGCCGCGGGGGCGGGGGTGCTTCCGCTGCTCGATCTCGCCGGGGGCGCGGAGGGTGTGGCCACCTGGGGATTCGTTTCGCTGCTCGCCGGGGTGGCGTGCGTGGGGTGCGACCGGTTCTTCGGGCTCACCTCCGGGTGGATGCGGGACGTCGCCACCGCGCAGGCCGTGCAGCGGCGGTTGCAGGTGCTGCAGTTCGACTGGGCTTCGGAGAGCGTGCGGGAGGTGCTCGGGCCCACGGAGGGGACCGCCAGTGAGGCGGCCGAGCGGTGTCTCGGGGTGTTGCGGCGCTTCACCGAGGACGTGACCGAGCTGGTCCGGGCCGAGACGGCCGACTGGATGGTGGAGTTCCGGGGTGGGCCCGCGGCGCTGGTGATGCAGGGGGCCGTGCCCGGGGGTTCTGGCGGGGCGCCTCGGGAGGGCGGGGGTGGGCCCGGGCGGTTTCCGTTGCCGCCCGGGGCCCGGCCGAACATGCCTCGGCAGCGGCCGCCGGAGCCCAGGTAGGGGCCCTGCCGGGGGCTTCCCCAATCCCGCCCCTTCCCGAAACTGGGGGCTCCGCCCCCAGACCCCCGGATCGGCGCTCCGCGCCTCGTCCTCAAACGCCGGACGGGCTGACTTATCCCCAGGGCGGGCCGAGGGAAGCAGCCGCGCCGCAGGCCCTCAGCTGTAGATGATCATCGAACCCTGCGCCAGGCTCCTCGTCGTCGCCGCGTGGAGGCCCAGCCAGACGTGGCGTTCGCGGGCGAAGGGGCTTGGGTCGTGCGGGGGTGGGGTGGCTGGTTCTTCCAGGGTGGTGGGGGCCTGGGGCGGGGCCGGGGGGAGCGGGGGGTTGGCCGGGTCTATGCCGATGGCGGGGGCCACGAATTCCAGTTCGCGCAGGAGGGCCTGGGAGGAGCCCAGGGGGCCGCCGCCGGAGAGGAGTTCGTCGTTGGACAGGGGCGCGGGGAAGTCCACGGGGACGTACGCGCCCGCGTGGTCGTAGTGCCAGACCAGGTGGGACTGCTGGGCGGTGGAGTCGAACATCTCCAGGAGCTGTTCGTAGTCCCCGCCGAGCTCGTCGACGGGGGTGACCTCCAGGCCGCAGATCTTCAGGAGGTAGGCGCGGCGCAGGAAGTGCAGCGCGTCGTAGTCGAAGCCCGCGACCGGGGCCACGTCGCCGGAGAGCCCCGGCATGTACGCGTACACGGGCACCGCCGGCAGTCCCGCGTCGCCCAACGCCTTGTCGTACGTGGCGAGTTCCTCGGCGAAGGGGTTGTCGGGGCTGTGGCACAGCACGTCGACGAGCGGGACCAGCCACAGGTCGCAGGCCAAGAAATGCTCCTAGGGTCGGTGAATGGGGCCGGTGGAACGGTTCCTGCGTACACAGCTACCGTGCGTGTTGTTCCGGCAGCGTAGTGGCACCGGGGCCTGCTCAGCCTCCCCCGTGCACGTCCCAGATCCACACCCCGTCTACCCACTTTGCGCGCTGTCCAAGGAGGTCGTCGACCGTCGTGCGCAACGCCGCGTCGCCGGGCTGCGGCGCGAGGACGAGGAGGCCCGCCTTCCAGTACCGCAGGTCGACCCGGGCGGCCTCCCGCCAGGCGTCGGTGATCCGCACGGACCGGCCCGAATTGCGCACGTCCCGCAGGAGGTTGGAGGTGTTGCGGGGCGAGGCGCCGTAGATGCCGACGCGGTCGGGGCCCCAGGGTCCGTTGAAGTAGCCGCCGGGCAGCCGGAATCCCAGGTCGGCGGTGGTCTGCCAGTGCAGGGCCTCGGCGTAGGCGGGGTCGGGCAGCGGCACCGGTACGAGGGTCTCGCCGGACGCCGTGTCGACGTACCGCTTCCAGGTGCCGTCGGCGATGAACGCGGGCACCTCGGTGCGGTCGACGGCCCGGAGGGGGAGCGGGAGGAGCGGGACGAGGGCGAGGGCGACGGCGGCGAGTCCGGCGTACCGGAGGGGCCGTCCCCACATCGGCCGGCCCTCGGCCCCGCGCTCCACGAGCCGTCCCACCGCGAGTGCCACCAGCATCCCGAGGGCGGGCGCGCACACCATCGCCACCCGCGACTCGATGACCGACTCGAACAGCGGCTTGTCGGAGAGCAGCGCCCACGGTCCCGACAGCACGACGTCGGTCAGCGGGATGCGGAACTTCGGACCGAGGGAGAGGAAGGCCGCCGCGACCGCCGTGAAGGCGAGCGCCTTCACCGCCGCGCCGCGCCACAGCCACACCACGATCAGCAGGGCGAGGACGACGAGCGGCCAGCCGTAGAAGGCGTTCTGCTCGGTGGGGTTCATGGACAGGGAGGCCGCGGTGTCGGCGTCGCCCGCGAGGGAGCGCTCGGCGAAGGAGAGCAGGGCCAGCGGGCTGTTGCCCGCGTTGTCGCCGTGCAGGACGCTCTTGTAGCTCTGCGGCCCGAAGAACTGCCACCACAGCGGGAAGGCCACCAGGGGCAGGCAGACGGCGAGCCCGATGCCGATGCCCCGGGCCAGCGGGCGCCAGGCCCGACGTGCCACATCGCGGCGCACCACCGCGTACGCCACCGTGAACAGCAGCATGCCCATCGCGGCGAGCAGCAGCGGCTCCTCGCCGAGGAAGATCTGGTACGTCGCGAAGAGCCCGAGGATCACCCCGTCCCGTACGACGTTCGTGCCCTCGCAGAGGCGCAGCGCACGGTCGATGATCAGCGGGATCATGAACAGCACGATGAAGTTCGGGTGCGCGTGCGCGTGGCTGATCATCGGGGGCGCGAAGGCGGCGAGGGCCGCGCCGAGGGCGGCGGCGCCCCGGTGGCGTACCAGACGGCGGACGATCAGCCAGTACCAGGCGAAGGCCGTCGCGGCGAGGCCGAGGGTCATCGCCAGATTGAGGCTGACGGCCGGGCCGAAGAGCCAGGTGACGGGCGCGAGCGGGACGGAAAGACCGAGCATGACCGTGTTGGCCATGAGGTTCACGCCGTCGGGATACCCCTGCAGATCGGTGAACAGGGGGTTCTGCAGATGGCGCAGATTGTGCGCCGTGACCTCGAAGAACCACTCCCACTGGTTCTGGTCCTGGAGGGAGTGCGGGAGGTAGCGGTGGTCGGGGGATATCCACCGGGACGAGTACAGGACCGTCGCGAAGGCGACGAAGAGGGCGGCGACGAGGAGGTCGGCGCGGCGCACGGAGCGGATCTTGAGGGCGGACACCTCGGCGAGCACCCGGACGTAGTCGCCGGGCCTGACCTTCGAGCCCTCCTGGTGCGACCAGCGCACCGGGACCTCGGCGACCGGCCAGCCCTCCCGCCGGAAGTGGTGCAGGATCTCCACGTCGATGCCCCAGCCGCTGAGCCGGGACGCGGCGAAGGCCGCGCGGGCGCGGTCGCCGTCGAAGAGCTTGAACCCGCACTGGGTGTCGCGGATCCCGGGGACGGCGACCGTGCGTATCAGGAAGTTGCCGCCCCGGCCGAGCAGCTCGCGCAGCCGGTGCTGGTGGACGTCGATCGTCGCGCCCGGCCGCGCGCGGGAGCCGACGGCGGCGGCGTGCCCGTCGGCGAGCGCCTTCTCCAGGGCCTCCAGCTCCTCGATGGGAGCCGCCAGGTCGGCGTCCGTGACGAGCACACGACGGCCGTACGAGGCGAGGACGCCCTGGCGCAGGGCGTGGCCCTTGCCCCGGTTGCGGCCGCCGCGCAGGAGCTGGATCCGGGGGTCCGCGGCGGCGGCCTCGGCGGCGATCTCCGCCGTCCGGTCCGTGGAGCCGTCGTCGACGACGATCAGCTCCCACTGCGGGCGCCCCGTGTCGGCGGCAGCTCCGTCCAGGTAGGCGCGGATCGCGTCCAGGGTGGGGGCGAGGCGGCGTTCCTCGTTGTAGGCGGGGACGACGATGGTGAGGTCGACGGTCATGCGGGGCCCTGCGGGAGGTCGTGGCCGGGGTCGTGCCGGGCGCCGCTCCGCGGCCCCTCGGCGGCGGCCAGGCTCTCGACGAGCTCCAGCGAGTGGGCGTTGTACTCCGCCACGATCGCGTGCGCGAGGACGGCGTCGCGGCAGGTCAGGGCCTCCACGAGGTCCAGGTGCCGGGACCAGAGGCGGCCGCGCAGGTCGCCGCCGCGCTCCACCTCGCGGCGCAGGTGCGGGACCGCGCACACCCAGGACTGGACGCGCAGGCGGTGCAGGAAGTCCGAGAGGTAGGCGTTGCCGAACAGGGCGCTCAGTTCGCGCCAGAAGCGCAGGTCGTAGCCGATCAGGACGGTGAGGTCGCCGGCGGCCGCCGCGCGGGCCGCCTCCTCGCCGCGGCGGCGTACGGACACGAAGCTCGCCGCCGGTACGGCCTGGTGGGCCGCCGTCGTCGCCACCTCGCGGAAGATGGCGTCCGCGATGAGGCCTCTGGCCTGGAGCATGCCCCGGTAGTCGGCCAGCGTGTGCTCGTGCACGCGGAAGCCGCGGTGCTGCACCGAGTCCAGGAGGCCCTGCGCCGTGAGGTTCACCAGGGCCTCGCGGACCGGGGTCGCGGAGACGCCGTACTGGTCGGCTATCTCCTTCACCGTGAACTCCTGGCCCGGCACGAGGCGGCCCGCGAGGATCTCGTCGCGCAGGGCGTCGGCGATCTGCTGGCGCAGGGTGCTGCGGATGACGGCCGGGCCGTCGGGTCCGGGCATGGTGGTGGGCCTCCCCCTACGCATTTCTCTGACGTGGGCGTCCTCGCGGACGTGGGTAAGTTCTGGTCACTTACGAGCACGTCAGACTACGTGGTCGGGGTTCCCCTGCCCCATGACCGACGTCACCGTCGTCGGCGGGGGCCGTCGCCCTCGGGGTGCCCCGCCCCACACGTTACGGCTGCCGCCGACCTGGGCTGTGCCCACCCGCGCCGCCCCTGGCGGCCCAGCTGCCCACAGCGGGGTGGGCTGCCACAGCGAGGTTCGCCGCGGAGCGGCGGGGCAGGGGGCGGTGGGGTGAGCCCACACGCTCACCCCGCCCAGCCCCGGCGGCCGCGTCAGGCCACGTGGGCGTCGGCGGCGTCGAGGGCCGCGTCCAAGGCCGCGAGGCCGGCCTTCGCCTCGGGTTCCGAGATGTTGCACGGCGGCACCACGTGCGTACGGTTCATGTTCACGAACGGCCAGAGCCCCTGCGCCTTCGCGGCGGCGGCGAACGCGGCCATGGGGGCGTTCGCGTCGCCCGCGGGGTTGTAGGGGACGAGCGGCTCCCGGGTCTCCCGGTCCCGTACCAGCTCAAGGGCCCAGAACATGCCGACCCCGCGCACCTCGCCCACGCTCGGGTGCCGCTCCGCCAGCTCCCGGAGCCCGGGCCCGATGACGTCCTCGCCCATGCGGGCGGCGTGCTCGACGACGCCCTCGTCCGCCATGACGTTGATCGTCGCGACGGCGGCCGCGCAGGCCAGCGGGTGCCCGGAGTAGGTGAGCCCGCCCGGGTAGGGCCGCTTGGCGAAGGTCTCGGCGATGGCGCCGGAGATGGCGACGCCGCCGAGCGGCACGTACCCGGAGTTCACGCCCTTGGCGAAGGTCAGCAGGTCGGGGACGACGCCTTCGTAGTGGTCGACGGCGAACCACTTGCCCGTACGCCCGAAGCCCGCCATGACCTCGTCGAGGACGAGCACGATCCCGTACCGGTCGCACAGCTCGCGGACGCCCGCGAGGTAGCCGGGCGGCGGCGGCATGATCCCGGCGGTGCCGGGGATCGTCTCCAGGATGATCGCGGCGATCGTCGCCGGACCCTCGAAGGCGATGGTGTCCTCCAGGTGCGCGAGCGCGCGCTCGCACTCCTGGGCCTCGTTCTCGGAGTGGAACGGCGAGCGGTAGAGGAACGGCGCCCAGAAGCGGACGATGCCCGCCGAGCCGTTGTCGGACGGCCAGCGGCGCGGGTCACCGGTGAGGTTGATCGCGGCGGCGGTGGCGCCGTGGTACGAGCGGTACGCGGACAGGACCTTCGGGCGGCCCGTGTGCAGCCGAGCCATCCGGGTGGCGTTCTCCACGGCCTCCGCGCCGCCGTTGGTGAAGAAGATCTTGTCCAGGTCGCCGGGGGTGCGCTCCGCGATGAGGCGGGCGGCCTCGCTGCGCGCCTCCAGGGCGAAGGCGGGCGCGAACGTCGTCATCGTCGCGGCCTGCTCCTGGATCGCGGCGACGACCTTCGGGTGCTGGTAGCCGATGTTCGTGTAGACGAGTCCGCTGGTGAAGTCGAGGTACCGGTTGCCCTCGTAGTCCCAGAAGTACGAGCCTTCCGCGCCGGCCACGGCGAGCGGGGTGATGAGGTCCTGGGCGGACCAGGAGTGGAACACGTGGGCGCGGTCCGCGGCGGATACGGCTGCGCCGAGCTGCGGGTTTGGCTGAGGGGTCATGGGGCCGAGGGTAGATGTCCACTTCGTGGACGGGACATGGGCGTCCTGTCTGGCGGCCGCCGGGGAACGCGACACTTTGTCGGGCGGGGGCGCCGTACGCGGGCTTGCCCTTCCCTCGTCGTCACAGCGCTGTCGGCCTGGGGCGTGCCCCTCCCCCGACGTCATCGCACCGCCGTACTGGGCTGTGCCCACCCGTTCCGCCCTGCGGAACGACTGCCCACAGCAGGGAGAGCCGACGGTTGCCGCCCAGCAGGGGCGGAGGCCGGGGTGGGAGTGAGTCAGTCGTCGTCCGGCTCGGGGACGGCTCGGGCGCGGGGGCCGTTCGGGGTGCAGTGGATCTCGTACGTCAGGTCGGCTCGTTCGTCGTCGTCGTTGGCCTCGGCTTCCAGGTGGGCCGTGGGGGACGGGCCGCGGGTGACGTCGTCGTCTATGTGGTAGCCGTCGGCCGGGCTCCAGGAGAGGAGGTAGACGGTGCCGTCGGGGCGGCACTCCACCGTCGCCGTACCGCCGGTGAAGCGGACCGTCGAGCGTTCGGCGGCCCGCTGGGGCGGCTGCCCGGTCGGCTCGGCCGGGCGCGTACGGGAGGGCGAGGGGCGGGAGGGGAATGAGGGATGGGAGGGGCGGGAAGGGCGGGAGGACCGGGCCGGAGGGGGCGAGGCCGACGGGGAGTCCGGGGTCTCCGCGAGGGCCCGCCGCACGGCCCCCTCGTCCAGGGGCCTGCTGTGGGCGGCCCCGCCAGAATCCGCGCTGGCCAACTGCCAGGCACCCAGCGCCCCGGCCGCCGTGCCGACCGCCACCCACGCCGCCGTACCCGCGGCACTCCACCACTTGCCCACCCGCACACCTTCCCCCAGCGTTCCCTAACGTCCGGTTAAAAGCCCGGTTAAGGTCGGCCCAGGGAGCGTGATCCGGCGTGAATCGGCGGCCGATTCCCGGTGAACCCCTGGTTACCGTGGCCGCATGGCCCACCTGCTCGTCGTCGAGGACGACCCCCAACTGCGCGGCGCCCTCGTGCGTGCCCTGCGCGACAAGGGCCACGCCGTCGCGACCGCGCCCACCGGCATGACGGGGCTCGACGCGGCCGTGACCCACCGGCCGGACCTGGTCGTCCTCGACCTCGGCCTGCCCGACGTGGACGGCGCCCAGGTCCTCCGGATGCTGCGGGCGGTCAGCGACGTACCCGTCATCGTCGCCACCGCCCGCGACGAGGAACCGGAGATGGTGGCCGTCCTCGGCGACGGCGCCGACGACTACATCGTGAAGCCGTTCGGCGCCGCGCAGTTGGACGCCCGGGTGAAGGCGGTCCTGCGGCGCCTCGGCGTGGGCGCGGAGGGCGCGGAGCCGCTGCGGGTCGGCGGGCTCAGCGTCGACGTCGCCGCCCGCGAGGTGCGGCTCGACGGGGCGCCGGTCGACCTCACGCCCCGCGAGTTCGACCTGCTCGCCCATCTCGCCCGGCGCGCGGGCCAGGTCGTCTCCCGGCGTGAACTCCTCGCCGAGGTCTGGCACCAGCCGCTCGGCGGCGCCGACAAGACCGTGGACGTCCATCTGTCGTGGCTGCGGCGGAAGTTGGGCGAGACGGCTCTCGCGCCGCGCTATCTGCACACCGTGCGTACGGTCGGGGTCAAGCTCACCGCTCCGGGCGAACGGGCCCCGGGCGAGCAGGCTCCGGACAGCCCCGCGCCGGACGAACGGGCCCCGGGCGAGCAGGCTCCGGACAGCCCCGCGCCGGACGAGGGGGCGCCGGACGAACGGGCTCCGGACGACCCCGCGTCGGACGCGCGGCCCCCGGACGGCCCCGCGCCGGACGCACCCTCACCGCACGGGCCCGCCTGATGCGGCGTCGCCTCCTGCTGCTCACCGCCGCCACCACCGCCCTCGTCCTCACCGCCCTGCTCGTCCCCCTCACCCTCCTCACCCGCAGCCACGCCGCCGACCGCGCCACCGCCGAGGCCACCGCCCGCGCGCAGTGGGTGGCCCATGCGATCGGGCCCGTGCTCGCCTCGGCCGGGGAGCGGCCGACCGCCGAGCAGACCGTCGCCGGGGTCAATGGGGACGGGTTGCCCCGTACGTCGCTCGTCCTCGGGGACGGGACCGTCGTCGGACCCGGACACCGCTCCGGCGGCGGCGCCGTCACCGACGCCGTCCGGCTCGCCCGGACCGGGCGGGCGTTCACCTATGAGCCCGCGGGCGGCGGCCGTCAGGTCCTGGTGCCCGTGCACGGGGCCGCCGACGGCACCGCCGTCGTCCAAGTCACCCTCACCGAGCGGCAGTTGTACGCCGGTACGCTCACGTCCTGGCTCGTGCTCGCCGGGATCGGGGTGGGGCTCGTCCTGCTCGGCCTGCTCCTCGCCGACCGGCTGGGGGCGCGACTCGTGGGGGCCACGCGGGGGCTCGCCCGGACCGCGGACCGGCTCGCCACCGGGGACCTCACGGCTCGGGCCGAACCCGACGGGCCACCCGAACTCCGGCTCGTAGCAGGAGAGTTGAACCGGCTAGCCGGGCGCATCGACGAGTTGCTGACCGCCGAGCGGGAGAACGCCCGCGAGAACGCCGCCGACCTCGCGCATCGGTTGCGGACGCCGGTCGCCGCGTTGCGGCTCGACGCCGAGTCGTTGCGGGATCCTCGGGAGGCTCGGCGGATCGCCGAGGACGTGGCGGCGCTGGAGCGGAGCGTGGACGACGTGATCCGGCGGGCTCGGCTGCCCCTGCGCGGGGAGGAGTGCGCCGATCTTGCCGCCGTGGCGCGGGAACGCGCGGCGTTCTGGCTGCCGTTGGCCGAGGACCAGAGCCGGGACCTTCTGGTCGACGTCCCGGTACCTGGTGAACCTGCACGCCAGCGGCACCCCCGCCCGGGGCTGTGCCCACCCTCCCCCAAACTCTCGGCTTCGCTCGGCCAGGGGGCGCCCCTATCGCCCTCTGGGCGGCCCAGCTGCCCACAGAGCGGGACGGACGACGGCCATCCGCAAGGTGGAGGCGAGGTCCCCACCCCCACCTCCACCCCCGCCCGCGTCCCCATCTCCATCCCCGTCCCCCCGGACGAACTCTCCGCCGCCCTCGACGCCCTCATCGGGAACGTCCTCGACCACACCCCGCACGGCACCGCCTTCCGGATCACCGTCGAGGCGACGGCCGGAGGGGGCGCGCGGCTCACCGTCGCGGACGACGGGCCCGGGTTCCCCGACGGTTACCCGGAAGCCGCCGCCCGCGGCGCCAGCGGGGGCGGGTCCACCGGGCTCGGGCTCGACATCGCGCGACGGACGGCAGAGGACGCGGGCGGCAGCTTCACGATCGCGAGCGGCCCGACCCGCGTGACCCTCACCTTCCCGCTCGCGTGACCCGCACCGTCCCGCCCGCGTACCCCGCACCATCCCGCCCGCGGCCCCGCGCCCCTCACCTTCCCGCCCGCGGGAACACCGTCCGGACCGCCCGCGCCCAGCGGTTGACGCCGAGGTCGGGGCGGACGGCCGCGAAGCCGCCGCAGTACTTGGTGAATTCGGCGGCGCGCAGGCCGTAGCGGTGCAGGACCCGGTCGGCCTCGGTGAGGCGGCCGCGGGTCTTGGTCTCGACGAGGACGAGGCCGCTGTCGGCCGCGGCGGTGCGGCCCGTCGCCACGTCCCGCACCACGAGCGCCGCGTCGCACGTCACGCGCTGGCCGTCGGCGACGAACGTCGCGCGGCGGTAGTCCGTGACGAGGGAGGGGGCGAGTCCGTGCGGTGCCTCGATGCCGTACGACCCCCGCAGCACCCCGGCGAGGAAGCCGCGCCGGGTGTCGTCGAGGGCGTGGTCGGCGCCCTCCATCCGCTGCCGGTGCTTGACGGTCTCGCCGCGCCCGGTCTTCAGCTTGATCTCGAACTGCCGCTCCCCGCTGTCCTGGTAGACCCGCTCCCGGACGCGGTAGCGCAGCCTGCGGCCCTGGCGGTGGTCGTGGTACGTGCGCAGGGCCGGGGTGTCGTAGTACGTCGAGCTGTAGCCGAACGAGCGGCGGCCGCCGATGCTCAGGGCGCGGAACGCGCCGCCCGCCCGGCGCGGGTCGGTGAGCAGCGCCGCGAAGTCCTCGAAGATCTCCACGGGGACGAGATAGCTGTGGTCGTAGCGGGCGAGCAGTTCCGCGCGGACGTTCAGCTCGTCGAGCGAGACGGGGTGCGCGGCGAGCGCGGCACGGCTCAGGGCACGTACGGCGGGTTTCACGCGGCCTCCTTGGCGTACGGCGGGGTCACTCGTACGAACTCCTCATCGTGCGCCATTGGTTCCGGCTGACGGAAGCGGACTTCCAGCACCATGAGGTCGCGTACGTAGTCGACCTCCTGGACCGTCCAGCCGAGCGGTTCGCCGAGCCGTCGGGTGAGCTCGGCGCGGAGCGCGTCCTCCTGCCGGTACACGGCGTCGAGGGTCACCAGGGCCCGGCGGTCGCGGGCGTACAGACGCGGGTGGTCGCCGACGTACATCACCAGGAGCAGCACGCCCGAGAGGCCCGCGGCCAGCGGCAGCGAGAGCCCGGGGAGCCCGCACAGGAGGCCGAGGACGAGGGTCGTGAAGTAGTACGCGACTTCCTGGTGGCGCACCGAGTCGGAGCGGAGCCGGACGATCGACAGGACGCCGAAGAGCCCGAACCCGAGCGCGAGACCGCCGCCGCCCGACGCCTCCGACAAGGCCGCGACGACCGCGAACAGCGCGACGTTCAGGGCGAGATAGGCGGGCACCAGCTCGCGCCTGCGGTGCCGTGGGCAGAACACGGCGAAGGTCAGCAGCGAGACGGCCACGAGGTCGAGGCCGAGGTGCGCGGAGAGGGTCGAGATGTCCATGGGCGGGACGTTAGGGAGGGGCGGGTTAAGGGGACCGCCGACGCGGGTTAATCCATCGCGGGTCGATCCATCATTGACAGCACACTGTCGACATGACAGCATCCTTACATCAGCCACCGAGTGGAGGTCACCATGAGCACCACCGCCACCGTTCACCTCGCCGTCTACGACGCCCTCGCCGACTGGGAGACGGGCTACGCCACCGCCTACCTCGCCCGCGCGGGCCACACGATCCGTACGGTCGCCGCGACGCGCGAGCCCGTCACCACCGTCGGCGGCGTCCGCATCCAGCCCGACCTGACCCTCGACGAGCTGCGGGCCGAGGACAGCGAGCTGCTGATACTGCCGGGCGGGGACCTGTGGGACACGGGCGACTCGCTCGCCCCGTTCGCCCGCGCGGCCCGCACGTTCCTGGACGCGGGCGTGCCCGTGGCGGCGATCTGCGGGGCCACGGCGGGGCTCGCCAGAGAGGGGCTGCTCGACGACCGGGCGCACACCAGCGCGGTGTCGATGTACCTGGACGCGACGGGCTACAAGGGCGCGGACCACTACGTCGAGTCGGACGCCGTCACCGACGGCGACCTGATCACGGCGGGGCCGACGGAGCCGGTCGCGTTCGCCCGCGAAGTCCTCAAGCGGATGGGTGCGTTCGAGGGCGAGAAGCTGGATGCCTGGTACCGGCTCTTCCACGACTCGGACCCGACGGCGTACGAGACACTCGAGTCATGAGCAGCGAGAAGCAGGCCGGCCGGCTCGGGAACGGGGAGTCGGCCGGCGAGGGCGGGGGCGGGGCCCAGGTCGTCAACGTCACCGTCGGCGAGGGTGTCCTCGCCCGCCCCGAGCAGGACCTCCTGACCCGCACCGCCCTCGGCGTCTTCCGCCTCAACGGCCAGTTCCTCACCGTCTCCGAGGAGATGGCCCGCCCGGCCGGGCTGACCGCCGCCTGGTGGCAGGTGCTCGGCGCGGTCCTGCGCGAACCGCAGCCCGTCGCGGGGATCGCCCGCACCATGGGCATCACCCGGCAGAGCGTCCAGCGCGTGGCGGACCTCCTGGTCCGGGGCGGCCTCGCCGAGTACACCCCCAACCCGGCCCACCGCCGCGCCAAACTGCTGACCCCCACCGACGAGGGCCGCGCCGCCGTCCAGCGCATCCAGCCCGCCCACGCGGACCTCGCCACCCGCCTCAAGGAGGCCCTCGGCGAGGAACAGTTCGCGCGGACCGCGCAGACGCTGGAGCGCCTCTCCGAGGTCCTGGCGGGGCTGGAGGTGGACGTGGAGAACTCCTAGCGAAAGACTCCTAGCGAGAGGACGTTGTCCGGGGCGACGGCTCGTCCAGGGGTCGCACAGCGACGGCGATCTTGCCGCGTGGGCGTCCGCGGCCCTCGCCGACGGAGCCGCCCTCCAGCAGCGCGTGCGCCCGTGCGATGTCGGCCAGCGGCAGCACGGCGCCGATCACCGGCCGGAGTTCGCCCTGGTCGACCAGGCGGCCGAGGGCGGCGAGTTTCGCGCGGCCGGGGCTGACGAAGAGGAAGTGGTAGGTCGCGTTGACACCCCACGCGGCGAGCAGGTTCTGCGGCTCGGGGATGTCCACGATGGACACCACCCGGCCTCGGTCGGCGAGGACCTCCGGGCTGCGGGTGAGGGTGTCCCCGCCCACCGTGTCCAGTACGACGTCGACCCCGCCCAGCGCGCGGACCTGCGGCACATAGTCACCGGCCGAGAAGTCGATCGCGTGGTCGGCTCCCAGCCCGGTGACGAACTCATGATCCCTGGCCCGCGCGGTGGTCACCACCTCGGCTCCCAGCGCGCGGGCGACCTGGACGGCGGCCGAGCCGACCCCGCCCGCTCCGCCGTGCACCAGGACCCGCTCCCCGGCCCGCACCCCGGCGCGTTCGACCAGTGCCTCCCACGCCGTCACGCCCACGAGCGCGAGACCGGCGGCCTCGACGTGCGACAACCGTGCGGGCTTGCGGGCGACCAGTGCCTGGTCGACCACGTGGAACTCGGCGTAGGTCCCCTGCCCGGCGAACACCGGCGCCAGGTACCAGACCTCGTCGCCCGGCTGGAAGTCGCCCGCCCCGGGGCCGGTCTCGACCACCACGCCGGACACGTCGTTGCCGATCACCGCGGGCAGCGCGACCTGGTCGCGGTAGTCGCCGCGCCGGGTCTGCAGGTCGAGCGGGTTCACGGACGTGGCAAGGACACGCACAAGGACCTGGCCGGGTCCGGGAGTGGGCCTGGGCAGCTCGCGGGTGGCGAACGCGGCGTCCGCGCCACCGAAGCGGACGAGTTCCACCACACGCATCATCGAAGTCGACATGCGGCGAACCTAGATCGTCATATCGCGAATCGTCAATATGTACGTGCGTTACGATCACCGCGTGTTCTCGGAGGCGGAGTTGCTGGCTGTGTTCCGGGCCCTGTCCAACCCGGCCCGCCGCCAGATGCTGGTGTGGCTCAAGGAGCCGATGAGCTTCCCAGGCCAGGAGCCCGACGACGTCGAGATCGGCGTCTGCGTGACCGACATCCAGCAGCGCGCGGGCCTGGGACAGTCGACCACCTCGCAGTACCTCGCGATCCTGCGCCAAGCGGGTCTCGTGGTCGCCACCCGGCGGGGCAAGTGGACCTACTACCGCCGCGACGAGGCGAACATCGCCCGCCTCCTGGAGACCCTGCGCGACGTGTTCTAGACCCGGTGCCGTTCGGTTCAGTTCGGTCCTGCTGCGGGCGAAGGTTCCGGCGCTCTGGCCAGTACGAGAGCGGACGGGCACTGGTCAGCGCGGTGTCCTCTCCCGGGCGGCATACCGCGCGGCGCGCAGAGCGCGGCGCAGCCGGGTGCCCTTGGCGCAGTCTTCCATGGCGCCGCAGGGCCGGCACACGTCGACGTGCTGGAGCAAGAGCCGGTACAACTCCTCTGCGCGCGAGGCGGCCTGGTCAGTGGCGGTCACGACTCGATCGCCTTCAGTGTCTCGGCCGTGGACAGCAGCGCGGCGAGGTGCGCGGGATCGCACAGGTGCCCGCGGCGCTGCGGCTGGACCGCCCAGTACGTGACGGGTGAGACCTTCTTGCCGATGCGCGGCACGGCCAGGTACGTGCCGGTCCTGAGCCGGTCCGCAGGGCCCTCCCACAGCGCGTCCACTGCCACCAGTACGTAGTAGCAGCCGCTGCCCGTGCGGGTGTCGCAGATGACCGGGCCGTGCAGCCAGTCGTCCAACGTCGGCTCGACCACTTCCGCCTGGTCGCTCCCCACCGCGGCATGGACAAGCCGACCGGGGACGCGGATGGCGTCGAAGCGCTCGCCGAGGGGCAGGAGTGCGATCCCGCGGTCGGCCCACTCCGATGCTGCCTTGCGCACCACGGGGTGGGTCCTTGCGAACCAGTCGGCGATGGCGCCACGGTCGTGCGCCTGCTCCCGCGCCCTGCATTTCGGGCCTGGTGCGGGGACCGTACTCTCGCCCATGTCGACTCCTCAGTGGTCGGCCATGACCCGGGGCCGGTCGCACGGTCGCCGGGGCTTTTGTTGACCTGGCCAGCGTCCTGTGACGCTGGGTGTCGACCCGATACCCCACCGGTAATCTCACAGTGGGATGGAATCTCATCCCGTTCGTGGATACCGGGGGCCGCGCCATGGGGACCGCACTGGAGCCGATCGAACTGCCTGACTGGGCATGGGAACGCGCCGAGGTGCGCCAAGCCCTCAGGGCCCGCGACATAGGCGCCGTGTTCCGCCACGTGCAGCAGTACGCGGGCGCCAGCCAGGCCCGCATCGCGACCGCGACCTGCATGACGCAGGCCCGCGTCTCCGAAATCATCAGTGGGCGCCGGGAAGTACAGCGGCTGGACGTGTACGAGCGGATCGCTGACGGGCTCCACATGCCCGACGACGCCCGGCACCTCCTCGGCCTCGCCGCGGGCCGGGAGCGTCGGACGGGCGGGGCCGCGTTCGAGCTGGCGACGTTCCCGGAAGTGGTGCGCGTGTACGCGGCGCAGAGCTCGGCAGCGGAGGAGATCAAAGAGCGGGCACGTGAAGCCACGGAGTTGGACGTCCTGGCGGTGCGCGGGCTCGGGCTGATCGGCCTGAACGACAGTCTGCTGCGCGCCTGTCTGCCCCGCGAGCGAGGCGGCAACGGGCTCCGCGTCCGGGTCGCTCTCCTCGACCCGGACAGCGAGGCTCTGACGCGCCGTGCGGCGGAGATCGGGGAATCCGCGGAGTCCCTCGCTTCCGGGGTGCGGCTCGCCGAGGCGAGCCTCCGCGAACTGGCGGACGTGGGCGACGTCAGCGTGTGGCAGTACCGGATGCTTCCGACGTGGCGCCTCATCCGCGCCGACGGGACGACGTTCGTCGGCGCGTTCGACGCCGGGTGGGAAGGGCACGAGTCGGCGCTGTACAAGGTGGTGGAGACCCCGCACGGCCCCCTGCACCGAGGGTTTCGGCGGATGTTCGAGGCGGTCGTCGACGGAGCGCGGCGCACGGTCTGACGAGGAGGCGACCCAGGTGATCGAGGCCGAGTTGAAAGCACGCGTGCACGCGCCGGAGCAGGTCGTGCGGCGGTTGGACGAGCGGGCGACAGCGCGGATCGAGGTGTACCGGGACACGTATTACGACCGGGCGGACGGCTCGTTGGAGGAGGCAGGCGAGGAGTTGCGGGTGCGTACCGTGCATGGCGCGGACGGCACGCGCACGGTGCTCACGTACAAGGGCGCGGTGGTCGACGAGGGGTCCGGGTCGAAGCCCGAGCATGAGACGCGGGTCGAGGACGCCGAGCAGGCGCACGCGATCCTGCGAGGGCTCGGGTATGTGGAGCTGATCGCGTTCGAGAAGCGGTGCCGGAACTACGAGTTCGAGGCGTATGGACGGCGGATGCTCGCCACGCTGGTGCGCGTACCGGAGATCGACGGCACCTTCCTGGAGGTCGAGACCCTCGTCGGCGAGGACCATGTGGCCACGGCCCTCGACAACGTCCGTGCGGTGCTCGCCGAGCTCGGCATCGGCGCGGAGGACCTGACATTGGAGACGTACACGGGCGCAGTGGCCGCGCGGCGCGGCTGACCGGGCCCGGGTCGTCGAGGCCTTGCACTCGGCTGCGCAAGGACCGGATACAGGTCCCGCCCCGATGCTGCCATCACCATCACCGGGCCGTCCGCCGTCTCACGGATGTGTCACAGATTCCGTCGACGGACTGCGGAAAAGGCGCGCATGTAGTGGGCTTATAAAGGACTCGGGGGCGTCCCATGGGCCGTACGGACGGTGCGTAGACTCCTCGGTCTGTCGCACGGCGATGTACGCGCGGTCGCCGCACCGCGGTGGCTGGAAAACAGGGGGAGGGCGGTGCCGATGGCCATGGAGAAACTCGGCCCGGGGGATCCGCAGAGGATCGGTGCCTACCGGCTGCTCGCGCGGCTCGGTGCGGGCGGCATGGGGCAGGTGTATCTGGCGCGGTCCGACCGCGGGCGCACCGTCGCGGTCAAGCTCGTCCGTGAGGAGCTCGCCGCGCAGGACGAGTTCCGGGGGCGGTTCCGGCAGGAGGTGGGGGCCGCGCGGCGGGTCGGCGGGGCGTGGACCGCGCCGGTCCTCGACGCCGACACGGAGGCGGACATCCCGTGGGTCGCCACGGGGTACGTCGCCGGGCCCTCGTTGCAGGCCGTCGTCTCGCACGACCACGGGCCGCTGCCCGAGCGGTCCGTGAACATCCTCGCCGCCGGGCTCGCCAACGCCCTCAAGGACATCCACGCGGCCGGGCTCATCCACCGCGACCTGAAGCCGTCGAACGTCCTCGTCACCATCGACGGGCCGCGCGTCATCGACTTCGGGATCGCCCGCGCCCTGGAGACCGTCACGGACGGGGGGCTCACCCGGACCGGGGCGCTCGTCGGGTCGCCCGGGTTCATGGCGCCCGAGCAGGTGCGGGGCGACCGGGTCACCGAGGCCTGCGACATCTTCTGCCTCGGGTCCGTCCTCGCCTACGCGGCCACCGGGGCGTTGCCGTTCGGGACCGCCAACAGCGGTGTGCACGCGCTGATGTTCCGCATCGCGCAGGAGGAACCCGACCTGGAGGCGCTGCCCGAGTCGCTGCGGGACCTGGTCGGGCACTGTCTCGCCAAGGCGCCGGGCGACCGGCCGTCCCTCGACGAGATCCTCGCCCGGACCGGGGCCGAGGACACCCTCTCCGAGGGGAAGTCCCGGGAGCCCTGGCTGCCGGGCGCCCTGGTCGCGCAACTCGGGCGGCACGCCGTGCAGTTGCTGGAGATCGAGGAGCCCGAGGGGGCGGCCCCCGGGGTAGCGGGAGCAGCGGGCGCGGCGGCGGGAGCGGGAGCAGGCGCAGCGGCAGGAGCGGGAGCTGTGCCCGACTCGGACGCCGCCGCCGCGCGAGGCCGCCCCGACCCCGAGGCCCCGCCCTCCACACCCCCGGGCCAGGCCGACCCCGCCTCCCCGTCCGGCCAGGACACCCCGCCCCCGCCCGGCACCCCCGGCCAGGCCCCCGTCAACCACCTCCCCACCATGGTGAGCGGCCTGCCCCCGGCCCCTGCGGCCGCGCCGACACCCACGCCCAACGCCACCCCGACGCCGACCCACTCCCCCGCGTACGCCTATCCGCACCAGGCGCCGGGCTACGGCTACCCGCACCCCCACCCGCAGCAGCCCGCGTACGGCTCCACCCCGCCCTACGGCCCCACCCCGCCGTACGGCCTGACTCCCGGGGAGCCGCAGCGGCGCAGCGGGCGTTCCACCGCGCTGCTCGTCGCCGTGGCGCTGATCGTCGCCCTCGGGGCGGGCGGCACCGTGTACGCGACGATGAAGGGGGACGACGGCGACCCGAAGGCGCGGGGCGGTGGCGACGGCAAGAACCGGGAGAGCAGTGCGCCGGAGACGCCCGGCTCGCCGTCGGAGTCCGACTCCGGGCCGAGCCCTTCGCCGTCCACGTCCGCCGTCTCGGACAAGACGGTGCCGGACAAGTTCATCGGCACCTGGAACGGCACGGTCAGCGGCGACGCCGGGCTCAGCACGCGGCGGCTCACGATTCAGCAGGGCCAGGAGGGCGACACCGTCCTGTCCATGACGGCCGACGGTCCTTTGGAGGGCGGCGGCACCTACCACTGCGTGTTCCAGGGCGAGTTGGAGTCCGCGAGCGAGGACCGGCTGTCCATCGGCCCGACGCGGGTCACCGTGGGCGGCCCCCCGGCGTGCGACCCCGGCAAGCCGACCGTGGTCACGATCCTGCCGAGCGGCGAACTGCACCGCGTCAACACCGACGGCACCCGCGCGCTGACGTACACCAAGGGCTAGTTGACGGCCTGATGTACACCAAGGGCTAGCTGACGGCCCGACGTACATCAAGGGCAGTTGACGGCCTGACGGCGAGGACGGCCCGCAGCAAGCGCCGTCAGGGCAACCCGCCCGCGCAGCAAGCCAGTTGAACCGGTCGCGAACGTCCGGCGACGGAACGGCGAAGTCCCCGGTCCGGGCGTTCCGCGCGCCGGGGGCGCCTCCGTAGCGTGCGGGCGTGGACTGGTTGAGCCCCGAGAACGTCGTCGCCGTATCGACCGCCGCGCTCGGGCTTCTGGCCACGTTGGGTGCCATCTGGTACGAGCGCCGGGTGCCGCGGCGCAAGCGCATCGGCTACCGCGTGCAGATGGACACCGCGATCGGCGACAACGTCCGCACGGGCGGCGCGAACGCGCGGCTCGGTCTGTTCGACGAGACGCCGGAGATGTCCGACGCGACGCTGGTGCTGCTGCGGGTGGAGAACGACGGGTCGCAGTCCATCAGCGACGCCGACTACACCGGGCGGGCCCTGCACGGCCTGACCGCCGTGTTCACCGGCCGCACCGTGCGCGGCCTCGCCGTCACCGCGCAGGCGGGCGCCGACCACCTGATGGAGCACTTCACCCCGGCGGCGGGGCTGCGGTACGACGGCTCGACGCTGTACGTCCCGCGCGTCCCGCTGAACCGGGGCCAGCACTACAAGCTGCTCGTCCTGCTCACCGGCGGCGCCGTCGGCGGCGAGGTCATCGTCTCCGGCGGCCTCCAGGCGGGCGCGGTGAAGCCCAACCGGTCCACCACGCCCGACGAGAAGCCGCCCCTGTTCAGCCGCCCCGCGAAGGTCCTGACCGCCCTGCTCACCGCGTCCGTGGTCACGCTCGCCACGATGATCCTGGCGAGCGAGGACGAGCCGACGCCGATCGAGTGCGCCACGGGCCGGCTGACCGTCGTCGGGTCGACGGCGTTCCGGCCCGTCGCCGAGGAGCTGAAGGAGAAGTACGAGGACGACTGCCCGGGCGCCACGATCGGCGTCAACGCGCACGGCAGCACGGCGGGGATACGCGAACTCGACGCGGAGGGCGCCGAGTCGGCGCGGTCGGCGAAGAAGTCGCCGCCTCTGATCGCCCTGTCCGACGGGCCCAAGTCGGACGGCTATCCGCGGCTCGTGGAGCACCGCGTGGCGGTCTCGGCGTACGCGCTCGTCGTCAACGACGGGGTGCGGCTGCGGAATCTGTCGCTGAAGGACGTGCGGCGGCTCTACCGGGGCGAGATCAGGAACTGGAAGCAGCTCGGCGGGGCCGACCGGGAGGTCGTCCTCGTCAGCCGCGGGTCCAGCTCCGGCACCCGCGACACCCTGCAACGCCGCCTGCTCGGCGGCGACTTCGAGATCAAGGCGTCGTCCAACGACTGCGTGCGCAAGGACGACGGCCGCGCGCCCGTGATCCGCTGCGAACTCGACTCCACCGAGCAGGTGCTCGACGCCGTCGGCCGCATCCCGGGCGCCCTCGGCTACAGCGAGCTGCGCGCCGCCGCGAACCTCAAGGGCCTGCACCGGCTGTCCCTGGACGGCCGGGAGGCGTCCACGGACGACCTCGCGAGAAGCGGCGGCTACCCGTACCGCGAGATCGAGTACGCCTACACCTACGGGCAGCCGCCCGCCGACTCGCTCGCGTCGAGCTTCCTCGCGTACGCGCGCGGCAGCGGCCAGGACGTGATCCGCACCCATGGCCATCTGCCGTGCGCGACACCGGAGGGCCTGCGCGCCTGTGCCGAGCTTCCGGACGAGCCGAACTCCCGGACCAGGCGCGCCGGTCGACCTCTGGATGAACGAGTCGACCGCTAGATGAACGAGTTGATCTCGATCGTCTCGTCGCGGCCCGGGCCCACACCGATCGCCGAGATCGGCGCGCCGGACATCTCCTCCAGGGCCTTCACATAGCCCTGCGCGTTCTTCGGCAGGTCGGCGAAGGTCTTGGCCTTGGTGATGTCCTCGGACCAGCCCGGCAGCGTCTCGTAGATCGGCTTCGCGTGGTGGAAGTCCGTCTGGTTGTACGGGAGTTCCTCGACGCGCTTGCCGTCGATCTCGTACGCGACACAGACCGGGATCTGCTCCCAGCCGGTGAGGACGTCCAGCTTGGTGAGGAAGAAGTCCGTCAGGCCGTTCACGCGGGTCGCGTAGCGGGCGATCGGGGCGTCGAACCAGCCGCAGCGACGGTCGCGTCCGGTGGTGACACCGCGCTCGCCGCCGATGGTGCGCAGCGCCTCGCCGTCCTTGTCGAACAGCTCGGTCGGGAACGGTCCCGCGCCGACCCGCGTGGTGTACGCCTTCAGGATGCCGATGACACGGCTGATCTTCGTCGGGCCCACGCCGGTGCCCGTGCAGGCGCCGCCCGCGGTCGGGTTCGACGAGGTGACGAACGGGTACGTGCCGTGGTCCACGTCCAGGAGCGTGCCCTGGCCGCCCTCGAACAGGACGACCTTGTCCTCGTCGAGCGCGTTGTTGAGGATCAGCGTGGTGTCGGCCACGTACTGCTTGATGTTCTCGCCGTGCTCCAGGAGCTGCTCGACGATCTGCTCGGCCTCGATGGCGCGGCGGTTGAACACCTTCGTCAGGAGCTGGTTCTTCTGCTCCAGGGCCGCTTCGACCTTCTGCTTCAGGATCGACTCGTCGTAGAGGTCCTGGACGCGGATGCCGGTGCGGTTGATCTTGTCGGCGTACGTCGGGCCGATGCCGCGGCCGGTCGTGCCGATCTTCCGCTTGCCGAGGAAGCGCTCGCCGACCTTGTCGACCGTCACGTTGTACGGCGTGATGATGTGCGCGTTACCGCTGATCAGCAGCTTCGACGTGTCGACGCCGCGCTCGTTCAGACCGCTCAGCTCGGAGAGCAGGACCGACGGGTCGACGACGACTCCGTTGCCGATGACCGGGACACAGTCCGGCGAGAGGATCCCGGAAGGGAGGAGATGCAGCGCGTACTTCTGGTCGCCTACGACAACCGTGTGGCCGGCGTTGTTGCCGCCCTGGTAACGCACTACATAGTCCACGGAGCCACCGAGCAGGTCGGTGGCCTTTCCCTTGCCTTCGTCACCCCACTGAGCACCGAGCAGCACGAGTGCGGGCACAGGCGTACACCCCTTCCGGGCGGGGCATGTCCAAGGTCAGGGGCCACAGCGACAGGCCGTCGGCCGCCGGTGTGGGTGTGCCTTGGTTGCCCCGGAATAGACGAAGCCCCTGGCGCAATAGCGCAAGGGGCTCTTGCACAAAGATGCTACCCGAGACCTAAAGAAAGGGCGCACGTGTCGGCTCGCGACCAGCTTCTGGTGGTCATCGACCCGGTCGCCCGGCGCACGGACGGGGAGTCCGTGCGCATCGCCAAGGACGTGCTTGGCGCGGGCGCGGGCGTCAGGGTGTGTCTGCCTGAAAGCCCTGAGGAATTCACGAAAGCGCTGGTCAGACGGGGGGCTCGGCGGCCCGTCGTGGTGGGCGACGATACGGCGCTGCTGCGCGCGGTCGGTGTGCTGCACCGGGAGCGGGCGCTCGCGTCCGCCGTTCTCTCCGTCGTCCCCGTCGGCTCCGCCGCGTCCGCCGTCCGGCTCTCCCGGGGCCTCGGGGTGCCCGCCGGGGCGGTCGCCGCGGCCCGGGCCGTCCTGGACGGGGCGCCCCGGCGGCTGGATCTGCTCGTGGACGACCGGGACGGGGTGGTCCTCGGGGACGTGCTGATCCCGCCCGTGGGTCCCGCGGGGGCCGGGGGCGGCGTGCCGGGGGCCGACGGCCACGGGGAGGCGGGGAGCGGGGAGCGGCATCCGTGGTTGCGGACCTGCCAGTCGCTCGTGCGGACGCTGGCCGTGCGGCCCTCGCGGGTGGTGCCCGGCGGACCCTCGCGGCTGCGGGTCGAGGCCGACGGGGTGACCCTCGTGGACCTCGACCAGCCCGTCGAGGGCGTGTCCGTGCGGCCCGGCGGGGCGGGGTTCGCCCGGGTCGAGGTGCATCCGGCGTCCGTCGGGGCGGAGGTCGCGCCCGTGCGGGCGCGGGCCCGGTCGGTGACGGTGTCGGGGCCGGACTTCCGGTACCGGGCGGACGCGGTGGTCACGGGGCCGGTGCGGAGCCGGACGTGGCACGTGCGGGCGCAGGCCTGGGGGCTTGTTCTGCCTCGGTGAGGTCCCGGCGGAACGCCTGCCCACAGCGGGTCAGGCAGACGCGTCAGCGGGGCGGGCCGAAGAGGGATTCCCTGTGGGTGCGCCAGCGGGTCATCATTCCCGTCAGTTCCGCCTGGACGAACTCGAAGAAGGCGAGGGTCTCCTCCAGGCGGTGACCCGCGGGCGAGTCGGGGCCGAGGCTGGCGATGCCGTCGCGCAGGGCGGTCTCCCAGCGCTTGAGGACGGCGTCCCGGTTGGTCAGCGCCTCGTACCACTGGTTGCTGTGCACCCGGAAGATGTCGCGCCGCGAACCGGGCTCCCGCTCGCGGGCGACCATGTACTGCTGGGTCAGATAGCGCACCGCCCCCGACACGGCCGCCGGGCTCACATGCAGCCGCTCCCCCAGCTCGGCCGACGTGAGCGCGCCGGACTCGGAGGCGAGCAGGGCGGCGAAGACGCGTGCGGGCATGCGCGGCATCCCGGCCCAGACCAGTTGCGCGGCGAACTGCTCGGTGAACCGGGAGGCGGCCGCCAGGTCCTCCGCGCGGTCGCCCGCGGAGCCTTCCGCGCGGTCCTCCGCGAAGCCCTCCGCACGGTCCTCCGCGAGGCCCGCCGCCATGTCCTTCTCGTCCGTGCTCATCCCTGGATCATCTCCCCTGCTCGCCTCGACCCATCCCAAGTTTATACAGTTCCTTAACTTCACAAATTTGTGAAAGTAGCGTACGTTCAAAAACATGACGAAGGCAATCACCGTCTCCGGGCTGCACAAGTCGTTCGGCCGGACACACGCACTGGACGGCCTCGACCTCGACGTCGAGCGCGGCGAGGTCCATGGCTTCCTCGGGCCCAACGGGGCCGGCAAGTCCACCGCCATCCGCGTCCTGCTCGGCCTGCTGCGGGCCGACTCCGGTGCCGCCCAGCTCCTCGGCAAGGACCCCTGGCACGACGCCGTGGAACTGCACCGGCGCCTCGCGTACGTACCGGGCGACGTCACCCTGTGGCGGAACCTCTCCGGCGGCGAAGTCATCGATCTGTACGGCAAGTTGAGAGGCGGCCTGGACCAGGAGCGGCGGGCCGAGCTCATCGAGCGGTTCGAGCTCGACCCGACGAAGAAGGGCCGCGCCTACTCCAAGGGCAACCGCCAGAAGGTCGCCCTGGTCGCCGCGTTCGCGTCGGACGTCGAGCTGCTCATCCTCGACGAGCCGACGTCCGGCCTCGACCCGCTGATGGAAGAGGTCTTCCAGAGCTGCGTGGTCCGTGCGCGCGCCGAGGGCCGTACGGTCCTGCTGTCCTCGCACATCCTCAGCGAGGTGGAGACCCTCTGCGACCGGGTCAGCATCATCCGCAAGGGCGCCACCGTGGAGTCCGGCTCCCTCGCCGACATGCGCCACCTCACCCGCACCAGCGTCCGCGCCGAACTCGCCGCCGCCCCCGACGGGATCGCGCACCTGCCGGGCGTGCACGACCTGGAGGTCGACGGCAACCGCGTCGCCCTCCAGGTCGACACCGACAAGCTGGACGCGGTCCTGCGCACCCTCACCGACTCCGGCATCCGGTCCCTGACCAGCACTCCGCCCACCCTGGAGGAGCTGTTCCTGCGCCACTACCAGGACGACGTGGAGCCGGCGGACGCCGGGCGCGGGACCACGGGGGCGATGTCGCGATGACCGCCCTGACCACCGCGCCGCCCACAGCACCCGCCCGGCGCACCGGCGGCCGCGGCCACCTCGCGGGCACCGGACCGCTGCTGCGCCTGGCACTGCGCCGCGACCGCGTCGTCATCCCGGTGTGGCTCGTCGTCATCACGATGATGGTCCTGAGCATGCCGAACACCCTCAAGGAGGTGTACGGCACGGCGGCCCAGCGCGCCGACCTGATGGAATCCCTCGCCACCAACGCCTCCCTGCGCGCCATCTACGGCCCGGTGTTCGACCAGTCCTTCGGCGGGCTCACGGCATGGCGCGTCGGCACCTTCGCCGGGGTGCTCGCCGCCGTGATGAGCCTCGTCATCGTCGTACGGCACACGCGCGAGGAGGAGGAGACGGGGCGCCAGGAGATGATCTCCTCGGCCATGGTCGGCCGCCGCGCGCCCCTGACGTCGGCGCTGCTCACCGCGCTCGTCGCCAACGCGCTCCTCGGCCTCCTCGTCGCCGCCGGGCTCGCGGGCGAGGGCGGCTCCGGGGCGCTGGCCCTCGGGCTCGGCATCGCCGGGGTGGGCATGGTGTTCGCCACGATGGCGGCGATGGTCGCCCAGTTCACGGAGAGCGCCCGGCTCGCCAAGGGCCTCACCTCGGCGCTGCTCGGCGCGGCGTTCGTGCTGCGCGCGGCGGGCGACTCGGCGACGGCCGACGGCTCCTCGCTGCTCACCTGGCTGTCCCCGGTCGGCTGGCTGGAGAACCTGCGCGCGTTCGGCGCCGAACGGTGGTGGGTGCTGCTGCTGTTCGCGGGCGCCGTCGCCGTCCAGACCGTCGGGGCGTACGAACTCGCCGGGCGCCGCGACGTCGGCATGAGCTTCCTGCCGTCCCGCCCGGGACCCGCGCACGGCCGCCTCGGCACCGCGGGCGCGCTCGCCTGGCGACTCCAGCGCGGCGCCGTCATCGGCTGGAGCCTCGGCTTCCTCGCCGCCGGGGTCGTCTTCGGCGGGATGACGGAGGGCGCCACCGACCTGGTCGGCGACAACGAGAACACCCGCGAGATCTTCGAGCGCATGGGCGGCCAGACCGGCCTCACCGACGCCTTCCTCGCCGCGATCGTCGGCCTCATCGGCATGGTCGGGGCGCTCTACGTCGTCGCCTCGGTCCTGCGGCTGCACGGCGAGGAGACCTCGCAGCGCGCCGAGCCGGTCCTCGCGAACGCGGTGGGCAGGCTGCGCTGGGCGGCGGGCCACCTCGTCGTGGCCTTCGGGGGCGCCGCCCTGATCATGCTGCTCGCGGCCTGCGGGCTCGGCATCGGGTACGGACAGGACTTCGGGCCGATCGTCGGCGCCTGCCTGGTCCAGCTGCCCGCGATCTGGCTGCTCGGCGCCCTCGCGGTGCTGCTGCACGGCCTCTCGCCGCACCTGGCCGTCGGCGCCTGGGGCGTGGCGGGCCTCGCCCTGCTGATCGGCTGGATCGGCCCCGCCCTCGACGTACCGCAGCCGATCATGAACCTGTCGCCGTTCTCGCACCTGCCGAAGCTGCCGGGACAGGACATGGCGTGGACCCCGGTGCTGCTGCTCACGGCGGCCGCGGTGGTCCTCACGGCGGCCGGGCTCGCGGGGCTGCGCCGCCGGGACCTGGCGACCGGCTGAACACGCCCCGCCCCGGAGCCGTTCAGCACTCGACGAGCAGCTCCCCGAGGCCCCGGATCACGAAGCCCGGCTTGCGCACGGGATCCGACGCGAGCCGCAGGTCCGGGGCCAGGCGCAGCAACGCCCCCAGCGAGGCGGCCAGTTCGACGCGGGCGAGCGGTGCGCCGACGCAGTAGTGGATGCCCGCGCTGAAGGAGATGTGCGGGTTGTCGGCGCGGGCCAGGTCCAGGGTGTCGGGGGCGGCGAACGCGGCCGGGTCCCGGTTGGCGGAGCCGAAGAGCAGCGCGACCTCGCTGCCGCGCGGGATGACGGTGTCCCCGACCTCGATGTCGTCGAGCACCCACCGCTCGAAGAGCTGGAGCGGGGTGTCGTAGCGCAGCAGTTCCTCGACGGCCGTGGGCAGCAGCCTCTCCGGTTCGGCGCGCAGGGCGGCGAGCTGGTCGGGATGGCCGAAGAGAACGTGCCACCCGTTCGCCGTGGAATTGACGGTCGCCTCGTGGCCCGCGTTCAGGAGCAGCACGCAGGTCGAGATCATCTCCTGCTCGCTGAGCCTCTCGCCCTCGTCGTGCGCGGCGATGAGGGCGCTGATCAGATCGTCGCCGGGCTCCTTGCGCCGCGCGGCGATCAACTCCCGCAGGTACGCCGAGAACTCCACCGAGGCCCGCACGGCCCGGGCCGCCGTCGCCGCCCCCGGATTCAGCTCGTACATCCCGCAGATGTCCGCCGACCAGGGCCGCAGCGGCCCCCGGTCCGCCTCCGGGATGCCCAGCATCTCGGCGATCACCGCGACGGGCAGCGGCTCGGCGACCCGCGCCACCAGGTCCCCGCCCCCGTCCGCCACGAGCCCCCGCACCAACTCGTCCGCGAGACCCTCGACGTACGGGCGCAGCCGCTCCACCGTGCGCGGTGTGAACGCCTTCGCCACCAGGCGGCGGACGCGGGTGTGCGCCGGGGCCTCCAGGTCGAGCATGCCGTGGTCGTTGAGGACGTGGAACGGCTCGTGCTCGGGCGGAGGCGCCTGGCGGCCGAACTCCTCGTGGCTGTACCGGTGCAGATACGTGCGGCCGAGGCGGCGGTCGCGCAGAAGGGCGGCGACGTCCGCGTGGCGCGGGATCAGGTACTGGCGGCTGGGTTCGTAGTAGTGCGCGCGGCTCCGGGCGCGCAGGGTGGCGTACGCGGGGTAGGGGTCCGCCACGAACTCGGGCGACCAGGGGTCGAAGGGGGCGTCCATGCGGGGACGCTAGCCGCGCGCACCCCGCCTGACCAGACCGGCGCACCCCGCCCGACCGGGCCCGCGCGCCCCGCCGACCGGCCCTCTCAGCCCGCCCGACCGGCCCTCTCAGCCCGGCGTCACCAGCCGCGCCTCGTACGCGAACACGGCCGCCTGGGTGCGGTCGCGCAGGCCGAGCTTCACCAGGACCCGGCTGACGTGCGTCTTGATCGTGGACTCGGCGACGACGAGCCGGGCGGCGATCTCCCCGTTCGACAGGCCCTGCGCGATGAGCACCAGGACCTCCGTCTCGCGTTCCGTCAGCTCGCCGTACTGCGCCTGCGCCTGCGCGGACGCCGCGAGCCGCGGGTTGTCCGACAGCTTCGAGAACTCCGTGATCAGGCGGCGCGTCACGCTCGGCGCGAGCAGCGCCTCGCCGGAGGCCACCACCCGTACGCCGTCGGCGAGTTGGCGGGCCGACGCGTCCTTCAGCAGGAAGCCGGACGCGCCCGCGCGCAGCGCCTGGTAGACGTACTCGTCCAGGTCGAACGTCGTCAGGACGAGGACCTTCGTGTCGACGCGGGCGTCCGCGACGATCTCGCGGGTCGCCTCGATGCCGTTCAGCTCCGGCATGCGGATGTCCATCAGGACGACGTCCGGGGCGAGTTCACGGACCCGCTCGACGGCCTCGCGCCCGTTCACCGCCTCACCGGCGACCTCGATGTCCGGCATCGCGTTCAACAGCACGGAGAAGCCCTCGCGGACCATCATCTGGTCGTCGGCGATCAGGACGCGGATGGTGCGGTTCATCAGGCGTGACCTCCGGCGGGCTTGTCCAGGGAGATGGGGCGGGTGACGTCGGGGGACGCGGCCGCCGTCTTCGGGGCATCCCCGGCGTCGGCCGTCCTCGGGGCGTCGGCGGGCACCGGCAGGAACACCGTCACCTCGTACCCCCCGTCCGCCGTCGGCTCCGCCGTCATGTCGCCGTCCAGCATCGAGACGCGCTCCCGCATCCCCGTGATGCCGTGCCCCGCGCCCGGCGAGGGCTTGGCCTGCTCCGTCGGGGGCCCGTTGACGACCCTGAGGCCGAGCCCGCCGAGGACGTAGCCGATCTCCACCCGGGCCGTCGCGCCCGGCGCGTGCCGCAGGCTGTTGCTGAGCGCCTCCTGCACGATGCGGTACGCCGAGAGCTCCACGCCCTGCGGCAGCTCCCGGGCCGCGCCGGTGACGACCTTCTCCACGGCCAGGCCGGTGCCGCGCACGTTGTCGAGCAGCCGGTCGACGTCGGCGAGGGTGGGCTGGGGGGCGTCGGGGGCCTCGTAGTCCTCCGCCCGGACCACGCCGAGGACGCGGCGCAGCTCGGTCAGGGCGATCACCGCGTTCTCGCGGATCGTCGCGAAGGCCTGCTCCAGCTCCGGCGGCGGGTTCTCCACCCGGTACGGGGCGGCCTCCGCCTGGATCGCGACCACCGACATGTGGTGGGCGACCACGTCGTGCAGCTCGCGGGCGATGTTCGTGCGCTCCTCCAGGAGCGTGCGCCGGTCCCGCTCCACGGCGGTGACGGTGCGCTCCGCCACGACCTCGCGGCGGGTGTTGGAGTTCACGGCGATCAGGCTGACCAGGGCGACCGCGACGCCGCTGACCACGGCGAGGGCCCCGCTGTTGGAGGCGTAGTGCGACCCGCCGGCGTCCGCGACGAACGAGTACACGGTCGTGAGGATCCACATCCAGGCCGCCGTGCGGGGGCGGGTGCGGGCCGCGACCACCATCATCACCATCGTGTGCCCCGCGAAGGAGCCCGGCGACCAGGGATAGTCGACACCGCCGCCCACGGCCACGAGGAACGGGGTCACCGCCAGGGACAGCCACCACGCCAGGACCGGGCGCACCAGCGTCAGGGCCACCGTGGTCGCCGGGACCAGCGACGCGAGGACCTCGATCAGGTCGTTGCCGCCGTAGCCTCCGGACATCCCCGCGTACGTGATCATCACCGTGAACGCGGCCATCGCCAGGACCACGCCGTGCGGGAACCACACGGCGAACCTGCGTATCCGCCCCGGCAGCCACTGCACCAGCGCGGCGTCCGGGCTCAGCGGGGGCAGGGGGCGGTAGGCGAAGGCGTCGTGGAAGAGGTCCGTGCGCAGGCCCTGGAGGGCGTTCTGCGCGAGGTGGAACTCCGGGCTGCGCGTTTTCTCGGTCACGCTTCAGACGGTACGGGGCGGGGGGCACCCCGGGCGTCCCCTCCGGGACGGGTTCGGGGAGGTCCGTCGCAGGTACTACGCGGGGGTGGGCCGGGCTCCCTGCCGGGGGCGCCCATGCCGCAGACTTGTCCCATGGCCATTCACGAGAACCTGCTCGGGGGACCGCCCCCGACCCACCTGCCCGACGACCCGGAGCCGCGCGAACTGCTCGCGGGCGGCACCCCGGCCACGGAGGTGGCGGCGAAGTACCCGACGTCGTCCCTCGCCTGGGCCCGCCTCGCCGACGAGGCGTACGAGGCAGGCCGCGTCGTCGAGTCGTACGCGTACGCCCGTACGGGATACCACCGCGGCCTTGACTCCCTGCGCCGCAGCGGCTGGAAGGGCCACGGCCCGGTCCCCTGGGAGCACGAGCCGAACCGCGGCTTCCTGCGCGCCCTGCACGCCCTGGCCCGCGCCGCGGGCTCGATCGGCGAGCAGGCGGAGTACGAGCGCTGCTCGACGTTCCTGCGTGACTCCTCGCCCACGGCGGCGGACACGCTTGGCTAGCGTCCCGGCCCGGCCACCGCACCCCCGGGCCGGGCACGGCCTGCCTGGACACCCGGTGTGACCAGGCAGGTCTTGCCGTTTCCGGGGATGTTGCGGAGGATGCGGGTGGGGACCGGGGCCCCCGTGCCGGTACCGGCAGGGGCGGACCGCTACCCGGAGTACGCATCTAGGAGACAGCGATGTCCCACGAGGCGCACGCGGCGCACGAGTCCCGGCCGCAGTCCGCAGTGACGGACGACGAGAGCCCGGACAGCCCGAACCTCGACTTCGCAGGCACCACCCCTTACGAGGACTACGTCCAGGCGGACGTCCTCACCCACCTCCAGCACCTGCGGTCCGACGACCCCGGCGAGATGGTCTTCCTCGTCACCACTCAGGTGATGGAGCTGTGGTTCACCGTCATCGTCCACGAGTGGGAGACCGCCGCGCACGCCCTGCGCGAGGACGACGTGCCGGTGGCCGTCGCCGCGCTGAAGCGCTCGGTGCGGGAGCTGGAGGCCCTGAACCACTCGTGGAAGCCGCTCGGCCAGCTCACCCCCGCCCAGTTCAACTCCTACCGGGGCGCGCTCGGCGAGGGCTCCGGCTTCCAGTCGGCGATGTACCGGCGCATGGAGTTCCTGCTCGGTGAGAAGTCCGCGTCCATGCTGGTGCCGCACCGGGGCGCGCCGCGCGTCCACGCGGAGCTGGAGAAGGCGCTGCAGGAGCCGAGCCTGTACGACGAGGTGCTGCGGCTCCTCGCCCGCCGCGGGCACCCGATACCGGCCGCCGTCCTCGACCGCGACATCTCCCGCAGGTACGAACCCTCGCCCGAGGTCGAGGCCGTGTGGACGGCCCTGTACGCCGGGGACGAGGGCGCCGAACTCGCCCGGCTCGGCGAGGCGTTGACCGACGTCGGCGAGCTGGTCTGGCGATGGCGCAACGACCACCTGGTCGCCACCCGCCGCGCCATGGGCTCCAAGACCGGCACGGGCGGCTCCGCCGGGGTGGCCTGGCTGGAGAAACGGGCCACGAAGAACGTGTTCCCCGAGCTGTGGACGGCGCGCAGCCATGTCTGAGACACGGAGGTCGGAGATGGCAGAGGTGTCCGAGGTGGCCCCGGAGGCGGAGCGCGCGCGGCTCGTCGGCGCCGCCGCAGCACTGGACGGCAAGGACGAACTGGCCTACAAACGGGCCGAGTTCGTACTTGATGACACTGTTTACCTGGACGGGAACTCACTGGGCGCGCTGCCCCGGGGCGTCGAGGCCCGCGTCGTCGACGTCATCACCCGCGAGTGGGGGCAGATGCGCATCCGCTCCTGGGAGGAGAGCGGCTGGTGGACCGCGCCGGAGCGGATCGGCGACCGGCTCGCCCCGCTGATCGGCGCCGCCCCCGGCCAGGTCGTCGTCGCCGACTCGACGAGCGTCAACATCTTCAAGGCCCTCGTGGCGGCCGTGCGCATCGTGCGTCAGCGGGACGGGGACGCGACCACCCCGGATGAGGGGCGCGACGAACTCCTCGTTGACGCCACAACCTTCCCCACGGACGGGTACATCGCCGCGTCCGCCGCCCGCCTCACCGGCTGCCGCCTGGTCCCGGTGGCCCCGGCGGACGTCCCCGGCGCACTCGGTCCGCGTACCGCCGCCGTGCTGCTCAACCACGCCGACTACCAGTCGGGGCGCCTGCACGACCTGCCGGGACTGACCGAGGCCGTGCACGCGGCCGGTGCCCTCGTCGTGTGGGACCTGTGCCACACGGCGGGCGCGCTGCCCATCGCCCTCGACGAGCAGGGCGTGGACCTGGCCGTCGGCTGCACCTACAAGTACCTGAACGGCGGCCCCGGTTCGCCCGCGTACCTGTACGTGCGCCGGGAGCACCAGCCGCACTTCGACTCGCCGCTGCCCGGCTGGAACTCGCACGTCGAGCCCTTCGGGATGCGGTCCGCGTACGAACCGGCGCCCGACGCCGTACGCGGCCGCGTCGGCACCCCCGACATCCTGTCGCTGCTCGCCTTCGACGCCGCGCTCGACGTGTGGGAGGGCGTGTCGATGGCGGCCGTGCGCGCCAAGTCCCTCGCCCTGACGGACTTCTTCCTGGAGTGCGTCGCCGCGTACGTGCCCGCGGGTCGCGTCGAGTCGGTCACGCCCGCGGCGCACGCCGAGCGGGGCAGCCAGATCGCGCTGCGCTGCCCGGACGCCGCCGACGTCATGAAGCGGCTCATCGAGCGGGGCGTGGTCGGCGACTTCCGCGCGCCGGACGTGCTGCGCTTCGGGTTCACGCCGCTGTACGTGTCGTTCGCCGACGCGGAGCGGGCCGCGTGGGTCCTCGCGCGGACGCTGGCGGAGGCGCCCGGGGCGGTGTCGTAGCCCGGGGCGCCCTCCGCGTGCGTACCGTGGGGTCGCTGGATGGGGCGGTGCGGCGGGCCCTGCGGCGCGCCCCCCGGCCGGATCCTGATACCGTCCGGCAAATCTGGATCATGGTACGAACGCCCGTCGGCCGCCGGACAGTTGCCGCCGGTGGCCGACGGGCGGCCGCTGGCCGAGTTTGAGAGGGTTGCCGCATGCCGGACGACGCCGCCGTGGCCCGCGATGCCGCCGAGCAGGATTCCGCGTTCGCACATCCCGCGGTCCGGCCCGACGCCACCGCCGCGTACGGCGAGCACGCGGACCAGGTCGTGGACTTCTACGCCCCGCGCGGCGCCGCCGACCGGGCCGCGCCGCTCGTCGTGGTGCTGCACGGCGGCGCGTGGCGGGCTCCGTACGACCGCGCGCACGTGTCACCCTTCGCGGACTTCCTGTCCCGACGCGGCTTCGCCGTCGCGAGCGTCGAGTACCGACGGGGGGCTTCGGGGGGCCTGGTCCCGGTGCAGGGCGGCCCTGTTCCCGCGGAGGGTGGCGTCGGCTCCGCGGAAGGTGGCCCTGGCTCCGCGCAGGGGGGTCTCGGCTCCGCGGAAGGTGGCCCTGGCTCCGCGCAGGGGGGGCTCGGCTCCGCGGAAGGTGGCCCTGGCTCCGCGCAGGGGGGTGCCGGGCCCGTTGCCGGGCGCTGGCCCGACACCCTCGACGACGTGGCCGCCGCGCTCGACGCGCTGCCCGGGCTGGTCCGCACGGCCCTGCCCGCGGCCGACCCGCACCGGATCGTGCTGACCGGGCACTCGGCCGGGGGCCACCTCGCGCTGTGGGCGGCGGCCCGGCACGTCCTGCCGGAGAGCTCGCCGTGGCACCGGGAGCGGCCCGCCCCGCTGCGCGGCGTGGTGGCGCTGGCGCCGATCGGTGACCTGCGGGTGGCCGACGAGCTGGGGGTGTGTTCCGGTGCGGTGCGCCAGTTCCTCGGCGTCACCGGTCCCGGCGGGGACGCGGGCGACGCCGACGCGCTCTTCGAGGAGCGGCGCGCGCACGCGGATCCGGCGGTGCTGCTGCCCACCGGGATCGCCACCACCGTCGTCCAGGGGCGCACGGACATCGTCGTGCCGCAGGCCGTCTCCGAGGCGTACGCGGACGCGGCGGCCAAGGCCGGTGAGGTGGTCGGGCTCACGCTCCTTGAGGACGTCGGGCACTTTCCGTTGATCGATCCGGCGGCGGATGCGTGCGCGGTGGTCGCGGAGGAGATCGCACAGCTGGCGTTCTGAGCCGGGGGCGCCCCCGTTATCGGCGCTCCGCGCCTCGTCCTCAGTCGCCGGACGGGCTTTCTCCCACCCACCCGCCCAAACTTGCACCAGCAGACCAACAGCCCGGCACCTTCATCCCGCCCCGGCGAAGTTTCCAGCCCGTCCGGCGTTTGAGGACGAGGCGCGGAGCGCCGATTCGGCGGAGGACCGTCCCACCCGCACGGGACACCCACCCCCTGGGGTCCAGGGGCGAAGCCCCGGTTTCGGGAAAGGGGCGGGATTGGGGAAGGCCCCGCCAGGGCTCAGCCCCGGACCGCCCGAACGCCCCGCACCAGCGCCTCCACGCCCACCTCGACCTTCCCCCTGGGACACCCCACGTTCAGCCGCACGAACCCGGGCGCCCCATACGTCCCCCCGGCCATGACAGCCACCCCCTGCCGCTCCACCAGCTCCCGCTGAAGCACCTCGTCCCCGACACCGCCGAGGACACCCCGCAGATCGATCCAGGCGAGATACCCCGCCTGCGGGGGCACCCACCCCAGCCCGGGGAAGGCCTCGTTCAGCCGCTCCCCGACGTACCGCAGATTCGCGTACGTATAGGCACGCACGGCGTCCAACCACTCCGCCCCCTCCCGGTAGGCGGCGATGTGCGCGGTCAGGGAGAGCACCGCGGGCGAGGCGAGCCCCTCCCCCGTGTCCATCCGCCGCACGAAGGCGGCATGGTCGTCGGGATCCCCGACGAAGCCGTAACTCCCGCTGAGAGAGGGGAAGTTGAAGGCCTTCGTGCCGGAGGTGACGAGGGCCCACCGCCCCCGCGCGTACCGGGTCCACGGCAGATGCGTGGAGCCGTCGTGCGTGAGGTCGGCGTGGATCTCGTCGCTGATGACGGCGACCCCGTGGCGCTCGCAGAGCGCGGCCATCCCGGCGAGCTCGGCGTCGCTCCACACCCGCCCGGTGGGATTGTGCGGCGAACAGAGGAGAAGCACGCGCACGCCGGGCCGGGCCAACTCGGCTTCGAGGAGGGCGAGTCCGGGATCGTCGACGGGCACGGTCCGCAGCTCGCGGCCGAGCCCGCCGACCGCCTTACGGAACCCGTCGTAGGTGGGCGTGTGCACCACCACCCCGTCGCCGGGCTCCGTCCACATCCGCAGGAGCTGGGATATCTGGTTGAGCACGGACGGGGCGTAGACGAGCGAGCCGGGGTCGACGTCGGTGTCGTGGCGCTGCTTGAACCAGTCGCGTACGGCACCCCGGAAGTCGTCGTTGCGCCAGTCCGTGTAGCCGAAGACGCCGTGCGCGACCCGCCGCTGGAGCGCGTCGAGGACGGCGGGAGCGCAGGCGAAGTCCATGTCGGAGATGGTGAAGGGGAGCAGGTCGGGGACCGGGAACCGGTCGGCGACGCCGTCCCATTGGACGCACCAGGTGCCGTGCCGGTCGACGGGGGTGTCGAAGTCGTAGGGGGCTGTGGTCACGGGCGGATCCCTCCGGGCATGCCGGGGGCCCGGCACTCGCGCGCTGTGGCGGAGTGCCGGGCCCGGCCGGACGGTGTGGGTGGCGTTACTTGAGCTTCGTGCCGGTGGAGCGCAGGTTCGCGCAGGCCTCGGTGACGCGCTTGGCCATGCCGGCCTCGGCGGACTTGCCCCAGGTGCGCGGGTCGTAGGTCTTCTTGGAGCCGACCTCGCCGTCGACCTTCAGGACGCCGTCGTAGTTCTTGAACATGTGGTCGGCGACGGGACGCGTGAAGGCGTACTGCGTGTCCGTGTCGAGGTTCATCTTCACGACGCCGTTCTCCAGCGCCGTGGCGATCTCCTGCTCGGTGGAGCCGGAGCCGCCGTGGAACACGAAGTCGAAGGGGGACTGCTTGCCGTACTTGGCGCCGACGCCCTCCTGGAGGTCCTTCAGGAGCTCGGGGCGGAGCACGACGTTGCCCGGCTTGTAGACGCCGTGGACGTTGCCGAAGGAGGCGGCGAGCAGGTAGCGGCCCTTCTCGCCCAGGCCCAGGGCCTCGGCGGTGCGGATCGCGTCGTCGACCGTGGTGTACAGCTCGTCGTTGATCTCGTGGGTGACGCCGTCCTCCTCGCCGCCGGTCGGGGTGATCTCGACCTCGAGGATGATCTTCGCGGCGGCGGCCTGGGCGAGCAGCTCCTGGCCGATGGACAGGTTGTCGGCGAGGGTCTCGGCGGAGCCGTCCCACATGTGGGACTGGAAGAGGGGGTCGCGACCGGCCGCGACGCGCTCGGCGGAGACGGCCAGGAGCGGGCGGACGTAGCCGTCGAGCTTGTCCTTCGGGCAGTGGTCGGTGTGCAGCGCGACCGTGATGTCGTACTTCGCCGCGACGATGTGCGCGAACTCGGCGAGGGCCACCGCGCCCGTCACCATGTCCTTGCTGTACTGGCCGCCCAGGAACTCCGCGCCACCCGTGGAGATCTGGATGATGCCGTCGCTCTCCGCCTCCGCGAAGCCGCGCAGGGCAGCGTGCAGGGTCTGCGAGGACGTCACGTTGATGGCCGGGTAGGCGAACTTGCCTGCCTTCGCCCGGTCCAGCATCTCGTTGTAGACGTCGGGGGTTGCGATGGGCATGTGTCCGCTCCTTGTGATGTGCGGGGTGCTGACTGACCGGGGGGCGACGTCGTCGTCGCCCCCATCTTTCCAGACTCGCCGGATTGCTCCAGCCGTACGTCATGTACCGATCAGTCGAGGCCCAGCTCGTCCTTCGAGTACGCGAAGAGGTACGGGACCCCCGCGCCCTCGGTGATCTTCACGTCGGCGCCGGTGGCGCGGTCCACGATCGTCGCGACGCCCACGACCTCGGCGCCGGCCTCGCGGACCGCCTCCACGGCGGTCAGCGGGGAGCCGCCGGTGGTGGACGTGTCCTCCACCACGAGCACCCGGCGGCCCTTGATGTCCGGGCCCTCCACGCGGCGCTGCAGGCCGTGCGCCTTCGCGGCCTTGCGGACCACGAAGGCGTCCAGGCGGCGGCCCCGGCCCGCGGCGGCGTGCAGCATCGCGGCGGCCACCGGGTCGGCGCCCATCGTCAGGCCGCCCACGGCGTCGAACTCCAGGTCGGCGGTCAGGTCGAGGAGGACCTCGCCGACCAGCGGGGCGGCCTCGCCGTCGAGGGTCACGCGGCGCAGGTCGACGTAGTAGTCGGCCTCGATGCCCGAGGAGAGCGTCACCTTGCCGTGCACGACGGCCTTGTCCTTGATCTGCTGCAGCAGGTCGCCGCGTACGTCGTTCGTCATGGCTACGAGCTTAAAGGCGCCGCCAGGTCCACGTGGTCGACGTCTCCAGGGGCTCCAGCGGGGTGACGAGGCGCGGCAGGGTGTTCAGGCCGTTCGGCGGGCCCGTCTGCGGCTCCACGCACACCGCCTCCGCGGGCTCGTCGTACACCACGACCCACTGCTCGCGGCTCGCCACCTTCACCTCAAGGCGGCCCGGCCAGGTCAGGGTCACGTCCACGCCGTCGGGCATGCCGAAGCAGTCGTCCCAGGGGCCGGGGGTGGGGTCGACGCGGGTACCCGTGGGGAGGTGGTCGTCGCCTCGCAGCTCCTGCCAGGCGGCGTCGAAGCGCACCTGTACGCCCTCGGCGTCCGTGGGGTCGTCCGCCAGGTGGCGGTTGAACCAGGGGTGCCAGCCCGCCTGCGCCGGGAACGAGTCCTCGTACGTCTCGATCGCCATCCTCAGCGTCAGGGCGTCCTCGGTCAGCTCCACGATCTGCGTGACCCTGCCCGGGTACGGCCAGGGGTCCGTCAGGTCGTACGTGAACACCGCCTCGCGGTCGCTCACCCGGGCCGTCTTCCACTCGGCGTCGCGGGCGGTGCCGTGGATGGCGTGCGGTGGGGAGTTCACCGGGAGCTGGTGCAGAACGTCGCCGTTCCTGAACTTCCCCTCCCTCGTCCGCCCGCACCACGGCACCATCGGGAAGCTTCCGTACCGCTCGCCCTGCCGCAGCAGCTCGACTCCGTCGACCCGCAGGCTCCCCACCCGACAGCCGTTCCCCGGCCACACCGTCACATCCGCGCCACCCGCGGCCAGCCTGATCTCGTCGCTACTCACGAAGTCGACCTTACGACCCCGCTGCTCGCCGAGGGCTCCCCAATCCCACCCCTTCTCCGATCCCGGGGCTCCGCCCCTGGACCCCAGGGGTGGGTGTCCCCTTCGGGTGGGACGGTCCGCCCCCGAATCGGCGCTCCGCGCCTCGTCCTCAAACGCCGGACGGGCTGAGAAAACAACTTCACCGAGGCGGGCTGAAGGTGCCGGGCTGTCGGCCAGGCCGGTGCAAGTTCGGGCGGGCGGGTGGGAGAAAGCCTGTCCGGCGCTTGAGGACGAGGCGCGGAGCGCCGAAACGGGGGCCACCCCGGCACAGCCGGTCCGGGCGCCCCGCCAGGCTCAGCGCCGACGCCGCAGCACCCGCCCCACCACGATCGCCGAAGCCAACACCACCGCAGCGGCAGGCGCAGCCCACCGCAGCGTGGCGACCCCGCCAGACATCGCCTCGGGCACCGGCACGGGCGCGTACCGCCCCCGGGGCGGAGCGTGGTCGACCTCCTCCGCGCTGCGCCCGATCATCGTCCGCCGAGCGTGCGCGGCCTCCGCCGCGGTCCCGCCCCCGACGTCCAACGGCCGGTCGAAGTCATCGGCCAACGGGTCCAAGGACGGAGGCGGCACCTCGGCCTCGTAGATCCCCCCGACCTCATTGGCGGAGCCGTCGGGAGCGTCGGAGCCGTCGGCGGCACCGGACGCGTCGGAGGTGCCGGAGGCGTCGGAGGCGTCGGAGGCGTCAGAGGCGTCGGAGCCGTCCGCACCCGGCCCCCGGCCAGAACCCGCAGCGGCCCCCACCCCCAACCCCTCCCCGAACCGCCCGAGCAGCCTCCGTGCCGCCGCCTCCACAGCCTGTGGAGAACTTTCGGCGATCTCGGCGAGCCGCCCGTCGCCGGAGCCCGTGCCGGTGAAGGTGAGGCTGGTGCCGCCCTCGGCGGCGGGGGCGAGGCGCAGGGTGAGGGAGAACTTCACGGAGCCGCTGCCGCGCACCTCCGTGCCCTCGCCGTCGAGGGAGTAGGCACCCCCGGCCCGCGGGGCGAGCCGCAGGACGCCGCGGTAGGTGATCGTGTGGCCACCGACCCGCACCCGCAACCGCCCGGACAGGGGCGGCGACTGCGCGTCGGCATCACGCTGCCACCCCGGCACGGCACCGGCGACCCGCTCGGGGTCGGCCAGCGCTTCGCGGAGCGGCTCTTCCGGGACCGGTACGAACACCTCATGCTCCATGACAGTCGAGCGTACCGACGCCCACCGCGTGATGTACGCCACTTGCCCGCGCCAAGGGTCCGACGACCCGTCAGTCGGCGTACCGCGGATGCACGAGGGTGGACGGGGCCATGGGGTGCGGGGCGTCGGGACGGACGCGCTGGGCGGCGCGCGCGCCGGACCGCAGGATGGCGGAGTCCGCGGCGCCGACCAGGCCTTCGGGGCCGCGGGCGGCGAGGACGAAGCCCCAGTCGCGGGTCTTGACGGTGCTGTCGGCGGTCCGGTCGGGCCCGGCGGCGAAGCCGGAGTGACGGCCCGTCACGCGGTAGGGCGTGGTGGCGAGCCCGGCGGCGCGCACGGTGGCGTCGACGGTCCAGTAGGTGTGGGGGCGGGAGACGACGGGTCCGGCGTGCACGGCGAGGCGGCCGCCGTCGGTGAGGGCGCGGGCGACGAGGCCGTAGAACTCCTGGGAGTAGAGCTTGGTGCTCGCGGTGATGCCGGGGTCGGGCAGGTCGGCGACGACGACGTCGTAGGGGAGGCGGCGGCCGTGCGGCCCGCGCAGCCAGTGGAAGGCGTCGGCGTGCACGACCCGCACCCGCCGGTCGCGGTAGACGTGGCCGTTGAGCTCGCTGAGCGCGGGATCGCTGCGGGCGAGCTTCACTACGCCGGGGTCGATCTCGACGATGTCGACGCGGCGCACCCCGGAGTGGCGAAGGACCTCGCGGGCGGCGAGCCCGTCGCCGCCGCCGAGGACGAGGACGCGGGCGTGCGGCCCGCCGCGCATGGCGGGCTGGACGAGCGCCTGGTGGTAGCGGTGTTCGTCGCGGCCGCTGACGCGGAGCCTGCCGTCGAGGAAGAGGTCGAGGGACTCGCGGTGGCCGCCGGTGAGGACGACCTCCTGGACGCCGGTCTGGACGGCGACGCGGATGTCGGAGCCGTAGACGGCGCGGCGGGCGGCGCGCTCGAAGTCGTCGACGAGGACGGCGGCGGAGGCGAGGACGGCGAGGACGGTGACGTTGGTGGTGAGGAGTATCCAGCGGCCGCGGCCGCTCAGGTCGCGGCCGAACAGGCCGAAGACGAGGGCCCCGCCGGCGAGGACGTTGACGGCGCCGGTGAGCAGCGCCCCGGTGAGCTGTCCGAACCAGGGCAGCAGCAGGAAGGGGAAGGCGAGTCCGCCGACGAGCGCGCCGACGTAGTCCGCGGCGAACAGGTCGGCCACCGCGCCGCCCGCGTCCTGCCGCCGGACGCGCTGGATCAGCACCATCAGGAGGGGGACTTCGGCGCCGATGAGGACGCCGATGGCGAGCGAGAACACCACGAAGAGGTAGCGCGAGCCGCTGGCCCACATCTCGCCGCGGTCCCCGGCCCAGGCGAAGGCCGCGTACAGCGTCATGGCGCTGCACCCGCCGACGAGGGCGAGGGCGGCCTCGATGAGGCCGAACCCGGCGGCGGCCCGGCAGCGCAGCCGCTTGGCGAGCAGCGAGCCGATGCCCATCGCGAACACCATCACGGACAGGACGACGGAGGCCTGGGTGACGGAGTCGCCGATCAAGTACGAGGCGAGGGCGACGAGTTCGAGTTCGTACACGAGTCCGCAGGCGGCACAGACGAACACGCCCGCGAGGACGAGGAACCGGCCTGTCCGGGGCGTGACGGGCAGACGCTCGGGCGGCTCGATCACGCTGCGAACGCTACGTCACCGAACGCTTACGCCAAGTCCCCCACAAGGGTGGAGGTGCCCGTGTGGACGTGTAGGACGCACAAAGGCCCGCAGAGCGCGTCTTCGTGACACCCGTGCCGCGCCCGCGCACACGGGTCCGCCGTCACCTCGGGCGTCCCACCCACCACCGGGCGGGCGCAGGGGAGTTCCCGCACGTCACAGCGGTGCGGGCATCCGCACGCCGACCCGGGTCCTGGTCGCCACCAGCTGCCCGTCCTGCGGATAGGCGTGCCAGGTGCGCCACATGACCGAGCCTTCGTGACGCTGGGCGAGCATCGCGGTGAAGGCGTGCGGGATGCCGGGGAAGACTCCGGCGAGGCCGTGCGGGTGCTCGGTGACCAGGGCGAGCAACTCCTGGGCACGGCCCGCGAACTGACCTCGCGACAGGGTTTCGACGCAGGCCGCGAACTCGTACTCCCACTCGCCCACCCGCTTGGACACGCCGAGCGGCAGCGGGGTGCTGCTGCCGGGGATGCAGGCCACCGTCTCGGAGCAGCTGCCGCCGCGCTCCTCCTCCAGGAGCACTTGGTGGGACGCCCCGAGCAGTCTCAACTGCACGGTGGCGCCTGACAGTTCGAGGTCGAGCGTGGCAAGGGCGGGCAACGGCTCGCGGCCGAGGGCCCAGGCCAGGTCCCCGGCGCGCGTGTCGGTATAGACAGTCTTCAGGGTCGTGAGCATGGGTCGGCTCCGCTAAGCACGCAATGGAGGTGGGGCCGGCGCACCCGGTCGGACACCGGGTGGTCGGAATGCCGGCTCGTGCCCACGGAGAAGTCTCGATCGTTGATTGAACTGAGAACGTCCGAGGGCGGTGTGACGGTTAAGAGGGAATCATGAACTGCGACACTGCCACAGCGTTTTTACCCAACTTCGTAGGGTTTCCATCCCCTAGAGGGCCGAACAGTTCATCTGTTCACGTTTCTGCAAACTCAGACGATCCAGAAGAGTCCCGGTACGGTCGCCAATAGACCCATTTGGCCCCTGTCGCCCCGCGACGACCCGCTGCGCTGCGGTTTCTCCGCGCCGCGCGTCAACATGCGTCCACACGCCCCGACAACGACGAAGCGCCCGCCGGGAGTTGACTCCCGACGGACGCTCCGCCCAGTGGACCAGCTGCCCCGTGTCAGCTGCCTCCGCCGCATCCACCCCCGCCACCGCCACCGCAGGACGAACCGCCGCCGCAGGACGAGGAGCCACCGCCGCAGCTGGAACCGCCGCCGCAGGACGTCGCGCCGCTGTGGTTGCTGCCGCTGCTCGCACCGCCGGACGCCCACCAGCTGCCGCCGCCGGCCCCGGACGCCGTACGCCGTCCGCGGCCCCGCACGCGGGCGGCCCCGATCGTGAGCCCAGCGATCATCAGCACCACAAGCCCAAGGAAGAGGACGACAAGAATCATGTCCCTCACTCACCTTTCCGTTCCCCCGATGCGCCGACCGCTCCGTGTTCCCCCGGACCCACGAAGCGGCTTGCGCCCTGCGGTCGTTGTCCCGCGTCGTTGCGTGACAAGGGGATGCCCCCGGCCATTCGCGGCCAAAGCAGAGTTGAGGAAGTCCAGAGGTTCGGCGCAGGATGACGGCCATGACGTCCTCTTCCGGCTCAACCGGCACCACTTCCGGCTCATCCGGCACCACGGGCACCACCGGCGCCCCGGGCGCCTCGGCGAGCGGCCGCCCGCTGCTCAACCGCCGCCTGGCCGAGTTCGGCACGACGATCTTCGCCGAGATGTCCGCCCTCGCCGTGCGGACGGGGGCGATCAACCTGGGCCAGGGCTTCCCCGACACGGACGGCCCCGACGAGGTGCGGGAGGCGGCCGTGCGGGCGCTGCGCGACGGGCGCGGCAACCAGTATCCGCCGGGCCCCGGCGTGCCCGAGCTGCGCACGGCGATCGCGGAGCACCAGGCGCGGGTCTACGGCCTGGCCTACGACCCCGACCGGGAGGTCCTGGTCACGGCCGGCGCCACCGAGGCCATCGCGGCCTCGCTGCTCGCCCTGGTCGAGCCGGGCGACGAGGTCATCGCCCTGGAGCCGTACTACGACTCGTATGCCGCCTCGATCGCGCTCGCGGGCGGCACCCGGGTGCCCGTCACCCTGCGCCCCCGTGAGGGACCCCGCGGCGGAGCCGCTAATCGACGCTTCGTCCTCGACCTGGACGAGCTGCGCGACGCCGTCACCCCGCGCACCCGGCTGCTGCTCCTCAACACCCCGCACAACCCGACGGGCACCGTCCTCACCCGTGCGGAGCTGGCCGCGATCGCGGAGCTCGCCGTCGAGCGGGACCTGCTCGTGGTCACCGACGAGGTCTACGAACACCTGGTCTTCGCCGACGCCCCGGAACCCGACGGCTCCGGCTCGCCCGCGCACATCCCGCTGGCGTCCTTCCCCGGCATGCGGGAGCGGACCGTCACCATCGGCTCGGCGGGCAAGACGTTCTCGTTCACGGGCTGGAAGGTCGGCTGGGTGACGTCCACGCCGGAGCTGGTCACGGCGGTGCGCTCGGCGAAGCAGTATCTGACGTTCGTGGCGTCGGGCCCCTTCCAGTACGCCGTCGCGGAGGCCCTCGCGCTGCCCGACGCGTACTTCACGGGCATCCGCGAGGACCTGCGCGCCAAGCGGGACCTGCTGTCGGCGGGCCTGACGGCGGCGGGCTTCGAGGTCTACCAGCCGCAGGGCACGTACTTCATCACCACCGACATCCGCCCGCTCGGCGCGGACCGTTCGCACGGCGGCGACGGCTTCGCCTTCTGCCGTGCCCTGCCCGAGCGCGCCGGTGTCGTCGCCATCCCGAACGCCGTCTTCTACGACCACCGGGAGGCGGGCGCGCCCTTCGTGCGGTTCGCGTTCTGCAAGCGCACGGAGGTCCTCGCGGACGCGGTGGAGCGGCTCAAGGCGCTGTAGGTCGACGGCACCCACCCGCACCCACCCACACGGACCCACCCGGCTCGCGCCCGCCGCCACGACCCCGGAGGGTTCGGGTGTGACCCACCCGAGCCCCACCGTCCCGGCCCCGCTCACCAAACCGCCCCGCACCCGCTGCCTCGCCCTGGAACCGAAGGGGCCGACGGCGGTGCGCGCCCTCGGCGTGTTCGCCGCCGCCCGCCTCACCGGGCTGCTCGCGGTGACGGCCGTGGCGCACGCCACCGGGCAGGACACCTTCCGGCTCCTCGGCCGCTCCTGGGACTCGCGCTGGTACACCGGCATCGCCGCGCACGGCTACGGCCGCACCCTGCACTTCGAGCCCACCGTCATCCAGAGCGACCTGGCGTTCTTCCCGCTGTACCCGGGCCTGATCCGCGCGGTCACCACCGTCACGCCGCTGTCCCACGGGGCGGCCGGGCTGCTCGTCTCCTGGCTCGCCGCCGGGGCCGCCGCGCTCGGCATCTACGCGATCGCGGCCCGCCTGTACGACCGCCGCACCGCGACCGTCCTCGTGCTCCTGTGGGGTCTCATGCCCCACTCCGTCATCCTGTCGATGGCGTACACCGAGCCGGTCCTCACCGCCCTGGCCGCCTGGTCCCTGTACGCGCTGCTCACCGGGCGCTGGCTGTGGGCGGGCACGCTCGCGGCGCTCGCGGGCCTGGCCCGGCCGAACGGCTTCGCGGTGGCGGCCGCGGTCCTCGTCACCGCGGGCTGCGAGATCGTCCGGCGGCGCGGGCGCGGGGTTCCCCACAGGCTGTGGACGGGCGCGCTGCTCGCGCCGCTCGGCTGGGGGGCGTACGTCCTGTGGGTCGGGGCCCGTCGGGGCGACGTGCTCGGCGGCTACTTCGCGGTGCAGCGCGGCTGGGGCTCGCGCTTCGACTTCGGCGCGGGCTCGCTCGCCTTCGTCAAGCACCTGCTGCTCGACGGCGACAAGCTGGTCTTCTCCATGACGCTGGTGATCGTCGCGGTGGCCGTGCTCCTGTACGCGCTCCTGGTGGCCGAGCGGGCGCCGCTGCCGCTGCTCGTCTACGCCGGCGTGCTGCTCCTGATCACGGTCGGCGGCTCCGGCTTCTTCGAGTCCAAGCCGCGTTTCCTGCTGCCCGCCTTCCCGCTGCTCATCCCGCTCGCGTGCGCGGTCCTGCGGACGGCGAGAGCCCGGCCGCGGGCCGCCTTCCTGGTGGTCGGCGCCCTGGCCGGGCTCTCGGTGGCGTACGGGACGTATCTGGTGACGATCGCCCGCATGCCGTTGTAGTCACCGCCGCGCGGCGGGCCCTCAGGCCTCGTCGTCGGGCTTCTCCTCGCCCTCGGCGGAGTCGACGGCCTGCTCCAGGCCCAGCTGCTCGACGAGCCAGCGGTCGAACTCGATCGCGGCGCGCACCCAGCTGACGGTCGACGAGACGAAGTGCTCCAGGGAGACACCCGTGCCGATCAGCATCTGGGCCTCGCCGATGAGGCGGACCGTGCCGTCGTCGTGGGTGTGGCTGTAGACCTTCGGCCACAGCGTGCGGCGGTTCCAGTCGTCGATGGACTCCAGGAGCTGGAGCTTCTCCTCGATGCCGTGGGGCCGGTCGTAGAACGTCCGCACCGAGAAGACCGCCTGGTCGTCCTCGCCACGGAACATGAAGTACGTACGGAACTCCTCCCACGGCGCCGCGAGGTCACCCTCGTCGTCGACGACGTACTTGAGTTCCATCTGGTCCAGGAGCTGCTTGACCAGGTCCTGGTCAGGGACGACGGGGCCCGCCGGTCCTGCGCCCTGCTGCGGTTCGGGCTGGCCCCCGAAATTCGGAATCGAGGACGGGTCGATGCTCACCGTGTATTTCCCTTCGTACGGATTGAGCCATCCTCTCCCATGCCGGGCGGGGGCTCGCAACCCCCGCCCGCCCATGTGTCCGGTTACGGCGCCTTACAGCGACTTCCCCGCTGCCTCCGGGGCCGTCCCGGCCCCCGCGGGACCGACGATGAGCCCGTCCCCGAAGACGTCCACGCGGACCGTGTCCCCGTCCTTGACCTCGCCCGCGAGGATCTCCTTGGCGAGCCGGTCGCCGATGCTCGTCTGGATGAGGCGGCGCAGCGGCCGGGCGCCGTACGCCGGGTCGTTGCCCTCGTCCGCGAGCCAGGCGAGGGCCGCGGGCGTGACGTCGAGCGTGAGCCGCCGGTCGGCGAGGCGCTTGGCGAGGCGCTTGATCTGCAGTTCGGCGATGTGCGCCAGCTCGTCCTTGCCGAGCGCGGAGAAGACGACGAGGTCGTCGAGGCGGTTCAGGAACTCGGGCTTGAACGAGGCCCGCACCACTTCCATGACCTGCTGCTTCTTCTCCTCCTCGCTGCTCAGGGGCTCGACCAGGTACTGGCTTCCGAGGTTGGAGGTGAGGATCAGGATGGTGTTGCGGAAGTCCACCGTCCGCCCCTGCCCGTCGGTGAGACGGCCGTCGTCGAGGACCTGGAGCAGCACGTCGAAGACCTCCGGGTGCGCCTTCTCGACCTCGTCGAGCAGCACCACCGTGTACGGGCGCCTGCGCACGGCCTCGGTGAGCTGACCGCCCTCCTCGTACCCGACGTAACCGGGAGGAGCACCGACCAGCCTCGCCACGCTGTGCTTCTCGCCGTACTCGCTCATGTCGATGCGGACCATGGCCCGCTCGTCGTCGAAGAGGAAGTCGGCGAGCGCCTTGGCCAGCTCGGTCTTGCCGACGCCGGTCGGGCCGAGGAACAGGAACGAGCCGGTGGGGCGGTCGGGGTCGGCGATCCCGGCGCGGGTGCGGCGCACGGCGTCGGAGACGGCCTGGACGGCCTCGGTCTGGCCGATGAGTCGCTTGCCGAGCTCGCCCTCCATGCGCAGCAGCTTCTGCGTCTCGCCCTCCAGGAGCCGCCCTGCCGGGATGCCGGTCCAGGCGGCCACGACATCGGCGATGTCGTCGGGCCCGACCTCCTCCTTGACCATGGTGTCGGCCTCGGCTGCCTTCTCCTCCTCGGCCTCCGATGCGGCCTCCAGGTCCCGCTCCAGGTCGGGAATCTCGCCGTAGAGCAGCTTGGACGCGGTGTCGAAGTCGCCGTCGCGCTGCGCCCGCTCGGCCTGCCCGCGCAGCTCGTCGAGCTTCTCCTTCAGCTCGCCGACGCGGTTGAGGGACTCCTTCTCCTTCTCCCAGCGGGCGGTGAGCCCGCGCAGCTCCTCCTCCTTGTCGGCGAGGTCGCGCCGCAGCTTCTCAAGACGCTGCTTGCTCGCCGGGTCCGTCTCCTTGCTGAGCGCCAGCTCCTCCATCCGCAGCCGGTCGACGGCGCGCTGCAGCTCGTCGATCTCGACCGGCGAGGAGTCGATCTCCATCCGCAGCCGGGACGCGGCCTCGTCGACCAGGTCGATGGCCTTGTCGGGCAGGAAGCGCGAGGTGATGTACCGGTCGGAGAGGGTGGCGGCGGCGACCAGGGCGCTGTCCGCGATCTGCACCTTGTGGTGCGCCTCGTACCGCCCCTTGAGCCCGCGCAGGATGGCGATGGAGTCCTCGACACTCGGCTCGGCGACCAGCACCTGCTGGAACCGGCGCTCCAGGGCGGGATCCTTCTCGATCCGCTCCCGGTACTCGTCCAGGGTGGTGGCGCCGACCATGCGCAGCTCACCGCGCGCGAGCATGGGCTTGAGCATGTTGCCCGCGTCCATGGCGGAGTCCCCACCGGCCCCCGCACCGACGACCGTGTGCAACTCGTCGATGAACGTGATGATCTGCCCGTCGCTCTCCTTGATCTCGGAGAGCACCGTCTTGAGCCGCTCCTCGAACTCGCCCCGGTACTTGGCCCCGGCGACCATGGCGCCCAGGTCCAGCGAGACGAGCCGCTTGTTCTTCAGCGACTCGGGAACGTCCCCCTTCACGATGCGCTGCGCGAGCCCTTCGACGACGGCGGTCTTGCCGACGCCGGGCTCACCGATCAGCACCGGGTTGTTCTTGGTACGCCGCGACAGGACCTGGACGACCCGGCGGATCTCCTGGTCCCGCCCGATGACCGGGTCGAGCTTGCCCTCGCGGGCGGCGGCGGTGAAGTCCGTGCCGAACTTCTCCAGGGCCTTGTACTGCCCCTCGGGGTCAGGGGTGGTCACGCGACGCCCTCCACGGCTCGTCTCGAAGGCGTCGAGCAGCTTCTTCGCGCTCGCGCCGTTCTGGTTCAGTACCTCACCGGCCGCGCCGCCCTTCGCGGCCAGGCCGATGAGCAGATGCTCGGTGGAGAGGTAATCGTCGCCCAGCTCCTTGGCGCGCTGCGCCGCGTCGGCGACGACGGCGAGCAGCTCGCGGTCGGGCCCCGGCGGGGAGACCGTCGATCCGGTGACGCTGGGCAGCCCCGCGAGGACGCGCTCGGCACCGGCACGCACGGCCGCCTGGTCGGCGTCCACGGCGGCGAGCAGGTCGGTGATGTTCTCGTTGTCCTGCCCCTCCAAGAGCGCCAGCAGCAGATGCGCTGGCGTCAGGTCGGGGTTGCCACCGGACACGGCCCGGCTGGTGGCCGCGTTGATCGCGTCCCGGCTCCGGTTGGTCAGCTCGGCGTCCACGTGCGGGTTCTCCTCCTGGGTCGCGGTCTGTCGGGCCTTGCGGGCCCATGCTGACTTAGACAGCGTACATAAAGTTGAGTCTATTCCGCTCAAGGGTGGCGAAGGAACCCGGAGCTTGGCACTCCTGGGGCCCTGGGCTCGGATTCTCCGGGGCCCGCACCTCAGGAATCCCTGGGCCCGGAGTCAGGAGTCCCTGAGGTGCGGGCTAGGTTTCCTGCCCATGAGCATCGACCTGGGCGATCCGCCCGCCGCCTACCTCAGCTTCTGGCGCGAGCGGCACCTGTGCACCCTGACGACCCTGCGCCCGGACGGCACCCCGCACGTCGTCCCGGTCGGCGTGACCTTCGACGAGCGGGCGGGCGTCGCCCGGGTCCTGGCGAACAGGTTCAGCAGGAAGGTGGCCCACGTCATCGCGGGGTCGGCGGCGGCCGGGGCGGACGGCCCGGCCGGCTCCGGTGCGCGGGTCGCGGTCTGCCAGATGGCGGGGCGGCGCTGGGCGACCCTGGAAGGCCTGGCCGAGGTGTCGGCGGAGCCGGAGCGGGTGGCCGAGGGGGTGCGGCGGTACGAGGAGAGGTACGGGCGGGTGCCGTCGCCGAACCCGGACCGGGTGGTGATCGAGATCCGGGTGACGCGGGCGTTGGGGAAGGCGGGCTGAGGGGGCGCGCGGCGCGAGGGCGCGAGGGGCGCGAGGCGCTGGGGGTGCGCCTCGGTACCGGCACACACCACAGCGGCGCCACCGTGTTCAGGTCCACGGTGACGCCGCTGCTGGGGGAAGCACCTGCGCGATTTACAACGACGGGGGAATCGCGTCAGGCGCTGCGGGGGGTGGCTGCGAGGGAGTCTGCGGAAGCGGTCTGCCGCTCGACGGCCTGTCGGTCGGCTTCGCGCTTGCGCTTGTCGATCACTTGGTGGTCGCGCTGGTCGAGGTTCACGAAGACCATGCCGTAACGCACGGCGCAGCGGACCGGCTGCGGCGCGCCGCGGGGGCGGCGCAGGCAGCGGTAGGCGCGGATGTCCTCGTCGTCGTCGCGGACGATGACGACGGGCTCTCCGACCAGGGTGACCATCAACGAGTCGCCGGGGTGGGGGATCGCGGTGACGAGGTCGATGAAGTGCCAGCCGGAGCGGTAGGCGGTGGCCATTTCGCGGCGGAAGGTGCGGTCGTCGGGAGGAGTGGTCATGACTGGACGCCCCCCGCCGGAGCCGAGCCCCACCAGACATCGCTCTGCCCGGCCGCGCCGATCGGCGCGGACGCCCAGATGACGTCCGGCGGCGCAGCATTGGACGTCGACGCCTGCGCGCCGTCCTGGCCCGCATCGACAACGGCCAGAGCACTGATGGCCAGACCGGCCGAAAGGGCACCGATAAGCACTGAGCGAAGCATTCCCTTGCACATAGCGGGCTTCGTCCTCACTTCCATAGCGACTTCCCCCGGCCTCCCAAGACGATGGCTCATTCGGCCATGCACGCACCACAGGAGCGATGCATCATGTTCCTGCACGTTCAGGAGCCTGGGGGGTGGAGCTATGACAACAAAGGATCCAATTCGGGCACATCCTCATTCCGTAGCTGAGCTATGCGAAGAGGGCAAGCGGCTCTACGCCGACGCGCTGCGCTCGGGCCGCATCACCCGGGCCGAGGCCGCCATGGCCCCGTGCCTGGTCGAGTTCGCTCTGCTGCACCCGGATCCCGATGATCCGGAGTGGCTGCGTCCGGTGCCGCCGACCGCGGCCCTGGCGCAGCGGCTGCGCCCTATCGAGCGCGAGATCCAGGAACGCCGCACTCTCGCCGTGGAGCTGACCGACACCTTTGAGCCATTCCTGGCCATCAGCGCTCAGGACCGCTCGATGGTCCACGCGATCACGGTCCTCGAAGGCCCCGAGCGGATCAACGCGGCCATCCAACTAGCGATAGCCGAGTGCCAGTCGGAAATCCTGACGGTGCAGCCCGGAGGCGGGCGCAGCGAGGAGATCCTTCGGGAGGCGGTGAAACGCAGCCAAAGCATCATCGAGCGCGGCATCACCATGCGTACGCTCTACCAGCACACGGCGCGACACAGTCAGGGCACCATCGCCTACGCCGAATACATGAAGCAAGGCAAGGTCGAGGTCCGCACCCTCGAAGAGCTCGTGGACCGACTGATGGTCTTCGACCGCACGGTCGCGTACATCCCGGCGCAGGAGGACGGTCAAGTGGCCCTGGAGCTGAGGCACCCGGGGCTCGTCACGTACCTCGCGAACGTCTTCGAGCAACTCTGGCAGCGCGCGTCGCCGTTGCTCGAAGAGGCACCGTACGGACCGCCCACCGACGGCATCACCGGCGTCCAGCGCTCCATCGCCCGCCTCCTGATCGAAGGGCACGTCGACGAAGCCATCGCCCGCCGCCTCGGCATGAACGTGCGCACCTGCCGCGCCCACATCGCCAAAATCGCCGCCGCCCTGGGCAGCGGAAGCCGCGCCCAGCTCGGCTACCTCATCGCCCAGTCCGGCATCCTCGAGCAGGACAAACCAAGATGACCACCGAACCCCGCCCGCACCCTCACGGCCCCGACGAGTTGTGCGACGCGGGTTCGGCCCTCTACGCCCGCGCCCTGCGCGAGGGCCGCGTCCGCCACCGGGAGGCCGACACCGCCCCCTGCCTCATCGACTTCGGCCTCCTCCACCCCGACGTCGAGGACATGGCCTGGCTGCGCCCCACCGCGCCCGCCGTCGCCCTGCCCCAGCTCCTGCGCGGCATCGAGGACCACATCGCCCGCCACCGCGAGCGCGAGGAGCGCCTCACGGCGATGTTCGAGCCGCTCATGGCCCTGGACGCGCGGCAGGCGGCCGGCGGGGAGCCCCCCGAGATCACGGTCCTCGACGGCTTCGAGCGGATCAACGCGGCCATCGACCGGGCCATGGCCGACGCCACCGTCGAAGTCCTCACCGTCCAGCCCGGCGGCGTCCGCTCCCCCGAGGTCCTGGCCGACGCGCTCCCCCGCGAACAGGAACTGCTCGCCCGCGGCTGCCGCATGCGCACCCTCTACCAGCACACCACCCGTCACTCCCTCCCCGCGCTCGCCCATTACGAGCAACTGGACGGCGACGTAGAGGTACGCACGCTCAATGAGGTAACCGAACGCATGGTGGTCCTGGACCACTCGGTGGCTTTCATCCCCGCCAGCAAGGACCGCACGGTCGCCCTCGAAGTACGCCAACCGGCCATCGTCGACTACCTCATCACCACCTTCGAACGACTGTGGCGACTGGCCACCCCGATGTTCCCGCACGCCGCCCAGCTCCCCGCCGAGAACGGCATCACCACCCGTCAGCACGCCATCGCCGAACTCCTCGTGGAAGGCCTCACCGACACGGAGATAGCCACGCGCCTCGGCATGAACGTGCGTACCGCCCGCGAACACATCGCGAAACTCGCCGCGATCCTCGGCAGCAACAGCCGCGCCCAGCTCGGATATCTCATTGGTCAGTCAGGGATCCTCGACCAGAATCACTAGCTGTCGGACACCTGGGGCGGGGGGCTTCGGGCAGGTGCAAGGAGGGGCAGCGACGTGGTGGTGGAGCACAGATCGCACGCGGAAGGGCTGTTGTGCGAGGTGGGCAGGAACGCGTACCTGCGCGCCCTCCAGGAGAGTGGGATCCAAGCTCAAGAGGCCGACGGGATCCCGTGCCTCGCCGACCTCGGTCTTCTGCACCCGGACGCCGAGGACCCGCTGTGGCTCCGCCCCATGGCACCGTCCGTGGTCCTGCCCCAACTGCTCCACCGCGTGGAAGAACACGTCGCCCATCAGCGGTGGCTCGGAGCGCGGATAGCCGCCTCTTTCGAATCGCTCATGCCGCTCACTCGCCCGAGGGGCTCCACCTCGCCCTCGTCCTCCCTGACGGTCCTGGACGGCCTCCATCAAATTCAGTCGGCCATATTCCGGGCAGCCGCCAGGTCCTCCCAGGAAATCCTCGCCATTCAGCCCGGCGGCCAGCGGCCAGCCGAAAGGCTCCCTGGAGGTCTGCCCATGGAGCAGCGGGTACTCGACCTAGGCGGACGCATACGCACGCTGTATCAGCACACAACACGGCATTCCCAGCCGGCTCTGGCCCACTACGAACAGCTGGACGGCGACGTCGAAGTCCGCACATTGGACGAACTGCCCAAACGCCTCCTGGTCTTCGACCGCACATACGCCTTCGTCCCGGTCAGAAGGAGCCCCAGCCATGCGGCCCTCGAACTCCGGCAGCCCGCCATCATCAACTACCTGGCCGCCACCTTCGAAATCCTGTGGCGCCTGGGCACCCCCCTGTTCCCGCACGCGGAACCCCTCCCCACCTCAAACGGCATCACCCCCCGCCAACAAGCCATAGCCGCCCTCCTCACCGAAGGCCTCACGGACGCCGACATAGCCGCCCGCCTCGGCATGAACGTCCGCACCGCCCGCGTCCACATCGCGAAGATCGCCGCGATCCTCGGCAGCACCAGCCGTGCCCAGCTCGGATACCTCATTGGCCGGTCTGGGATCCTCGACCAGAAGCACTGGTCGGCGGGCGAACACTCACGGCGTCGGTGATGCGGGAGAGGGACGGCGAAGGCAGTGGTGGAGCACAGAGCCCACGAGGGCGGTGAGTTGTGCGAAGCGGGCAGAGGGCTGTACGTCCGCGCGCTGCGATCGGGGCGGATGCGCATCGAGGACGCCCGTGCGGCCCCCTGTCTGGAGGAGCTGGGGCTTCTCCAGCCGGACGGGGAGGGTGCGCGGTGGCTGCTGCCCGTCGCCCCGTCCGTGGCCCTGCCGCGGATCCTGCACGCCATCGACGTGAGCATCAGCACGCAGCGGCAGCGGGAGTCGCGCCTCGCCGACGCCTTCGCGCCGCTGATGGCCCTCGGCGGCGAGCGGGCGCGCAACCCGCATTCGTCCGGAACGACCCTGCACACGGGTGTGTCGCACATCAATGAGGCCATCGACCGGGCGGTGTCAGGGGCGAGGTCGGAGGCCCTCGCCATTCAGCCGGGAGGAAAGCGGTCCGCCGACGAACTGGTGCGCTCGCTGCCGCGGGTGAACCACATCCTCTCCCGTGGCGGCCGGATGCGGACGCTCTACCAGCACACGACGCGCTACTCCGGCCCGGCGCTCGCCCACTACGAACAGCTGGTGGGCGACGTGGAGGTCCGCACGCTCGACGAACTGCCGCACCGCATGATGGTGTTCGACCGCACCGTGGCCTTCATCCCCGTCGGTGACTCCCCCGACGTCGCGCTCGAGATACGCCAGCCGGCCATCGTGGACTACATGGTCGCGACCTTCGACCTGCTGTGGCACCTCGCCGTCCCCAGATGGCCCCAGCCCATCCCCAAGGCCGCCCCACACGGCCTCACCCCCCGCCAGCTCTCCATCGCCGCCCTCCTCACCGAAGGCCTCACCGACGCCGACATAGCCGCCCGCCTCGGCATGAACGTCCGGACCGCCCGCGTCCACATCGCCAAGCTCTCGGCGGTCCTGAAGAGCACCAGCCGCGCCCAGCTCGGCTATCTCATCGGCAAGTCGGGCATCCTCGACCGCGCACCCGGCTGACCCGCCCGCCCAGGGAGGGGCCCTAGTGGTAGACGGCCCGCTGCAGGGGCAGCCCCAACGCCCGCAGCGCCGAGCGCACCACGCACTCCGCGTCCAGGCCGTCCGCCCCGAGGTCGAGCACCGCGGACTGTTCCCACCGTACGGACGAGGGGCGGCCCATGCTGACCTGCCAGCTGGGGCCTCGGTCGTCCAGGGCGATGTTGAGGACGCGGACCACGGAGACCTTGGCGACGACCTGGAGGGGGAAGTCGCCGGCGAGCATCTGGCGGTCCACGACCCAGGTCACGGGGTAGCCGCGGCCGTTGAGGTCGGCGGCCATGGCGTGCAGCAGCGTGGCGAGGGAGGCGCGTTCCAGGACCGGGCCCACCGGATCGACCGGATCGACCGTGCCAGCCGTCAAGGGCCTCGCCTGGGCGGGCGCGTCGGCCGCCACGGGGACGTCGAACACCTCGGCGGCGTCCTCGCCTGCCCTGCCCGCCCTGCCCGCCCTCGCGGCCTTCTCCAGCCTCATGCCGATGTCGGGTTCTCGTCGAGCGGGTCGAAGAGCAGCACGACATGTCGCGCTCCCGGCGAACTCGCCGGTTCCGAGACGACCATCGTGATCTGCCCGGGGCCTTTTCGCGGGTGGTACAAGGGCCTGACGTCACCGTCCGGGTGGATGTACACCTCGGTGCCGCGCTCGTAGATGGGGCCCGCGTACTTGTCCCGTTTGACGTCCTCGTTCAGTTGGGCCAGGGAGCGGTTCTCGGGATGTTGAATGTGGGCGAGCCTGATCTGGTTGAGAATTCCCGGCGCCCAGCGGGTGTCCCAGTCGGTGAGAATGTGATCGCGGGCCTCGTCGGCGAGCGCCATCCACCGCATGGTGTTCTCCGGCGGTATGCGGTCCTCGAAGATGTCGGCGAACGGCTCGTTGTACGCGACGAGGTCCCATTGGACGTTGCTCACGTACGAGATCTCACGCTGCCCGGAGACCGCCCGCTGCCACGCCGCGGCGGCGGGCATGCGGACGCCGCCGCCGGGGTCGAGGGGGTGCGGCGGCCGCTGGCCGAGGCTGAGCAGATAGACCTGGGTGAACTCGTCCTCGCTCATGCGCAGGATCCGTCCGACCTCGCGCAGATAGCCGTCGCGCGGGGACATCTTTCCGCTCTCGAACCGGTGGTAGGTGCCCACCGACCGGTTCATGAGGATGTCCATGTCGGGCTGTGCGAGACCGTGCACGCGGGGCCCGGGGCGCCCCGTCGGCTTCGGCGTCAGACCCACTTCCGGGGGTGTGATTCTGGAACGCAGTTCTTTGAGTATGCGACGCAGCGCTTCCTCGTCCACTGCGTTTCCCCCTTTCCAGCTTCCCCGCTTCCCCGTTCCCCCGTAGCTGAGCGCACGGCAGGCCGTACGCACAGTGCCTGCACCATAAGCCCAAACGAGTTGCCGACCAACAGATCGTATTCAGCGGGCCGCAGCGGTGGCGTGGTGGTGCGTATGAGCCCAGCGTGCGGCGTGCGTGGCCAGGTCCACCATTTCGATGGGCGCCGCGGCTCCGCCGAGGTGGTGGTACTCGATGAACGTCAGCATCACGACGCGCTCCGGCGCGCCCAGGTGCGGGTGGAATCCGGCGGCGAGGATGTCCGCCGCGGCCTCGTACGCGCCGAGCCCCCGCCCGTGCCGCTCCTTGATCTCCCCTTCGAGCTCCCGCAGATAGCCGATGTACGCGCGCACCCCGTCGGGGCCGATGACCCGGCCGTGGCCCGGCACGATGTGCTCGGCGTCGAGCGCGAGCACCGCCTCGGCGGCCCGCACGACCTCGGCGAGCGGCCCTTCCCAGTGCACGGGGTGGTCGCCCTCGAAGACGACGTCGCCCGCCATCACGACGCCCTGCTCCGGCAGATGCGCGACCAGGTCCCCGGCGGTGTGCGCCGGACCCACCTCGACGAGGCGCACCTCGATGTCGCCGACGTGGAAGTCGTACGAGCCGTTGAAGGTGACGGTGGGCGGGACGACGGTGATGCCGGTGTAGTCGTACGCCCCGAAGCGTTCGCGCGCGTACCAGCCGAGCGGGTTGTCCGGGTCGCTCGCGTGCACCAGGTACTGCATCTGCTGCGGGGAGATCTCGCGGCAGTGGCGTTCCAGGCTGGCCTGGGAGCTGATGATCTCGGCGCCGGGGAAGAAGGCGTTGCCGAAGCAGTGGTCGCCGTTGGCATGGGTGTTGACGATCGTGCGGACCCGGGCGCCCGCGGGCAGAACGCGGTCGGCGGCGGCGATGAGCGCGCGGGTCATGCGCTCGTCGTAGGGGGTGTCGATGAGCGCGGTGTCGTCGCCCGAGGTGACGAGCAGGCAGTTGGCGAGGCCCCAGGCGCCCGCGGCGCCGCGCGGCGCCCAGAGGTACAGTCCGTCGCCGCTCAGGGCGGTGAGGTCCACAGGAAGGTCCATGGACGTATTTTCGTCGGGTTCGTGCCGGGAGTCGGAGGCCCCCCGGCTGTGGGGATGGACACACCCGGCACGAGCAGATGATTGAAGCTTGAATAATTGGTTCGTCATCGCAGGGGATAAACCCGCCATTGATATCAGTTGTCTCGTTGACAAGGATGACAAGTCACGAAGGATGACAGCTCACGAAGGATGACGGCCGGCCTCACAACTCACGGGCACCCGCCCGCGGGTGACGGCTCGTCGGTGCCAGGCGACCGCGGCGTCCGTCATTCGCGCGATCACTGCAATCCGAGCAGGGGGAGCATGTGCAGGACGTAGCGACGCAGGCAGCCCCCACCGTCCACGGCGGGACGCACGGCACGGCCGGGATCCGGATGACCGGACCCGTCCCGGCCGGCGAGCCCGCAGCCCGCCACCACGTGCCGCACGAGCCCGTGGACGTGTGCGAGGCCGGGCGGGCGCTGTACCTGCGAGCCCTTCAGGAACGCCGAGTTCCCGCCAAAGCCGCCGCCGCGACCCCGTGCCTCATCGACACCGGGCTCCTCCACCCCGACCCCGACGACGCCACCTGGCTGCGCCCCACCGCGGCCGCCGTCGCCCTCCCCCGGCTCCTGGAGGACATCGAGGGGCGCGTCGCCCGCCAGCGCGGCCGGGCGACCCGGCTCGCCGCCTCCTTCGAGCCGTTCCTGCGCCTCGGCGCCGACCGGGCCCCGGACCTCTCGGCTTCACCGGTCACCGTGCTCAAGGGGGTCCCGCGCATCCGCCTCGCCGTCCGGCAGGCGATGGCCGACGCCTCCGAGGAGATCCTCGGCATCCAGCCCGGCGACTCCCGGCCGCGACTCCTTCCGTACAACGAGCCCTGGCGGCTCGCGGAGTTCGCCGAGCGCGGCGGGCACATGCGGGTGCTCTCGCCGCCCCGGACGGCCCACGACGCGCTGCCCGGGCTGCGCCGGCCCGGGCCGACGAGCTCCGGCCACGTGCGGCCCGTCGGCCGTGAGCTGCGCACGCTCGACGAACTCCCGCCCTGCCTCCTGGTGTTCGACCGGGACGTCGCGTTCATCCCGGCCGTCGAGGACGGCTCGGTCGCCTTCGAACTGCGGTCCACCGCCCTCATCAGCTATCTCTCGACGGCCTTCGACATCCTGTGGCGCCTGGCCACACCCCTGTACCGCGAGGACACCCCGCCCCCGCCCGAGCAGGCGATCAGCGACGTCCAGCGCGCCATCGCGCACCTCCTCACCGAGGGCCACACCGACGCGGAGATCGCCCGCCACCTGGACATGAACGTCCGTACCGTCCGCCTGCACGTGGCCAGGCTCGCCGCCCTCCTCGGCAGCCGCAGCCGCACCCAACTCGGCTACCTCATCGGCCGTTCGGGGCTGGTCGAAGCCCACCCGTAGGCAAGGCCCGCGCTCCCGCGTGGTGTTGCGCTCCGTTGCGCAACGCACACGCTCCGGCACGCCGTCTCCGTGAACCCGTGTCCCCATGGCCTCATGGACGTGATGCCCGGCCGCGCACCGCCGAGCGCGGGCAGCGTCCATGGGGAGGGAGCACCACCATGTCCGAGGAGCGCGGACCGGGGAGGAAGGAAGACGGAGCGCCACCGCCCGAGCCACATCGGTCCCACGGCCCCGACACCCTCTGCGCGCCCGGCGCCGCCCTCTACCACCGCGCCCTGTGCGAAGGCCGCGTCCACACCCACGAGGCCGAACCGGCCCCGTGCCTCGTCGACTTCGGCCTCCTCCACCCGGACGTCGACGACATGCGGTGGCTGCTTCCGGGCGAGCCCACGACCACCCTGCTCGGTCTGCTGCGCGGCATCGAGGAGCAGGTCGGGCAGGAACGGCAGCGCGAGGCGGAGCTGTTGGCGGCCCTGACGCCGCTGCTCACCCGCATCCCCACCCAGCCCGAGAGACCCACCGCCCCCTCCGAGAGACCCCTGAGACCCACCGACCCCACCGACCCCACCGACCCCTCCGAGAGACCCACGAGACCCACCGACCCGCCCGAAGACCCCAGCAACCCCGAAAACCCCAGCAGCCGTGCCAGACCCACCAACCCCACCAGCCCCGCCATCACCCTCCACACCTCCCTCCCCCACACCACCCACGCCATCGAGGCGGCCGTGTCCCGCTGTGCGGAGGAGGTCCTGACGATCCAGCCGGGCGGCTTCCGGCCCATCGCGGATCTGGGCGCCGCGCCGCCGCGCGAGCAGGCGCTGCTGTCCCGGGGCTGCCGGATGCGCACGCTGTACCAGCACACGACCCGGCACGCCCTCCCCGTGATCGCGCACTTCGAGCGCCTCGACGGTGATGTGGAGGTGCGGACGCTGAGCGAAGTCACCGAGCAGCTGGTCGTGTTCGACCGCGCGGTCGCCTTCGTACCGGCCGACCGGGACTCCACCGGGGCCCTGGAGATCCGCGCGCCCGCCGTCGTCGGCTATCTGGTCGCGCTCTTCGAGAGGCTGTGGCGCCTTGCCACGCCGATGTTCCCGCACCCGGCGGCGCCGCAGCCCGCCAAGGACGGGGTCACCGCACGTCAGCGGGCCATCGCCGAACTCCTCGTCGAGGGCCTGACGGACGCCGGGATCGCCGACCGGCTCGGCATGAACGTGCGGACCGTACGCGTCCACATCGCGAAGCTCACCAGCACCCTGGGCGGCAGCAGCCGCACACAACTCGGATTCCTCATCAGTCGCTCAGGAATCCTGCGGCCCGGACACCACATGTGAATCACGATCGTCCGGATTTGCCGCCACTTGCCCCCACCTCCGCCCCTTGCACCGCAACAAGTTGACGGTAGCGGAGCGTGGCGGGCCGTTGCATCGTGGTGAGGGCGGCAGGGAGCGGCCAGAGCCCTTTCAGGTACTGGAACCGACCGCTCCCCGCGGCCGAGTGACTCTGTCGTGGTCTCCCCCCGCAGAGTCGCGCTTCCCTAAGGGGTTGCCCCGGTCCGGCTACGCCCCGTGGCCGACCGGGGCGCTCGCACTTCGGGGGGAGTGAGCGCCCCGTCCCACGGGCGGCCCGGGGCAGGCTGCTCAGGCGTGGGTCGCGTTGTCGTCGGCCCACTCCTGCAGCAGCCGCTCCCGCTCGTCCCTGCGCGGCGAACCGCCCTCGTGCGCGCGGCCCCACGCGGCCATCGCGGCCATCGTGGTCATCAGCGTGGCGGCGCCCTCGGTGAGGCGGGCGAGCAGGGCGCGCGAGAGGTCGTACTCCTTCTGGGAGTAGCCCGCGGCCGCGGCGACGTACGCCGTCAGCTCGATCTCCTCGTCGGCCGTCCCGACGCACACCGTCATCGTCGGGGCGTCGTCACCGCCGCCGAGGCCCATCGTGAGCGCCATGTCGACGACGGCGCCCACCTGCCGCTTGAGGGACCGCACGGGCACGTCCTCGACGGTGAGCGTCTGGATGTCGTCCCACAGCCAGAGGCCGGACTGTCCATGGCCGATACCGGCGATGCCCTCGGATGTGAGCCGCACCCCGGGGGCGAGCCCCGCCGGTTTCGAACCCACGTACACATCGCCTTCGGCGATCCAGAACAGCCCCACCATGGCCATGGTCTTCCAGCTCCCCCTGTGCCGAGCACAGCGCTTGAGTCGATTGCGCGATGGCGAGACGGGCTGGTCAGGGGCGCTCCGCGCCCGGCCCGCGGTCCTCGTGCCTCGCCCCGCCCACTATAAGGAGGCAAGCGACCGGGCCGGGAGTTCCCCGAAGGAGCTCCCGGCCCGGACAGAGCGCGGTGCGCACGCCGGCGCGCGTCTCACGCCTCCGGCGACCTCTTCGGCCGCCACACCACGAGCGCGCTGGTCTGCTGGACGTCCTGGTACGGCACGAGGTCGCGGCGGTACGAGGCGTGCACCGCGGCTTCGCGCTGCTGCATCGCCGCCGCGGCGCCCTCGACGGCCGCCGAGAGCTCGGCGACCCGGGACTGGAGCGCCGTGACCTGGTTCTCCAGCTCGATGATGCGCTTGATGCCCGCGAGGTTGATGCCCTCTTCCTGCGACAACTGCTGGACGGTGCGCAGCAGTTCGATGTCACGGGCGGAGTACCTGCGGCCCCGGCCCGCGGTGCGGTCGGGCGAGACCAGGCCCAGGCGGTCGTACTGCCTGAGGGTCTGCGGATGCAGGCCGGAGAGCTGGGCCGCCACCGAGATGACGTACACCGGGGTCTCGTCCGTCAGTTGATACGGGTTGCGTCGGCGGCCGTCCCGCTCCATGAGGTCACGCTCCCTTCGCGGCCTTGAACAGTTCTGCCCGCGGATCGGTGTCCGCAGTCGCCTTCCGGTACGCCTCCAGCGCTTCCTGCGCCGCGGGCGGCAGCGTGGTCGGCACGGCGACCTCCACGGTCACCAGGAGGTCCCCTCGGGTGCCGTCCTTGCGGACCGCGCCCTTGCCGCGGGCGCGCATGGTGCGGCCGTTGGGGGTGCCGGGGGGCAGTTTCAGGGTGACGGGCGGGCCGCCGAGCGTCGGCACCTTGACCTCGCCGCCGAGCGCCGCTTCCGCGTACGTCACCGGCACGGTCACCGTCAGGTTGTCGCCCTTGCGGCCGAAGACCGGGTGGGCGTCCACATGGACGACCACGTACAGGTCACCGGCGGGGCCGCCGCGCTCGCCCGGCGCGCCCTTGCCGCGCAGGCGGATGCGCTGGCCGTCGCTGACGCCCGGCGGGACACGGACCTGCATGGTCCGCGAGGACTTGGCGCGGCCGCTGCCGTGGCAGACCTCGCAGGGGTCCTGCGCGATCAGGCCGCGGCCCTTGCAGTCCACGCACGGGTCGGTCAGCGAGAAGCCGCCGCCCCCGCCGCGCGAGACCTGCCCCGTGCCCACGCACGTCGGGCAGACGCGCGGGGTGCCGTTCTTGTCGCCCGTGCCCGAACAGGCCTTGCACGGGGCCTGGGACGACATGCGCAGCGGAACCGTCGCGCCGTCCACCGCCTCCGTGAAGCTCAGCGTGACCTCGGACTCGATGTCCTGGCCGCGCCGCGGCTGCGTCCGTGTGCCGGCGGTCGCGCCGCCGCGGTTGAACAAGCCCCCGAAGACGTCACCGAGGCCGCCCCCGAATCCGCCGGCGCCCGTCGCCCCGCCCCCGCCCGGGGCGCCGCCTCCGAAGAGGTCGCCCAGGTCGAAGTTGAACGATCCGCCGCCGGGGCCTCCGGGGCCCGGCCTGAATCCTCCGCCGTTGCCGAAGAGCGCGCGGGCCTCGTCGTACTCCTTGCGCTTCTTGGGGTCGCCGAGGACGTCGTTCGCCTCGGAGATCTCCTTGAAGCGCTCCTCGGCCTTGGCGTTGCCCTTGTTGGCGTCCGGGTGGTTCTCGCGAGCCAGCTTCCGGTACGCCTTCTTGATCTCGGCTTCGGTGGCGTCCTTGGGGACGCCGAGGACCTTGTAGTAGTCCTTCTCGATGAAGTCCTTGGTGCTCATCCCCGACGTCCCTCCTTCCCTGTCATCCGGCGGGCCCCGGCGCCGAGGTCACCCTCGGCGCCGAAGCCGCCGTCCGTGTCGGCGTCAGCCCTCGTCCGGGCCACCGCTCTCCTTGCCCTTGGCGTCCGCGGTGTCCGCGGCGCCGTCGGCCTTGCTCTCCGCGTCCGCGGGCGCGCTGTCGTCGCCCTCGGCCGCGCCGGACTCCGCCGACTCCGCCGACTTCACCGTCTGCGCGCCGGGCTGCGGCTCGGCCACCGCCACGCGCGCGGGGCGCACGACCCGCTCGCCGATGCGATACCCCGGCTGGAGGATCGCGACGCAGGTCGTCTCCGTGACGTCCGGTGCGTAGCTGTGCATCAGCGCTTCGTGGATCGTCGGGTCGAAGGGCTCGCCCTCCTTGCCGAACTGCTGCAGACCCATCTTGGCGACGACGGTCTCAAGCGCCTCGGCGACGGACTTGAAGCCGCCGACCAGTTCGCCGTGTTCCCTCGCCCGGCCGACGTCGTCGAGCGTCGGGAGCAGTTCCGTCAGGAGGTTCGCCGCGGCGATCTCCTTGACCGTCACCTTGTCCCGCTCCACCCGGCGGCGGTAGTTCTGATACTCGGCCTGCAGCCGCTGGAGATCCGCGGTGCGCTCGGTGAGCGCGGTGCGGACCTGGTCCAGCTGGGCGGTCAGGCCCACGATCTGGCTTGCGTCCCCGGCCGGGGCCGCCGGGCCCTCCTCGGTGGAGGGCCCGTCGGCCTGCGGCGCCTTCTCTTCAGGGGTGGCGCCGGAGGGGACGTCGGGCTGCTCGGCGTTCTCGCCGAAGCCCGGGGTCTCCTCCGTCATCAGGCAGCGCCGCCCTTCGCGTCACCGGGCTTCTCGTCGTCGACGATCTCGGCGTCCACGACGTCGTCTTCCTTGGACATGTTCGGAGCGTCGGCGCCGGGAGCGGCACCCTCCGGTCCGCCCGCGGCCTGCGCGGCCTGGGCGTCGGCGTACATGGCCTGGCCCAGCTTCTGGGAGACGGCGGCGACCTTCTCGGCGGCCGTGCGGATCTCGGCCGTGTCCTCGCCCTTGAGCTTCTCCTTCAGCTCGGTGACGGCTTCCTCGACCTCGGTCTTGACGTCGCCGGGGACCTTGTCCTCGTTGTCCTTGAGGAACTTCTCGGTCTGGTAGACGAGCTGCTCGCCCTGGTTGCGGGACTCGGCGGCCTCGCGGCGCGACTGGTCCTCCTCGGCGTACTTCTCGGCCTCTTCGCGCATCCGGTTGACCTCGTCCTTCGGCAGCGAGGAGCCACCGGTGACGGTCATCTTCTGCTCCTTGCCCGTGCCGAGGTCCTTCGCGGTCACGTGCATGATGCCGTTGGCGTCGATGTCGAAGGCGACCTCGATCTGCGGGACGCCGCGGGGCGCCGGGGGCAGACCGGTCAGCTCGAACATGCCGAGCTTCTTGTTGTACGCCGCGATCTCGCGCTCGCCCTGGTAGACCTGGATCTGCACCGACGGCTGGTTGTCCTCCGCCGTCGTGAAGATCTCGGAGCGCTTCGTCGGGATCGTGGTGTTGCGCTCGATCAGCTTGGTCATGATGCCGCCCTTGGTCTCGATGCCGAGGGACAGCGGGGTGACGTCGAGGAGCAGGACGTCCTTGACCTCGCCCTTGAGGACACCGGCCTGGAGCGCGGCGCCGATGGCGACGACCTCGTCCGGGTTCACGCCCTTGTTGGCGTCCTTGCCGCCGGTCAGCTCCTTGACGAGCTCGGCGACGGCGGGCATGCGGGTGGAGCCACCGACGAGAACGACGTGGTCGATCTCGGAGAGCTGGATGCCCGCGTCCTTGATGACGTTGTGGAACGGCGTCTTGCAGCGCTCCAGGAGGTCGGACGTGAGCTGCTGGAACTGGGCGCGGGTGAGCTTCTCGTCCAGGTGCAGCGGGCCCTCGGCGGAGGCCGTGATGTACGGCAGGTTGATCGTGGTCTCCGTGGAGGAGGACAGCTCGATCTTCGCCTTCTCGGCGGCCTCGCGCAGGCGCTGGAGCGCCATCTTGTCCTTGGAGAGGTCCACGCCGTGGCCGTTGTTGAACTGCTTGACCAGGTAGTCGACGACGCGCTGGTCCCAGTCGTCACCACCGAGGTGGTTGTCGCCGTTGGTGGCCTTCACCTCGACGACGCCGTCGCCGATCTCCAGGAGGGACACGTCGAAGGTGCCGCCACCGAGGTCGAAGACGAGGATCGTCTGGTCGTCCTTGTCCAGGCCGTAGGCCAGGGCGGCCGCGGTCGGCTCGTTCACGATGCGCAGGACGTTCAGGCCCGCGATCTCGCCGGCTTCCTTGGTGGCCTGGCGCTCGGAGTCGTTGAAGTACGCCGGGACGGTGATCACGGCGTCCGTGACCTTCTCGCCCAGGTACGACTCGGCGTCGCGCTTCAGCTTCTGCAGGATGAAGGCGCTGATCTGCTGCGGGTTGAAGTTCTTGTCGTCGATCCCGACCTTCCAGTCAGTGCCCATGTGGCGCTTGACGGAGCGGATGGTCCTGTCGACGTTGGTGACCGCCTGGCGCTTCGCAACCTCGCCGACCAGCACTTCACCGTTCTTCGCGAAGGCGACGACGGACGGCGTGGTCCTGGCACCCTCGGCGTTGGTGATGACGGTGGGCTCGCCGCCCTCCAGAACGCTGACGACGGAGTTAGTCGTGCCCAGGTCGATGCCGACCGCACGTGCCATTTCAATGCCTCCAGATAACTTCTTGAGTGGAACTGACTCAAGGATGCATCAGGGGTTCGCAGGAGTCAACAGACCTGAGTCGGGTCGACTCAACTCTTATCTCTTCCTTACGCGCAACCCGGGACTGCTGTGCGAGGAGACGCCACACCCGGGGGACACGGTTGCGCGACGCCGTGGATAGGGCAGCCTGAGCGACGCAGATCACCGCCTGGCTGGCTACAGTGCGGCGATGTAAGTGGGTAGTCTCAGACGGACTGCATAAGTTACCGCTTAGTAATACGTTGGATTGCCCACCCTCGCAGGCCCGAGGAGCCCCGAAATGCAACTCGCCGCGATCATCGTGTCGCTGGTCCTCATCGCAGTCGGCGTCGCCCTGTTCGGCCGTGCCATCCTGCAGATCTACCAGTTCATGCGGCTCGGCCAGCCCGTGCCCGCAGGGACGAGGACCGACGCGCCGACCGAGCGCACCCTCACCGTGGCCAAGGAGTTCCTCGGCCACACGCGCATGAACAGGTGGGGCGTCGTCGGTGTGGCGCACTGGTTCGTCGCGGTGGGCTTCTTCTCGCTGCTCCTGACGATCGTCAACGCCGTCGGCCAGCTCTTCAAGGCCGACTGGATGCTGCCGATCATCGGCGACTGGGCCCCGTACAACATGTTCGTCGAGTTCCTCGGCACCATGACCGTGCTCGGCATCCTGACCCTGATCGTCGTCCGGCAGCTGAGCCGCCCGGACCGGCCGGGCCGCAAGTCCCGGTTCGCGGGCTCCAACACCGGCCAGGCGTACTTCGTCGAGACCGTCATCCTCATCGTCGGCGTCTGCATCTTCATGCTGCACGCCCTGGAGGGCGCCCAGCACCACGTGGACGGCTACGAGGCCTCGTTCTTCATCTCGTACCCGTTCGTCTCGTGGTTCGGGGGCATGGACGTCTCGACGCTCCAGAACCTCACGTACTTCTTCGCGGGTCTGAAGATCGCGACCTCCTTCATCTGGATGATCACGGTCGCCCTGAAGACCGACATGGGCGTCGCCTGGCACCGCTTCCTGGCCTTCCCCAACATCTGGTTCAAGCGCGAGGCCGACGGCTCCACCGCCCTCGGCGAGCTGCTTCCCATGACGTCCGGCGGCAAGGAGATCGACTGGGAGGACCCGGACGAGGACACCGTCTTCGGCGTCAGCCAGGTCGAGCAGTTCTCCTGGAAGGGCCTGCTGGACTTCTCCACCTGCACCGAGTGCGGCCGCTGCCAGTCGCAGTGCCCCGCCTGGAACACCGGCAAGCCGCTCTCCCCCAAGCTCCTCATCATGTCGCTGCGCGACCACGCGCACGCCAAGGCCCCGTACCTGCTCGCGGGCGGCGGCAAGACGATGGAGGGCGAGGAGAAGGCGTCCGAGGAGCAGCTGAAGGACGTCCCCGCCGCCGCCCTCGCCGAGGCCGAGCGCCCCCTCATCGGCACCCTCGAAGAGAACGGCGTCATCGACCCCGACGTCCTGTGGTCCTGCACCACCTGCGGCGCCTGCGTCGAGCAGTGCCCGGTGGACATCGAGCACATCGACCACATCGTCGACATGCGCCGCTACCAGGTCATGATCGAGAGCGCGTTCCCGTCCGAGGCCGGGACAATGCTCAAGAACCTGGAGAAGAAGGGCAACCCCTGGGGGCTCGCCAAGAAGCAGCGCGTGGAGTGGACCAAGGAGGTCGACTTCGAGGTCCCGATCGTCGGCAAGGACATCGAGGACCTCACCGAGGTCGACTACCTGTACTGGGTCGGCTGCGCGGGCGCCCTTGAGGACCGGGCCAAGAAGACCACCAAGGCCTTCGCGGAGCTCCTGCACATGGCGGGCGTCAAGTTCGCGATCATGGGCGGCGACGAGAAGTGCACCGGTGACTCGGCCCGCCGTCTCGGCAACGAGCCGCTGTTCCAGCAGCTGGGCGCCGAGAACGTCGCGATGCTGAACATGGCGTACGGCGAGGACGACGACGATCCGGGGACCAAGAAGCCGAAGTCGGCGAAGAAGATCGTCGCCACCTGCCCGCACTGCTTCAACACGATCGCCAACGAGTATCCGCAGCTCGGCGGCGAGTTCGAGGTCATCCACCACACGCAGCTGCTCCAGCACCTCATCGACGAGGGCAAGCTGATCCCGGTCACGCCGGTCGAGGGCCTCATCACCTACCACGACCCCTGCTACCTGGGCCGTCACAACAAGGTCTACACGCCGCCGCGCGAGATCATGGACAAGGTCCCGGGCCTGCGCCAGCAGGAGATGCACCGCCACAAGGAGCGCGGCTTCTGCTGCGGCGCCGGTGGCGCGCGGATGTGGATGGAGGAGCGGATCGGCAAGCGCATCAACACGGAGCGCGTGGACGAGGCGCTCAGCCTCAACCCCGACATCGTGTCGACGGCCTGCCCGTTCTGCCTCGTCATGCTCACGGACTCCGTGAACGGCAAGAAGAACGACGGCAAGGCCAAGGAGTCGCTCCAGGTCGTGGACGTCGCCCAGCTCCTGCTCGACTCCGTGAAGACGCCGGTGGACCCGGCGGGCGAGGAGGAGTCGGCGGACGCGCCGGAACCGGAGCCGGTGAAGTAGCTAACCAGGACAGGTTCTGTCCTGGACTCGGACAGGTTCTGTCCTGGACTGTGTGTGGGGAGGGGCCGGTTTCGCCTGGGGGCGGGGCCGGCCCCTCGTCGTTCGTGTAAACCTGTGGTGCGGCTGATGCTGTCGTGAGCATGAAGAAGTCATCGGGTGACGCAGGGGTGGGTGCGGCATGAGGGGTTCCGGAAGACGTCTGCTGGCCGTCGTCGTGGGCGGCGTCCTGGTCCTCGCGGGCTGCGGGGGCGGCGGCGAGTCCCACGCGCGCCCCGAGAACACCGGTGCCGCCGGCCTCGCGAACAAGAGCGCGCCCCAGCAGCCCGTCCCGCGCGGCAAGGGCAGCAAGGTCGACGACGACTTCAACGGCGACGGCGCCAGGGACCTCGTGCTCGACGCGCTCGCCCATCGCGGGCACGGCGACGACCCCGGCATCGGCGTCGTCTACGGAAGCCGTCGCGGACTGGTCCCGGGCGCCCGCCAGTTGCTCACCGCGCGCGCCAACGGCGCCCGTACGAAGGGCCAGTTGCCCGCCGCCTTCGAGTCCGAGGCGTCCTGCGACCTGAACGAGGACGGCTTCACCGACCTCGTCGTGTCGACGGACCCGCCCTACGACGGCCAGGGCCGCCCCCCGGTCCCCCTCCAGCTCCTCTACGGCTCCCCCGCGGGCCTCACCGGCAAGGCCGTCAAGCTCCAGGTGCCCGAGCGGGCCCGCCTCGGCAACGACTGGGCCGACCAGCCGGTCTGCGGCGACTTCGACGGCGACGGAGCCCACGACCTCGTCCTCCACGCCAGCGGCGCCCATCTCACGTACCTGCGCGGCCCGTTCACACGCAAGGGCGCCCCCCACGCGGCGGGCAAGCCGATCACCGCCCCCGGCAACGACCTCGCCACCGGCGCGCCCGCCGTCGACGTCAACGACGACGGCTACGACGACCTGGTCGTCCGCGAGGAGGCCCGCTCCTCCAAGAGCAGCCTCGTCCTCGGCGGCCCCAAGGGCCCCAACCGCACCGGCGTCCTCTTCCCCGCCTCGACCGACGTGGCCTTCGGCGCCTTCGGCCGCGCCAAGGGCATGGACGCGGCGCTCGCGGCCCCGGGCGGCATCGCCCTGCGCTACGACGTGCCGGGCACGGCGCGCGCGAAGATCGGCGTACGGAACGCCACCGTGTACGCGGGCGACCTCGACGGCGACGGCCGCAGCGAGCTGGTCGTGGGCGGGGGCGGGCCCGGCGAGGTGTGGGTGTACCGGGGCCGCGCGTCCGGTCTCGCCGCCAACGCGACGGCGACGCTGGTGCCCTCCCGGGGCCGGGACGGGGTCGTCCAGGTCCTGAAGGTGGCCGACTTCGACGGGGACCGGCGCGCGGACCTGGTCGTGCGGACCGCCTGGGGGCAGGGGCGGGACCGGGTGGAGGTGTATCCCGGCAGGGCCGGGGCGGACGGGCCGGTGTCCCGGAAGCCGGGGGTCACGTTCTCCACGGTGGGGTTCGGGTAGTCGGACGGGGGTGCGTCCCGTAGTCGGACGGGGGTGCGTCGCTGGTCAGGCGCGGGTGCGCGCTAGTCAGGCCGGGGTGCGTCCGGCCCGCAGGGAGCGGTTCCTTGCCGCCTTCCACGTCTCGCGCAGACGGGCGCCCGTGGCGCACTCGTCCTCGTCCTGGCAGGGGCGGCAGCCGTACAGGTGGCCCAAGTAGACGGCGTACGCCTCCGTGGCCCGTGCGTCGAGTTCCGTGGTGGCGTTCACGGCTCGACCGCCTTCAGGGTCTCGGCCGTCATGAGCAGCGCGCTCAGGTGTGCGGGGTCGCAGAGTTCGCCGGGGGCGGTGGGCTGGACCACCCAGCGGGTGAGGGTCGACACGGGGTGGCCCAGGCGGGGGACGCCGAGGAAGGTGTGGGTGCTGAGCCGTTCCTCCGTGCCGTGCCAGGTGGAGTGCGGGGCGATGAGGACGTAGTACGGGCCGGGGGCGCCGCGGGTGTCGCGGATGACGGGGCCCGCGAGCCAGTCGCGCAGGAAGGCGGCAACGGTGTGCGGGTCGTCGCTGTGGACGGCGGCGTGGACGCGGGCGGCGGGTACGCGGATGGCGTCGAAGCGGTGGCCCAGGGGGAGCAGGGCGAGGCCACGTTCGGCCCAGGCGGTGTGGACGGCGCCGGGGTGGGGGTCGGCTCCGGCGAGCCAGGCGCTGATCCGTTGTTTGTCGTGGCCGAGCGGGGGCGTCGGAGGTCCCGGGGGCGGGGGGATTCGGGTCACACCTTGGACCGTAGGCGCACCCGCGCCCCGTCGATGACCGGAATCCGGTCACCTCGTGTCAGGCGCCCAACAGGCCGATGCCCATGGCCAGATCGGCTGCGCGGTGCCGACGGCCGGACTGCTTCGACTCGGTCTCCTCAAGGATGATGCGGCGGGCGTAGCCGTTGTAGCGGATCGTTTCGGGGGCGGCCTCGTACGCCTTCTGGAGCGTGGCGATCGCCACGTCCGGCTGCCCGTCGAGCTGGAAGCCGCGGGCCTCCTCGATCCGGTGCCGGGCCCGGCGCGGCCGCGACTTGATGACGGCCTTGTCCGCGCGGGCCGCCTGGCGCACCGACTCGCCGCCCTGGCGCAGCTCGACCGCCACGGTGACGGCGTGCGCGCCCATGATCGCCCGGCCGAAGCTGGTCACGGGGTGGAAGTAGTCGGCGGGCAGCCGCGCCGCCATGTCCTTCGCCTTGTCCCAGTGCCGCCACGCCGTACCGGTGTCCCGGCGCCGGGCCGCGGTGTAGCCGAGCTCGAACTCCAGGGCGCCCGCGATGGCGAGTACGTCGTCGGCGGCGTCGGGCAGGAGGGGTTCGAGGAAGCGGATGGCTTCGAGGTTGATCGTGTCGGCGGCGTCGAAGTGGCGGGGCCCGCTGTCGCGGTGGGCCTGCGCCAGGAGCCAGGCGGCCACGCCGATGGCGTGCGGGTCGCCCGAGTCCTGGGCGGCGACCATGCCGCGCTCCGCGACGCGCCACAGCAGGGCGGTGTCGGGCTGATAGGCGAGGAAGAACTGCGACAGCGAGTACGTCTCGGCGAGGTGGGCCTGGGCCGCCCGGCGCTCGGCGGCCGTCTCGGCGTGCCGTGCGATCGCCCGCGCGTCGCGGATCAGGTCGGGCAGCAACTTGCCGATGGCCTCGCGGTGGTTGGGCGACTGGTGCCGTGCCTTCCACGCCGCGTGCAGGCGGGCTTCCAGGTGCGCGACGGGGGGCGGTTCGACGACCGTCGCCAGGGCGAAGTCGTCGACGGCCGCCTGGACGGCGGCGAGGCGGGGATGGCCGGGCCCGGCGAACAGGTCCACGTGCGCGTCCGCGCGGCCGGTCAGCTCGGCCAGGTCGCGCACGCGCAGCGCCTCGGCGATGCGCAGCACCATGTCGAGGGCCGGGGCCCGTTGCTGGCCGTTCTCGATCTTGCGGAGGGTGTGCACCGACACCCCGATGAAGTCCGCGAGTTGGGCGCGGGTCATGCCACGGCGCTCGCGGAGGATCTGCACGCGCTGACCGAACCGCAGCGGGTCGGCGTACGGGTCCGGAGTGTCACCTGAGGACATCACGGCCTTGCCCCTCTCTGAACGGCTCACCACCAGCCAGCGTATGGGCAGGGCCGGACGCGCGTGAGCCTTCTGCGAACTCCGGGACGCGTGTGAACGCGGCCACGCCAGGGGCCCGGGGCGCGCCGGGGCAGGGGCGCCCCTGCCCCCCACCAACCCCCGACTCGCACAACCTTTCCCTCCCCCCGCCTGTCACACCCCCGGAACCCCACACCACCGTTCACCCAAGGTCCACCCCCTGGTGACCCCCCGTGAACCCACAAGCCCGGGAGCCCCACGTGCGCGCAAGAAGCCTGGCCGTCGCGGTCACCACCGCAGCCCTCGCTGCCGGAGGCCTGACCCTGCCCCTCGCCGGGACGGCCACCGCGGCCCCCGCCGCCCTGAAGGACGACTTCAACGGCGACGGCTACCGCGACCTCGCGGTGGGCGCGCCGAACGGCAACTCGGTGACGGTGACGTACGGTTCGGCGTCCGGCGTGAAGCCGGGCCGCGGCACGACCGTCACACAGAACACCGCAGGAGTCCCCGGCACCACCGAGCCCGGCGACGAGTTCGGCGAGAACGTCACCAGCGGCGACGTGAACAGCGACGGCTACGCCGACCTGATCGTGGGCGCCCCCGGCGAGACGACGCCCGGAAAGCCCGGCGGCACCGTCACCATCGTCTGGGGCGGCAAGAGCGGCTTCAAGACGGGCGGCAAGACCCTCACCGCGCCGAGCGCCGACGACCACCGCTTCGGCGAGGCGGCCAGCTTCGTCGACATCGACGGCGACGAGGTGGCCAACCTCGCGGTGATCAGCGGCAACCACTGGTGGTACTACGCCGACGGCACCCCGCAGGACGGCCGCGCGATCCCCCTCGAAGTCGACTTCCTGCCGAAGAACGTCCGCCTGGACGACATGATCGCGGGCCACTTCACGAACAAGGGCGGCTACACGTACATCCTCGCGGGCGAGCGGGAGGACGGCGGCGCCTACACCGCGTACATGAAGGGCGGTGCGGGCGACCTCGGCTACTGGTCGGGCGTCCTGGCCGAGGGCGACGACCGGACGGCGACGCGTGGCCCGCTCGCCGGGGGCGACGTCAACGGCGACGGCTACGACGACCTGATCACCGGCAACCCGCGCGCGGGCAAGGGCGGTTCGGTCAGCGTACGCCTCGGGGCCGACTCCGAGCTCGGCGCTCCCGTGACGTACACGCAGGACACCGCGGGCGTACCGGGCGCGGACGAGGCGGGCGACGCGTTCGGCGCGGCGGTGGCCGCGGGTGACGTGACCGGCGACGGCCGCGCGGACGTCGCGGTGGGCGCGCTCGGCGAACAGGTCGGAACCGTTCCGGGCACGGGGAGCGTGACCCTGTTCAAGGGCGCGGCGAACGGCCTGACCGGTGGCAGGTCCTGGCACCAGGAGACGACGGGCGTCCCTGGAGTCGCCGAGAAGAACGACCAGTTCGGATCTTCCGTGCGCCTGAAGGACATCAACAGGAACGGCAAGGCCGACCTGTCGATCGGCGCGCGCGGCGAAGACATCGGCACGGCGGCGGACGCGGGCGCGGTGTGGGTGCTTCGCGGTACGACGACGGGTGCCACGACGTCGTACGCAACCTCCTTCAACGGCTCGGACTTCGGCGCGGGCGGGGCCGGAAGGGGCTTCGGCGAGACGCTGCGCTGAGTGCTGCCGCCACTGACCTTCAACTCACCTACGTACATTGCAGGTTGGAGCTACCTTGCGTAAGAAGACTCTCTCCGCCGCCGTGCTGTGCGCGGCGACCGTACTCGGCGTCGCGGGCCTTTCCGCGACCCCCGCCGTCGCGGCCGGGCCCGCGCCGAAGCCGAAGTCGGACTTCAACGGCGACGGCTACGCGGACCTCGCGGTCGGCGTTCCCGGCGCCACGGTCGGCGGCAAGGCCAAGGCGGGCTACGTGAACGTGGTCTGGGGCGGCAAGAAGGGCCTCGGCGGCCACGGCTCGACGACCGTCAGCCAGGGCACCGCCGGGGTTCCCGGCACCGTCGAGAAGGACGACGGCTTCGGGTCCGCGGTGGCGACCGGCGACATGAACGGCGACGGCCGCACGGACATCGTCGTCGGCACGCCCGGCGAGGACAACGCGGCAGGGGGCGCCGCGGGCACCCTCACCGTCCTCTGGGGCGCCAAGTCCGGCATCAAGGGCGGCTTCACGGCCGCCAACGGCGCGTACGCGGACAACCAGATCGGCGGGATCGTCACCACCGGTGACTACGACGGCGACGGCGACCAGGACATCGCGCTCAGCACGGCGAACGACGAGATCCGCGCGATGGAGATGCGCCCGGGACCGTTCAAGGCCGGGTCCCCCGCGACCCTGAAACGCGTCGACAGCTGGCACTTCAGCGGTCCCCGCGCGGTGACGTCCGGCGACTTCGACGCGAACGGCCGCGACGACCTCGCGGTGACGTACGGGGGCATGGAGATCGCGGGCACGGCGGTGTACGGCACGGAGTCCGGGGCGTGGAAGAGGAACTGGCGCACCGGCGACACCGCGACGTCCCTCGCCACCGGCGACTTCGACGGCGACGGCACCGCCGACCTCGCCCTCGGGCAGGTCCAGCCCAACCCCGAGGCCGAGGAGGGCGACCACGGCTACTGCGAGGACCGCCTCGGCGGTGCCATCGCCACCGTGTACGGCAAGTCCGGCACCACGCTCGGCGGCGACGTGTCCTGCACCACCCAGAACACGCCCCGCGTCGACGGCAACTCCGAGGCCGAGGACAACTTCGGCGCGGCGCTCGCCGTGGGCGACCTCGACGGCGAGGACGGCGACGAGCTGATCGCGGGCGCCAGTGCCGAGGCGGTGGGCAGCGACCAGGCCGCCGGCGCGTACTGGATCCTGGAGTCCACCGGCACCGGCAAGGAGCTCTACGGCAGCGGCCTCAACCAGACCTCCCCGGGTGTCCCCGGTACGTCCGAGGCCGGCGACCGCTTCGGTGCGGCGGTCGCCGTGGACGACTACAACGCGGACGGCTCCCCCGACTCGGCCGTCGCCGCGCCCGGTGAGAACGCCTCGTCCGGCGGGGTCTGGTACGGCACCCCCAAGGACCGGCCTGCGCCTCAGGTGTCGGTGACACCGGCCAAGCTTGGTCTCGCGGGGGCGCGGTCGTACGGGGCGATCCTGGGCCACTAGCGCCCACCGAGGCGCGGGGCACCACCACTGCGGCACCCCGCGCCTCTCCCCCCCCCACAACTCGGCCAACTCGGCACCCTCAGCCCGAACCAAGCCCCCCCGATCGCGCTCCGCGCTCGTCCTCAAACGCCGGACGGGCTCTCCCCCACCCACCCGCCCAAACTTGCACCGGCCAGCCCAACAGCCCGGCACCTTCAGCCCGCCCGCGTCAGCGAAGTTCTCAGCCCAGCCGGCGAAGTCCTCGGCCCAGCCGGCGAAGTCCTCAGCCCACCCAGCGAAACCTTCAGCCCACCTGGCGAACTCTTCGGTCCACGGCGGAATTTTCAGCCCGTCCGGCGTTTGAGGACGAGGCGCGGAGCGCCGATCCGGCGGCGGACCGTCCCACCCGCACGGGACACCCACCCCCGGGGTCCAGGGGCGCAGCCCATGGTTTCGGAGAAGGGGTGGGACTGGGGCGCCCCCGCGAGGGCTCCGCCCCCCCTGCCCCCAACTCCCCATAACGACAACGTAACTTCACGCCAGCACCACACAACCCCCACACCTCACCGCAGGTCTCTCCTAGGCCAAGGTCCAGGCCAACGCATACGCAAACGCGCAGCCAACCCCTGGCAAACGCAACCGCGATCACACCGCAGGAGAGAACCCCGCATGTCCCAGAGCAAGCGCACCACCTCCCGCGACACCGACCTCCCCCACAGACCCGGCACCCGCCACCTGCGCCTGACCACCGCCACCGCGGCCACCGCCGCCACCCTGGCGCTCACAGGCGGCCTCCTCACGGCCACCGCACAGACGGCAACAGCGGCCCCCCGCCCTGAACTCACCACCCCCGACGCGGACTTCAACCACGACGGCCGAGCGGACGTCGCCACATCCGCCTCGGGCACGTACGTCGGCGGCAAGGCCGCGGCGGGCGCCGTCACCGTGACGTACGGCAAAGAGGGCGGCGTCGGCCGAAGCGTGGCGTACACGCAGAACGGCCCCGGCGTCCCCGGCTCCGCGGAGAAGGGCGACGGGTTCGGCGCCGACCTGGCGTACGGGGACTTCGACGACGACGGCTACGACGACCTCGCCGTCGGGGTGCCGGGCGAGGACGTGGGCGGCGACAAGGACGGCGGCTCCGTCCAGATCCTGTGGGGCTCGCCGAGCGGCCTGAAGGGCGGCACCACCCTGAAGGACCCGCGCCCCACGCGCCACGACCGCTTCGGCGGCTCCCTGGAGGCTGCGGACTTCAACGGCGACAAGAAGACCGACCTGGCGGTCGGCACCGGCACCACCGCGGTCGTCGACATCCTGCGCGGCGGCTTCAGGCGCGGCGGCGCGACGGGCGGCCACTCCACCGTCAAGGCCCGCATCCACGGCAACGGCGAGGTCGGCGTCCTCAACCTGCACTCGGGCGACGCCGACGGCGACGGCTTCGAGGACCTGATCGTCAACGGCTACGAGACGACAGCCGAGGCCCCCAACGCCAACTTCTGGATCCCCGGCTCCCGTTCGGGCCTGAAGGCGTCCGCCGCCAAGAAGCTCCTGCCGGGCATCATCACGGACCTGGGCGACGTCAACAAGGACGGCTACGACGACGTCGTCATCGGCACCTCGTGGGACGACGGCGTCGCGGGCGCGGCCAAGGGCGGCGCGGTGAACGTACTGTTCGGCAACGGCGGCGGCCCGGACAACGACGAGCGCGACAAGATCACCCAGAACACCTCGGGCGTCCCCGGCAGCGGCGAGAAGGGCGACTCCTTCGGCAACGAGCTGGACCTCGGCGACATCAACGGCGACGGCAACCTGGACCTGGTGGTCGGCGCCCCCGGCGAGACCGTCGACGGCGTCGCGGACTCCGGCGCGGTGACGGTCCTCTACGGCAAGGCCGACGGCTCCGGCCTCACCGGACGCGGCGCGAAGCTCCTCACCCAGAACACGCCCGGCGTCCCCGACGACGACGAGAAGCACGACTTCCTCGGCTCGGACGTCCACGTCGACGACCTGAACGGCGACCTCCGCGCCGACGTGATCCTGGGCGCCGTCGGCGAGAACGGCGGCAACGGCGCCGTGTACCCGCTCCTGTCCCAGCAGAACGGCAGCCTCAAGGGCACGTCCGGGATCTACCCGGGGACGGCACACCTCTCCGGCACGGGCACCCCGCGCCTGGGCGCCAACTTCGCCGACTGACCCCCACCCCCACCTCACCGGCCGGGCCCCACCCAGAGGCCCGGCCCCTCCCCAAGGAGCCCCCGTGCGCCTGCGCACCACCGCCCTGCTCACCACGACCCTGACCGCCGCCGCGCTGGTCCCCCTGGCCTCGCCCACGACGGCGACGGCCGCCCCCTCCGCTCCCGCCAAGTTCGGCGACGACTTCAACGGGGACGGGTACCGGGACTACGCCACCGCGGAGTACGGCGAGAGCAAGGGCGGCGCCGTCCGCGTCACCTTCGGAACGCCGTCCGGTCCCGGCCGCGAGTACCAGATCATCCATCAGGGCAGCCCCGGGATCCCTGGTGCCGACGAGACCGGCGACAGGTGGGGCGAAGAGGTCCGGGTCGCCGCGGACTTCAACCGGGACGGGTACGGGGACCTGGCCGTCGCCGCCCCCACCGAACGGGTGGGCCGCGACTCGAACCAAGGGGGCGCCACGGTCCTGTGGGGTTCGCCCGACGGCTTGTCCCGGGGCACCGCGATCCCCAACAAGGCCCCCAAGGCGCACCACTGGTTCGGCAGCGACCTCGCCACCGGCGACTTCAACGGCGACGGTACCCCGGATCTCGCCGCGGTCAACGGCCGCTCCGTCCACGTCTACACCGGGGGCATCTCCCCGTCCGGCGTGGGCCGTTCGGTCGTGCGCCTCACCAAGGGGAACCGCTTCACCCCGCAGACCCTGATCGCGGGCCGGGTCACGAAGGACGCCGCGACCGATCTGGTCATCGCGGGCGAAGGCGTCACCGCGTCGGCCGAGCGGTCCGACGCGTGGTTCATCAAGGGCGGCAGCACCCTGAGGCCGGGCAGCACCCTGCGCGTCAGCCCGTACTCGCCGAGCGACACCGAAGGTGTGGTCGCCGACTTCGACAAGGACGGCTACGGCGACATCGCCGTCAGCGCCCCGCAGGACTCGCGGCACTCCCGGTCGGCGGGTGCCGTGACCGTCTGGCGCGGCGGCTCCTCCGGTCCCGGCTCCGCCACCCGTCTCACCCAGGCCACCTCCGGCATCGCCGGTACCCCGGAGAAGTCCGACTGGTTCGGCAGCGACATCTCCGCGGGCGACGTCAACGGCGACGGCTACCAGGACCTGGCGATCGGCGTACGCGGGGAGACCGTCGACGGAAAGGCGAAAGCCGGTGGCGTACACGTCCTGCGCGGCGGCCGAGGCGGCCTGAAGGGCACCGGCTCGCAGTGGTTCGCCCGCAACACCCGAGGCGTGCCGGGCGCCCTCACGGAGTGGGACGTGTTCGGCCGCACCGTACGTCTGCGGGACACCGACCGCGACGGCTACGCCGACCTCTACGTGAACGGGGACCAGGACGACGTCCGCCTCCTCGGCTCGCCGTCCGGCGTCACGACCACCGGTGCGCGGTCCCTGGGGCGTGACGACCTCACCTCCGGCATCCTCCAGTAACCCTTCCCACCCCCACAACCGTTCCCCAACCCCACGTGTCACACAGGTGAATCCAAGCCACCACCAACGAGTTGGAGCCCCTGTGCGCACACGCACCCTCGCCCTGGCCGCCGCCACGGCGCTCGCGGCGACCGGCCTCACCCTGCCGCTCGCCGCGGGCGCCGCCGCGGACGAGCCGACGCCGCCCGCGGCCAAGAGCGACTTCAACGGGGACGGCTACGCGGACCTCGCCGTGGGCGTGCCCGCCGCCACGGTGGGCGGCAAGGCCAAGGCCGGGTACGTGAACGTCGTCTGGGGCGGCCCCAAGGGGCTGCGCGCCGACCGCAACGTACGCGTCACGCAGGCCACCGCACACGTCCCCGGCACCCCGGAGGCCGGGGACGGGTTCGGGACGTCCGTCGCCGTCACCGACGTGGACAACGACGGGTACACCGACCTCGCGATCGGCGCGCCCGGCGAGGACATCGACGGGCGGACGGACACCGGCAGCGTCACCGTCGTGTACGGCGACGCGGGCGGCTTCGCCGGCTCCCACACGGCCGCGCGCGGCGAGAAGGCCGGGGACCGGTACGGCAACGCCCTCGTCGCCGGGGACTTCACCGGCGACACGGACATGGACCTGGCCATCGGCGGCACCGACAAGGTCGTCGTCAACTACAACCCCCGCGCCGACCACACCCAGCCCGGCACGGGCGACCGCATGGGCGGCCGCGCCCCCGTCCTGTCCACGGGCGACTACGACGGCGACGGCCGCACCGACCTCGCCGTCGCGTACTACACGAAGCAGCAGCCGTACACGCAGTCCCACATCAAGCTCCTGCGCTACGACAGCCGCGAGGGCCGCCTCGTCCTCGACTGGGTCAACGACAACGGCGCCACCTCCGCCATCGCCACCGGCGACTTCAACGGCGACGGCCACGACGACCTCGCCTTCGGCAACTGCCGCGAGATCGCCGACGAGAACATCGACGACCCGTGCGGCCCCGAGGAGCTGACGAAGGGCGGCGGCGTCCACATCCGTTACGGCGGCGACCGCCCCAACAGCTTCGGCCTGCGCAAGCAGACCCTCAACCAGGACACCCCCGGCGTCCCCGGGGTCGCCGAGACCGGCGACGGCTTCGGTGAGGCCGTCACCGCCGCGGACGTCAACGGCGACGGCCGCGACGACCTGATCGTGGGCGCGCCCGGTGAGGCCATCGGGGCGAAGAAGAACGCGGGCAGCGCCACCGTCCTGCTCGGCGGCAAGAAGGGCATCCTCGACGCGGACGACGAGCTCGGGGACGGCGAGGCCAAGGGCTACGCGTTCCAGCAGGACACGTATCAGATCCCCGGCACCGCCGAGTCCGGCGACCGGTTCGGCGCGGCGCTCGCCGTCGGCGACCACGACAAGGACGGCACGCCCGACCTGACCGTCTCCGCCCCCGGCGAGAACGCCTCGGCGGGCGGCGTCTGGTCCGCCCCGGGCGCGCTCCCGCCCGGCACCACCGCCCTCACGCCCAACTCCCTCTCCCTTCCGGCGACTTCCACCGCACTGGCGTACGGGAGCGTCCTCGGGCGCTGACCCGAGCCCCTGACCTGGGGTTGTCCCCTCAGGGTCCCCCTAGGGGTTGTCACAGCTCAGCCGCAAACCCGCTCTCCTCCACAGGACGGACGACCGCACCCCTCCAGACCAGGTACGTTCGATTCCGTGGCTGGATTCAGGAGCGGACGCGGCGGCCGGGACAACCGCGCACAGCAAGGACCCCGACAGGGCACGCCCCAAGGCGGGCACCCCGGTCAGGGCGGTCACCCGGGGCCGCACCAAGGACCGCGGCAGGACCCGTACGGACAGCAGGCCCCCCAGGGCGGCCAGGCACCGTACGGGTACCCGCCCGCGCCCGGCGGCGGCCGCCCGGCCCCGCAGCCGTACGGCGGCCAGCCGCCCTACGGCGGCCCGGGCCCCGGTCAGTACGGCGGCGGCCAGCGCGGCCCGCAGCACGGCGGCCCCCAGGGCGGCGGCCAGCACCACGGCGGCGCCCAGCAGTGGCCGCAGCCTCCGGGCGGCCACGGCGGCGAGCCCGAGTACTTCGGCGGCCAGGGCGGGCACGGTGGTCCTGGCGGCCAGGGCGGACACGGCGGGCAGGGCGGGCACGGCGGCGGCCACGACCCGTACGCCGCCAACAACGCCGGGCACACCCAGGCCTTCTCCCTCGGCGAGGACCCGTACGGCGCGGACCCGTACAACGACGGCAACAGCTACCGCGCCGGCCAGGCCCCGCCCGGCCCCATCGGCCCGAAGCTCCCCTGGAAGGACCTGCTGCGCGGCATCGTCTTCCGCCCGGCCCCGACCTTCCTCCAGATGCGGGACTACGCGATGTGGGCTCCGGCCGTCATCGTCACGTTCCTCTACGGCCTGCTCGCCGTCTTCGGCTTCGACGAGGCCCGCGAGGACGTGCTGAACGCCACGCTGTCCACGGCGATCCCGTACGTCATCACGACCGGCGTGGCGATCTCCCTCAGCGCCTTCATCCTCGGCATCGTCACGCACTCCCTGGCCCGCCAGTTCGGCGGCGACGGCGCCTGGCAGCCGACGGTCGGCCTCTCCATGCTGATCATGGCGATCACGGACGCCCCGCGCGTCATCGTCGCCCTGTTCCTCGGCGGCGGCAACGGCTTCGTCCAGCTCCTCGGCTGGGCCACCTGGCTGGCGGCGGGCGCGCTCCTGACCCTCATGGTGAGCAAGTCCCACGACCTGCCGTGGCCGCGGGCGCTGGGCGCGTCGGCGATCCAGCTCCTGGCGATCCTGTCGATCGTCAAGCTGGGTACGTTCTGAGCTTCCGTACGCGGCGAAGGGCCCCGGCGAGCACAAGCTCACCGGGGCCCTTCGCTGCGTACAAGAACCGCTGACCGCTACGCGTCGAGAACCTGCCCCTGCCGCCTCACGACGGGCGGCTCGACACTCCACGGGAAGTTGATCCACTCGTCGGTGCGCTTCCACACGTACTCGCACTTCACGAGCGAGTGGGACTTCTCATAGATGACGGCGGAGCGCACCTCGGCGACGGTGTCGAGGCAGAAGTCGTGGACGAGCTTCAGCGTCTTCCCGGTGTCGGCGACGTCGTCGGTGATGAGGACCTTCTTGTCGGAGAAGTCGATGGCGTTGGGGACGGGAGCCAGCATGACCGGCATCTCCAAGGTCGTCCCCACCCCCGTATAGAACTCCACGTTCACCAGGTGGATGTTCTTGCAGTCGAGGGCGTACGCGAGCCCTCCGGCGACGAACACGCCACCGCGGGCGATGCTGAGCACGATGTCGGGCTCGTACCCGTCGTCGGCGATGGTCTGCGCCAGCTCGCGCACGGCGACGCCGAACTTCTCGTACGTAAGGTTTTCGCGAACGTCACTCATGCTGGGGCTCACACCTGGGTCCGATGGAAATTGAGGAAGGAACGGGAGGCGGTGGGTCCGCGCTGGTTCTGGTAGCGCGACCCGTAGCGCTCGGACCCGTAGGGGGACTCGGCGGCGGAGGTCAGCCGGAACATGCACAGCTGGCCGATCTTCATGCCCGGCCACAGCTTGATGGGGAGCGTCGCGAGGTTGGACAGCTCCAGGGTCACGTGACCGCTGAACCCCGGGTCGATGAACCCGGCGGTGGAGTGGGTGACGAGCCCGAGCCGCCCGAGGCTGGACTTGCCCTCGAGGCGCGACGCGAGGTCGTCGGGGAGGGTGATGACCTCGTACGTGGAGGCGAGCACGAACTCCCCGGGGTGGAGGATGAACGGCTCGTCCCCCTCCGGCTCGACGAGCCGGGTCAGATCCGCCTGCTCGACGGACGGGTCGATGTGCGGGTAGCGGTGATTCTCGAACACCCGGAAGAAGCGGTCGAGGCGCACGTCGATGCTCGACGGCTGCACCATGGATTCGTCGTAAGGATCGATCCGGACCCGCCCGGCGTCGATCTCGGCCCGGATGTCCTTGTCTGAGAGAAGCACGCACCGAGGATACGCAGAGCGCGCGGGACCGCCCCAATCGGACAGACCCGCGCGCCTCGGGTGAGGGGTCCCCAAGGGTTCCCCCCTCCCTCCACCTACCGCTTCTGCAACTCCACCGGAACCGCGTGCCGGAGCCGGGCACAGCGAGGACATCGGATCAGCCGACCGGGGCCGAGCCGGTCGGCCTGCTGCATCGGGAACGAAGCGGTGCTGAACACGTGCCCTTCGGCACAACGGACGACGGTGCGCTCCATCAAGTCCTCGGGTCCCTTCCCCAGAGCCGTTTTGCAAGTGCCGTCCACCCACGAACGGAGGCCGTTCCCGGCCTTCCGATCCGACCTTCCGGCCGACGGCGAAAGCCACATTACGGGATGAAAGGGACGCCACTCCAGGCGGCACTCCGTCTCCGACGGACCCCCGCACGACGCCCTCACGGAACCCACACGGCCGCACTCCGGCCACCCGCCGGAACCCCCCGGACACACCCCGGCCGACACCCCGACCACGACCGGCCCACGACCCGCCCACGACCCGGACAGGACCTGACCGGAACTCCGATCACACCCCGAAGCACCCCTGAGGCGGCCCCTACCGTACGCCCCAACTCCCTTCGCCCGCAGTCACGCAGAGCCCACACAGCGCAGCGAGACCCCGGCGCGTCGGCGCCCGGGGCCTGGAATGGGGTAGAGTGTGCGACAGTACGAAACCGGTTCAACCGGTGCGTCGCGCGGGTGTAGTTTAGTGGTAGAACATCAGCTTCCCAAGCTGAGAGTGCGAGTTCGATTCTCGTCACCCGCTCTTATCGAAGCCCCCAGGTCATCGACCCGGGGGTTCTTTGCTGTCCGGCCCGAGTGGGACCAGGCCGCACCCGACGCACTCTCAGCTCACGTGGCCGGGAGTCGGTAGGACAAGACGTACGCGTCGGCGGCCATGACGGTGTCGCAGACCTCCACGGCCCGCCCCTCCGTGTCATACGCGGTCCGGATCAGACAGACCACGGGCACGCCGGGCGCGAGCCGCAAGGTCTTGGCCTCGGCGGGCGAGGGCATACGGGCACGGATCTCCTCCTCGAAGTGGTCGAGGCGGTGGCCGAGTTCTTCGAGGCGGGCGTAGATGCCGCCGGGGCCGGGGTTGGGTTCGGCGATCTGCGTGCCGCGGGCAATGTCGAGCGGGAGGTACGAGGTGGCGTACTCGACGGGTCGCCCGTCCAGCAGATACCGCCGCCTCCGCACGAGCACCTTGCGGGCCGCCCCGAGCCGGGTGGAGATGTCCTGGCCGGCCTTCTCCTCCTTCACCTCCAGGCTGTCCACCTGGGGGTGACCGCCGGCGGCGTCGGCCTCGACGATGAACGCGGCCTTCCCTTCGTCGCGGTGCCGCCGGGCGAACCGGTCGGAGGCGAGGCGTCGCACAGGAGGCCGGGGACGCACGAAGACCCCCTTGCCGTGCTCGGCACGCACGAGCCCTTCCCCTTGAAGGACGGAGAAGGAGTTCCGCACCGTCATCCGGGAGACCCCGTAATGCTCGACGAGCTCGGCCTCGGAGGGCAGCTTCTCGCCCTCCCGGAACCGCCCACGGTCGATGGCCTCGCGCAGTTGGTCGGCGATCTGCCGGAAGACCGCACGATCACTCGTGGGGTCGACGGCGCCGAGGTGCCCGGCAGGGAGCGAGGTCACGTGTGTACCCCTTTAGATATCTAGACGAGTGGGCGAGTTGCGTTGCTACGGTGGAGAGCCTAGCCATCCCAGAGGTCACCGAGAGGGCCGAGGAACGTGAGCACTGACCGCCCCCATTCCGTGAGCGTCGCCGGAGTCATCGTCGACGACCAGGGGCGGGCTCTGCTGATCCAGCGCCGCGACAACGGCCAGTGGGAGCCTCCGGGCGGCGTCCTCGAACGCGAGGAAACCATCCCCGAAGCCCTCCAGCGCGAGGTCCTCGAAGAAACCGGCGTCAAGATCGCACTTCCCGCGACCCTGACCGGCGTCTACAAGAACATGACGGGCCTGATCGTCTCCCTGGTCTTCCGTTGCGAGGCCGCCGACGGCACGCCCACCACCGGCGAGGAGACCCGCGCCCTGCGCTGGGCCACCCGCGAAGAGGTCACCGAACTCGCCGACGAGGCGTACGCGATCCGCGTCCTGGACGCGCTCGACGCAGCGACTCCACCGGCCATCCGCGCCCACGACGGCGTGAAACTCGTCTAGCCCGAACCCGCTGCACATGGCGGCCTAGCAGCACAAAGGAACTTGTATGCACGAGTATACGAGCACTGCCAGCACCGCCCGCGTCTGGGGCCTCACATGCCCAGGCCTCCCCGAAGAGGTCAGCCGCGCCCGCCGCTGGACCCGCGACATCCTCGGCGCCTCGCCCCTCGCGGAGGACGCCGAACTCATCGCGAGCGAGCTGAGCGCAAACGCGATCCTGCACACGGCCAGCGGGCGGCCCGCGGGCAGCTTCCACCTGGCTCTGGCGGTGTCGGCCCAGGTCATCGCCCTGTCGGTCACGGACGGCGGGAGCGCGGGTGGGACGGCCCCGAAGGTCGAGCACCCCGACGACGAGGCGGTGCACGGCAGAGGCCTGGGGATGGTCAGCGCGCTGGCCCACCGGGTGGCGGTGCGGAACAGCGACGGGGCGCACACGGTGACGGCGGAGCTCTTCACTTCGCCATGGCCGGGGCCAGGGGGTCACCCATGCTGAACGACGACCTAGCCCGCGGCTTCTGGTGCGAGTGCTGGGCGGAGGACCTGAGGGCACCGGGCGGGCCGACCGTGACGACATCCTTCGGCGCGTACTCCGCGACCCAGGCGGACGGCTGGCTCCCCACAGCGCTCCGAGCCATCACAGCGGAGCTGAACCCAGTTGCACCGAAAGAGACTTGGGACTGGCTCTACGAGAGCCGCATCGACACGCGACTGGCCCTTCTCCGCTCGGAGCCCTGCACGGCGTCGGTGACCTACGCCAGCACGCGCATCACGTGGACGGTGCACCCGGTGCTCTTCCTGCCCCTCGCAGACAGCCACAAGGCACCTGAACTCCCAGCGGGCGTAAGCGACTCCACACCCCAGGCGACCGACTGAATTACAACTTTCTCTACTGGTTCAAGCCCCGGCTGCGCTCCGCTCCGCCGGGCGGGCTCCCGACTCCGCTCGGGGCGCCGCTCCTGCCTTCGGCCCGCTCCGCCCCCGGCTGCGCCGACGCCCGCCCACAGGTGGATAGGCCCGGAGGTCATGAGTCGAGAACCCGACGTTCATGGCCCACGGTCACGACGATGCCTCCGGCGGGGGATCGGCCAGCACCGGGATGGAGAGGGCGCCGTCCCCGGCCGCGGGCACATCGTGGCGAGCGTGGTGGGCTCCCATCCCGTCCACCGTCGCCCCAGGCAGAGCCGAGCAGTCGCGGCCCAGGGCGTCAAGGTCGTTCGTACAGTGGCGCGCTCCACCTTGACGCCCTGAACCACGCCCGCTCCACGGTGTGTGGGTCGACGGCGGACGGGATGGGAGCCGGGGTAGGTGCGTGGTTGAGCTGGTCAGGCGGGGGACGCCCGGATCCGATCGATGGCGCGCAGAACCTCATCTCTGTTCTTCGCGCTCTTGATCCAGGTTGGTAGCCGCGCGACGAGCGTCATCTTTTTTACTTGCGCATCCCATGGGGCTCGCTCACGCAACGGTGCCTGTACGAACTTCCGGATCAGCTCCAGGTGTTCCGGGTTGTAGGCCCACAGCCAGCCGTGTCGCACCTCTGTCTGCAACCACAACGGCAGACCAAAGTAAGGATCTGTCGCCTCGCCCTCGGAAGAGGCGGAACCCTCCCCAAGCAGCCTCTCGTGACAGACCGCACGGCCTACAGACGAGACGGCGGTGCGCGAACACGGAAGGAACCTCGTCCTCAGCCGCCGACGCCACCGGGGCAACGTGTGCAATCCCAGCGCACTTCGGACAGCTCACGAGCACATGCTCAATGAAGTGGTACTTCGTGTGCTGGGCATCTCGGAACCGCTGTGGCGAGAGCATGACGCCAGTATGCGATCCCCCTGCCTGATCATGCTCATGCACGGAAGAACCGTGCCCCTTCCGTGCCCGATCAGGCAGGGAATCGCGGGGAACCACGGTCGCTCGCAGCGAGCGGGGAAAGGGAGAGCCCCCGACCGATTCGCCCGGTCAGGGGCCGTTCACCTGCGGTGGGTGTGGGATTTGAACCCACGGTGACATCGCTGCCACGACCGTTTTCAAGACCGTCGTGGCATCACGGCGGGTACCCGCTTTGACCTGCACCGCGCTCTCGGCAGCACCGTCCACACTCAGGGTTCGGCCTTTGATGCGTCTCCGACTGGGCCCAAGCCAGCGGACTTACAGTCGAACCGCTTGGCGGTGTCCGGTTTGCGTAACAGTGCAGCACCCGCGACGACTGCTTCAGCCGTCCGCTGCCCGTCCACACCCAGCGCATACATCTGTCGATCGGTGGAGGCTCAGACCATCCTGAGCGCCCCTTCCCCGGCTCACGTCAGCCCGCCTGCGCTTCAGTCGGATGCCTAGCCTCGCCAGGAAGACGATCCCGCGGCCCACCCTCCAAGCAAGCGACACATCGTCCGCGTGTTCGATAGCTGTACGTATGAGTTCCACCGTCTCCTCCTCCTGCCGGCCGCTTGACGAAGGCCGACAGGACCCTTGGTAGGCACTTGGTGGGATCTTCGACAGCAACCTCGAAGTATGAGCGAAGAACGATTGCGAGACCTGCATGCGCACCCGAATAATCGAAGTTCGCGAGCTACGAAACGCGGGGGAGATCTTGAGCCGAGCACTGAACCCTGTCGACCAGCACAGCCCCGAACCAGTCCGAGACCTGGCAGAGCGACTCAGGGAGATCATGTTCGCGGCGGGCTACCGCACTGCCGCTCATCTCGCAGAGGACTCCGGCGTGAACGCGAGCACCCTCTCTGAGGCTCTGAGCGGTACGAGGGCCCCTAGTTCACAGACGTTGAAGAAGGTTCTCGAAGCCTGCGGCCTTGTCTATGACCGCGTATGGGCGGGAAGGCAAGAGCGTGCGAAAAACGCAGAAGCAGCGGAAAAGGCGAACAGCCGACGAAGTCGGAGGGAGCAAAGCTCCTCGAATTCCCCAAGGTGGCGCTCTCATTCAGGTCACCATTCCAATCGCGCGACAGCAGAAAATCACCTTTCCAGCTCTCAAATTCATTCCCTTGAGCCGCCACTAGGGAATCTCCCACCGGAAGTTAGGGGCAGATCATCCATACTGGCCCATCTTCGCGATCACCTCGACACCCCTAAAGACAAATTCCTCGTCCTTCACGGAATGGGCGGATGTGGAAAGACCACGGTGGCATTGAGTATCGCGCAAGCCGCCCGGACTCAGGGGTTCGACATATTCTGGGTAAAGGCAAATGGAGACAACCTGGACAGCGCAATGCGCCAAATCGCACGAAGGTTGGGTGCCGAACATGAGGAGATTGAAGAGGCTTGGGGAACTATTGGAAACGGGCCGGATCTACTTTGGCAGCTTCTGAATTCATCTCAGCGCCGGTGGCTGCTGGTCCTTGATGAAGTTGATGAGCCTGAATTGATCGGTAGCGCCAACGGGCAGCCAGGTGATGGGACCGGATGGATTCGCGCCAGTCGCTATGGTTTGACACTAGTTACCACCCGTCTCGGAGATCCAGAGATTTGGGGAAACTCTGCAGAGTTCCATGCCATTGAACCGCTCACGCCCGATGACGGCGCGCAAGTATTGCTAGATCTGGCCAATGAGGCAGGGTCACGGAGTGAAGCCCAGTACCTTTCCGCAAGGTTAGGTGGGCTGCCACTAGCTTTGCGACTCGCCGGGTCGCAGCTTAGTCGAGCAACGCGAGGCGCTGGCCTTTTGCGTAGAGGAAGAGACCAAGGAAGGGTTCGGAACTTCACATCCTATCTAGCCGCACTTGACGACGCGGGAATCGAATACCTAGATCGCGTAAATAGCGGCGCCCTTAGCCGCAGCAGCGCGGAGCAGCTACATCGGCACCTGATTAGCCGAACGTGGGAAATCAGTCTTGACCTCCTAGAGACCCAGGGGTTTCCGGAGGCTAGAACATTCATGCGCCTGCTCTCCTGCTTCGCCCCTTATCCCATTCCTGTGGACATCCTGGACTCCGAGGGCCTGAAGCGACACAACGCCTTTCCACAGGACTTCAGCATTGACCGATTGGAGCTCATCATTGAGGCTCTCCAAAATCTGAGCCTGCTTGACATTATCGAGGTGTCAGACGGCGGTCACGAGACTCAGCCAGCAATAACCGTTCACAACCTGGTCCTGGAAGCAAATAGGAACCATCTCGCTATTGCAGATCGGACGACTCAGGCAAGAATCACCAGAACGGCAGTGGAATTGCTAGAGCTAGCAACAGCGTTGCCCCCAGAGGACCGGGCTAATCATCATTGGTGGAGCCTCCTTTACCCGCACGTCATGCAAATTACCTGCAGCACAGAGGCTCCATCGAGAGAAATCGCCGAGCCGCTTTTGCAAGTAGGGCTACGAAATTTCTCCTACATGCATCTTGCCTTTAGGCATCCCGTAGGGGAGGCCGCCACTGCGCTTCGCGCGATTTCAGAGTCACTTGCCCCCAATCACGCCCTACGCCTTGCAGCTAGACATCGTTACGCATTCGCCCGCCTAAGCGGAACGGCGGCAGCCATGGAGTTCCGGGAGCTCTATAAACAAAAGAAGGAGACACTCGGAGAATTCCATCCAGAAACATTAATGAGTCATCATAATTGGGCGGAGCGCCTGGCCGACTCGGGCAACTTCAAGGAAGCAGAGAGAGAACTTCGAAAAGTACTCCAAGGCCGTAGGGAGATCCTTGGGAAAAGCCACCCGTACACGCTTTCCACTCATCGCGTGTTGATTTGCATCATACTCGCCCAGAAAAATGGAAGGGCTCGCGCGGAAAGCGAATGGGAGGAGGTTTACGAATCTGTAAACTCTGCACAAAATCCGGGTCTTGCGGATCTCGAAACCCTGCACCAACTGGGCCACTGGCTGGACAAGAAGGAGCGCTGGGCCGAAGCCGAGGATTGCTACAGAACAATCATTGACGCGCTGGATTCAACTCCAACAGAAGGGCAGCATTTCTGCGAGTCTATGCGACATTGTCTAGCGCAGAATCTTATCCGGCAGGGGCGCCTCGACGAGTCGGCGGACACATACCGCGAGCGATTGAAGCTACTTGAGCAGACACGTGATGTCACGGATGAGGAGCTACTTTCCATGCGGCATGAGTATGCCGATTTACTGGTTGATCTGGGGCGGCTAGAAGAATCCGAGCCTTTAATGCGCAGCGTGCTTGAAGTTCGGCTTGCTATGGATGACCGAGTGATGGACCGGCGTCTCCTGTCCGAAGCGCACTGCCTCATGCACTTGCTTGAGCGTAGGGAAAACCGCGAGGAAGCAGTATCAACCACCAAGCGGCTTCTACAGCTTCCAAAGCATGAGCTGGTCGCTTGGGCTAAATTCAGGCAAATCAGACAGGATCTGCTATGCATGTGCAGAACACTGTCTGACGCCGGAATCTATGATGAATCTATCTTGGGACTAGAGGCGCTTATGGAAGGGGTGCCGCCTGATAGCCGAGAGGCCCATTCCATCCAAAGGGCGTTCGCACTCACTCTGCATATATCCGGCCAACTGACTCATTCCTCCTGCGAAGAAAGGCTACTCGGCATCATAAAGTCACTTGAGGAAAAATTCGGAACGGACGATGAAGAGATTGGACGTACGCGGGACGTTCTGATGGGCCTTCGGGGCGACCCCAAAAAGCCACCTGCCCTCGAAGAGGGAGAACCTGAAGCTGTTTCAACCGAGGAGAGCGAGCCCGAAGCGAGTGACGATGGGTGACCTAACTGGCGTCAGCCTGTAGCAGGACCGCTCTCTCCGACGAATATGCGGCGCACAGTGGATGCGGCACCCCAGGAGCAACCCGAGCCAGGGTCGGGGCAGGCTGACCACACGGGTCCGGCTCCGGGGTGTGACGGTCATCTGGTCAGACCTGGTGTACCCGGGTCGCGATGGTAGGACCGTCGAGAAGATTTGCTTCCGCCTGGAGCAGTATCTGGGCGAAGTCGAGCGAGCAGACGCGGCGTTCAAAGGCGGCCTGTAGCGGCTGAACGGCAACGCCCGTCTCAGTTTCCGTCTCATTCAGCGCCGTTCACGGTCGTTCAGACGAGACTGAAGCCGGTAGCCGCTCTCACAGCCGACCATCCATGAACGCAGGTGAACGGCCCCGGCCGAGGCCCCGTGGACCACCCCCACAGTTGGAAAGCGTGTTGGCCTCGCGCGGCTGAGCGGTGTGGGGTTTGCGATCCTCAGTCGACAGCCCTCGCCGCTCTGAGCATGATTGGTCAATGCCCGAGTTCAGCTGGTCGGACGGCTCCCAGGTGCCGGCCTCGAATGTCACAGAGCGGAGCTGGGCGGCAACGGTCTCTGCGCTCCCCCTTGGGTCTCACGTCAGGGCGCGGGTCATCGGACGACAGCCGTTCGGCGTCTTCCTCCTCTTCGATGGTGTGCCGAACGCAGTTGGGCTTGCCGAGATCACGGCCATGCCTCACCACATGGAGCTGCCTGCCTTGGGGGCCGCCGTCGCCGGTGAGGTGATCTGGCACGCGGACCACAACCGTCAGGTGAAGGTCTGCCTCGATGGATGGCGCGTGCACGGCTGATCGGCTCCCAGACGCCGCCGTGGGTTCCGCGCTGCTGCGGCACCAGATCGAGCGTGGCCGTCAGGGGCAGCGGGCGCGGCGCCCAGGGGCCGCGGGCTCAGGGCCTGATCAGGCGGCTGTCGAAGCCGGAGCGTGCGAGGCGCTCGTACGCGGCGTGGACGTTCTGCGGTACGTCCTGGGCGATGGCGAAGCCGAGTGCGGGGTACTCGATGACTCGCTGCAAGTCGCCTACGAGCATGTCGATGACCAGCTTTTCGTCGCCGATCGACTTGATGTAGGCGTCCAGCGAGAGTGGCTCGGAGGCGCAGATCGCCTCGGCCTCGGGCCAGAGCTTGCGGCAGGTCGCGTACGAGCGGCGCTCCATGTATGGCTTGGAGATCAGCATCAGGGTGTCGGCCTCGATGCCGGTGCGCTGGAGCAGGTCGCGGGAGAGCGTGATGTTCTGGCCGGTGTTGGCGGCGTTCGGCTCGATGAGGATCGTCTCGTCCGGTACGCCGAGGGACAGGGCGTGCTCGCGGTAGTGCACCGCCTCGCCGCGCGGGAAGCGGGCTCGTGTGGTGGGGCTGTTGCCGCCGGTGAAGACCAGGGTTGGGAAGAGGCCTGCCCGGTAGAGGTTCGCGGCGGCTGTGGCCACGCCGAGGTCGTGGCTGCCCAGGGCGATCGCCACTGAGCAGGGGAGGGGGGCGTGGCCCATCTGGTGGTAGTCCCAGATGAGTTCGGCGTCGTGGAACTGTTCGTCGGTGATGGTGCGCTGCTCGTGGCGGTCCGGCACTGCGGCTCCTTGGCTCATCATCCTTGTTGGTCCCCCTTCTCGATGCCCTCGATGCTGCGCAGGTGATGGCTCGGGCCGTGCGGTTCCGCCAACTGTGCCGCCTGGTCGAGGAGCCCCACCGGGATATCAGCTCCCAGCGGCGAAATGGCACGACCGCTATGGCTTGAGGCAGTGGATTCTGTGGCCTGCTGAGGCGGGGATTCTGCGGACGCCGGGCTCAGAGGAGCGGTGGGTGATCGGCGGTCACCCACCCTCCCCGCCGCCCCAGGCCCACCGACCCCGCCAACCCCTCGGCGGAAGCCGAACCCGCGCCCACCGCCCCACATCAGCGCACCCCCCACCCCGCACGCCCCACCTCACTGCTACGACCCCGCTCCTTCAGGTGATTTCGTCAGGTAAGCCACTTTCACGGCACCTACGATCCGGTTTGTGACAGACATGCAGAGCCGGCGTGAAGCCGATGTGGTGGTTCTCGGTGCCGGACCGGCCGGGCTTGTGGTGGGGAATCTTCTTCAGGGGCGTGGGATCGACTGTGTCGTCCTGGAGCGGGCCGAGCGCACGCACGTGCAGACGCGGGCGCGCGCCGGGTTCCTGGCCGCGAACACCGTGCGGATTCTGGAGCGGCACGGGCTGGATGAAGGGCTTCGGACGCGGGGGCGGGACCACAGCACGTGTGAGTTCCGGAGTGTGGATGGGCGGTTCCGGCTGGACTACAGCGGGCTCGGGCGCGGGGAGCGGCATACCGTTTATCCCCAACAGGAGTTGGTGTCTGACCTGTTGGCACGGTTTTTGGACCTTGGCGGGCGCGTTGACTTCGGCGTCGAGGCCCTCGCCGTCCACGACGCCGACACCGGTCGGCCCTCCGTCACCGTGCGCGACGCGGACGGGCGGCCCGGGCGGTGGCACGCGCGGTACGTCGCCGGGTGCGACGGGCGGCACGGGGCCGCCCGGCGTTCGCTGCCCGCCGGGGCGGTGCGGCGCCACCACTGCGACCACGGCGTGAGCTGGCTCGGGCTGCTCGCCGAGGCTCCGCCCAGCCTCGACGCCGTCGGGTACGCGGTGCACGAGCGGGGGTTCGCCGGGCACATGGCCCGGACCAGCCAGGTCACCCGCTATTACCTGCAGTGCGAGCGCGGGACTCCGGCCGACGCCTGGTCCGAGGAGCGGATCTGGGAGGAGTTGGAGCTGCGGATGCGAGGGGAGGAGTACGGACCGCTGCGGCGGGGGCGTGTACTACAGCGAGCCGTCGTCGACCTTGAGTCCGACGTGCTCGAACCTCTGCGCCACGGTTCGCTGTTCCTGGTCGGCGACGCCGCCGCACTCGTCAGCCCTTCCGCCGCGAAGGGCGCCAATCTCGCCGTTCTCGAAGCCGAGATCCTCGGCGGTGCCCTCGTCGACGACCTCCTCCACCACGACCCCAAGGGCCTCGACGCCTACTCCGCGCAGTGCCTGTCGTACATCTGGCGTGCCCAGGAGTTCTCGCACTGGATGATCCGGCTGCTGCACGGTCCGGTCGGCGGCGCGGACGACTCGGCGGCCTTCCACGACTCCCTGCGGCGCGCCCGGCTCAGTTCGTTGCGTAGTTCGCGCAGCCAGCAGGACTGGTTCGCCGAGCACTACGTAGGCATTTGACGGCTTTTGGCGGCAGACGGTGGCGTCTTGTCGTACGTCGTTCCGTCCGCCCTGCCCGTTTCATCCCTCATTCCACCCCCACCCGACCCTCGTCCCCATCCCCATCCCCACACCCACCGACCCTGAGGATCCGCGCAATGATCACGACCTTGTCGGGCGACACGTCCCGCCTGCTCGCGACCGTCGACTTCGTCAAGGAGCAGGACACAGCCGCCCTGCTCCCGCTCCTCTTTCCCGGGCTCGACGGTCCCGAGCTGCGGACCCTCGTGGAGCACTGTCGCTTCTCGCATGCCGCGCAGCTCGTCTTCCCTTCGGGCGAGGCGGAGTTGGGGACCATGCTGACCGCCTGCGGGCTCGTCGCGGCGCTGCCGCCTGCGCCGAGTGTCGTCGTACGCGAGCGACTGGCCGTGCGCCACCGGCGACGGGCGGGCGACCTGGACGTCGGCATCCTGCGGCCCCCGGTGGTCGGCGTGGACGGGGCGCGCCGGACGGTCGAGGTGTTCGTGCTGACCGTGCCGCCGGGGTCGGACCTCGGCGTCGTCGCCGAGGCCGAGCGGGAGCGGCAGCACGAAGCGCACGTGGCCTTCGAGGTCGTGGCGCCCGACCCGCTGGTGCTGCGTGGCCTGTGTGCGACCTTCGCGCGCTACGGGGCCACCGCGGACGGCGGTGGGTACAACCCGCACGAGAACGGCACGGTCTTCTACTTCGGGGCGGCCGCCGAGGCCAAGGTCGGTTATCGGCGCGTGGAGTTGTACGTCCCCGGCGACCACCGCGACGTACTCTCCGCCCACCTCGACGACCATCGCGCCCGGCAACCCGCCGAAACGGTCCTGCGGCTGCTGACCGGGGCATGGACGACCCAGGCGCTGGCCGCCTTCACCGAACTCGGGGTGCCCGACGCCATGGAGGGCGAGGGCGACGGGGAGGACGGGCGCGGCATCGGCGTCGAGGAACTGGCGCGGAAGGTCGGCGCGCGGCCGCGGAATCTGGCGACGCTGCTGCGCTATCTCGCCATGCTGGGCGTCGTGGCGGAGGGCCGCGACGGCTTCCGGCTCACCGGGGTGGGCGCCCTGCTGCGCGCCGGTGGCCCGGGGTCGATGCGGGCGCTCGCGCTGATGTACGGCGGGCCGTTCTACCAGTCCTTCGCCGGGCTGGGGCACACCGTTCGTACAGGGCAGGTCGCCTTCGAGCACCACTTCGGCGAGAACCACTTCGACCACTTCGCCCGCGATCCCGAACTCGCGGAACTCTTCGACCAGTCCATGGCCGCCGGGTCCGCCATGTTCGACCCGGTCCCCACGCACCCGGTGCTCACCGCCGCGGCCGAGGCTCCCGCCGGGGCCACGGTGGTCGACGTCGCGGGTGGCAACGGGGAACTGCTCGGCCGCGTCCTCGCCGCGCACCCCCGGCTGAACGGGGTCCTGCTGGAACGCCCGCACGTCGTCGAGGCCGCCCGCCGACGGCTGGAGGATCTTGGCCCGCGGTGCGCCTTCCTGGTCGGGGACTTCGCGGACGTACCCGCGGGCGGTGACGTCTACGTCCTGTCGCGCGTCCTGCACGACTGGGACGACGAGCAGTGCCGCGAGATCCTGCGGCACTGCGCCCGCGCGATGCCCGACCACGCCGATCTGCTCGTCGTGGAACGAGTGCTGCCCGCCGACGGGGCGTTCTCCCTCGCGACCGCCTGGGACCTCCACATGATGTGCAACGTCGGCGGGCGCGAACGGCGCGCGGACCACTACGGGAGGCTGTTCGCCGACGCGGGGCTGGCGCTGGTGGGCCAGGTGCCGTTGCCGCTGGACGGGTCGGTGTTGCACGTCAGGAAGGGGGGTCGGTCGGCCTCTGTGTGAGGGAGCCTGGGGTGTCGCCGACCCCCGTGACCGGAGGTCCGCGGAGGACCACGGCACGGGAAGGGGCGGGCATGGGGCCGACCGATCTCCGACGCGCCAGATTCGCTCGGCGCGTGCCCGCAGCACTGTCCGAGCTCGTCGGCCCTCAGCACGGAGTGGTGAGCCTGCCGCTGCATCTGGTGTGGTCGGGGCTGACCTCGTTCGATCTCGACCAGCCCCGGCTGCGGATGAGCTACTACCGGAGTGTCCTGGCCGAGGGGCAGCACGACGACCTGGTCCGGTATCTCCACCACGACCTTCTCGTCAGCCTCTGGCCCACACTGCGCATGCTGATCAGCCGTGATGTCCGTGAGGTGTGGGAGAGCTCCTTCGCCGAGCTCGCTGACCGGCCACGTAGAAGCTCCAGCAGGTCACACGTCTGAGCAACACAAGGGCCCCTCGGTGTGCGACGAGGGGCCCTTGGTGTCTGCCCGGTCGCCGGACTGGCGGCCTGAGTGGTCGATGTGGCGGAGGACCTCGATGTCGAGCGGGCGGCCGCCGCACTGCTCGCCGGGCTTCAGGGCGGCGTCGCCATCCTCATGTCGACCGGTGACTCGACCCACCTCAAGGCCGCCATCGACACCGGGATCGAGCATCTTCGCGCCAGCGGGGCCAAGGAGGGGTGAGGCAGGTCCGTGAGGCGGGTCAGTGAGGCGGGTCAGTGCGTCGTCGGCGCGGGCACGTTCTTCCTGCGGGCCCGGTACGCCGCCGCCTTGAGCTTGTTGCCGCACGACTCCATCCCGCACCACCGCCTGCGCGTCCCCCGTGAGCGGTCGACGTACGTGCGCGTGCACTCCGGATTGCCGCACTCCTTGAGGAGGGGTACGTCCTGGCCGTTCAGGAGTTCCACGGCGTGCCGCGCCACCATCGACAGGGCCTCCTCCGGGAGGGAGCGGCGCGCGCGGAGGGTCGCGGCGAAGTCGAGTGCCGGGTTGCCGCAGACGAAGACATGGTCGAGGTTCACGTCACTGTTCCGGCAGGTGACGTGCTGGGCTCAGAGGCCCAGGTCGGCGGCCACGCAGGCGAAGGACCGCCATGATCCCTCGGGGTCGTAGGCGTACCGCGACGGGTGGTGCGGTGTGGCCGCCTTCTCCTCGGTCATGTCCTCGTAGGGGATGCGGGCGGGGAGTTGGCCGAAGGTCGCGCGGCGGGCTGCGGATTCGATGGCGTCCGCGGTGCCCTGCGTGTGCTGGTTGCTCTCCATGGTCGAACTCCGTTCCGGTCGTCAGAAGTTGTCCACGTCCACGACCGCCTGCGTGAAGGCCTCCGGGGCCTCCTGCGGGAGGTTGTGGCCGATCCCCTGCAGGGTCCGGTGGTCGTACGCGCCCGTGAATCTGTCGCGGTACGAGGATCCGTTGCCCGGCGCGGTGAAGGGGTCCCGTTCGGGGTCGAGGGTGATGGTGGGGACCGTGATGACCGGGCGGGTGGCGAGCCGCCGCTCCAGTGCGTCGTAGCGGCGCTCGCCGTCGGCGATGCCCAGGCGCCAGCGGTAGTTGTGGATGACCACGGCCGCGTAGTCGGGGTTGTCGAAGGCGGCGGCGGTGCGCTCGAAGGTCGCGTCGTCGAAGTCCCACGTCGGGGAGACCGTGTCCCAGACGAACCTGGTCAGGTCGTGGCGCAGGGTCTTGTCCTCCATGGCGCGGCGGCCGCGCTCGGTGGCGAAGTAGTACTGGTACCACCAGGTGTGTTCGGCCGCGGGGGCCAGGGGCTTCTGGTTGGCTTCGAGGTTGGTGATCAGATAGCCGCTCACCGATACGAGGGCCTTGCAGCGCTCGGGCCGGAGCGCGGCGATGATGTCGGCGGTGCGCGAACCCCAGTCGAAGCCCGCGAGGACGGCCTTCTCGATCTTGAGGGCGTCCATGAAGGCGATGATGTCGACGGCGACGGCCGACTGCTGGCCGTTGCGGAACGTCCGGGCGGAGCGGAATCGGGTCGGGCCGTGGCCGCGCAGGTACGGGACGAGGACGCGGTAGCCCCGCTCGGCGAGGAGGGGGGCGACGTCGACGTAGCTGTGGATGTCGTACGGCCAGCCGTGCAGGCAGATGACCACGGGGCCGTGGGCGGGGCCCAGTTCGGCGTAGGCGACGTTCAGCAGGCCGGCGTTGATGTGCTTCAGGTGGGGGAAGGTGGCGGCGGGGGTGGCCTCGGGGGTGGTGGGTGTCCCCCGGGAGGCGGCCGGTGCGGTGGACCCCGCCCGCCCGTCCGGTGCGGCGGACGCGCCCCGCACGCCGGCCAGGGAGACGGCCGCCGCCCCCGCACCCGCCCCGAGACCCTTGCTGAAGCCACGCCTGCTGATCATGCGCATTCCTCCGCGTGTCCACGAATCCACGTACACCGGCTTGTCCGACACCGGCTTGCCCGATGACTGACTTTCACATGGGTGACGTCACCAGTCAAGACGGTGACGCACCGCCAAGGTCCCTCCATGCACGCCACACATCACCTCACGAACAGGTGATGACACATCCGTCGAGGCCAGAGGGAGCCGCATGCAAGTGCAGGTGGAAGTGCAAGTACAGGGCGGGCGTCGCGTCGCCCTCAGGTCATCGAGAAGGCACCGGTACGTCCCGTCCGGTTCATGTGGCGCTGGTGAGGTGGCTGCACCGTACAAGGACGTAACAAAGCACGTTTTGAGGAGTTCTCCATGGCCGGACCCCGTCTGTCCCGTCGTCACCTGATAGCTGCCGGTTCCGTGGCCGCCGCCACCGCGGTGGCCGTGACCCTCACCGCGTCGGCGGGGGCCTCCGACACCAAGGAGCAGGCCCAGCGGGCCATCAAGGGCGGGAAGGCGAAGAACGTCATCCTGCTCATCGGCGACGGCATGGGCGACTCGGAGATCACCCTCGCCCGGGACTACACGGTGGGCGCGAACGGCCGTCTGAACATGGACAAGTTCCCGCTGACGGGCGCGTACACGACGTACGCGGTGCACAAGGACGGCTCCCCCGACTACGTCACCGACTCCGCGGCGAGCGGCTCCGGCTGGGCCACCGGCGTGAAGACGGTCAACGGGCGCATCTCGAAGACGCCGGGCACCGACAAGGCCGTACCGACGATCCTGGAGCTGGCCCAGAAGAAGGGCTACGCGACCGGATCGGTCACCACCGCCGAACTCACCGACGCCACCCCGGCCGTGCTCGCCTCGCACGCCACCGACCGCAGCTGCCAGGGCCCGGCGGACATGGCCAAGTGCCCGAAGGACACAATCGCCAAGGGCGGGCCGGGCTCGATCGCGGAGCAGAGCGTCAACCACAAGGTCGACGTGCTGCTCGGCGGCGGCAAGCAGCGGTTCGACCAGAAGGTGACCGACGGCAAGTACAAGGGGCTGACCGTCGCTCAGCAGGCGAAGAAGCTCGGCTACCAGGTCGTCACCGACAAGAGCGAGTTGAAGAAGGTCAAGTCGGTCAAGAACGGCAAGCCCGTCCTCGGCCTGTTCGCGCCCGGCAACGTGCCCGTCGAGTGGACCGGCAAGGGCGCGGCCAAGGGCGGTACGGAGCCGCAGCGCTGCACGACCTCCAACCCGGGCCGCCCGGCGGGCACGCCCGAGCTGAAGGACCAGGCGAGCAAGGCCATCAAGCTCCTCGAGGCCAAGCAGAAGAGCGGCAAGAACAAGCAGGGCTTCTTCCTGCAGATCGAGGGCGCCTCGATCGACAAGCAGGACCACGCCGCCGACCCGTGCGGCCAGATCGGCGAGACCGCGGCGTTCGACCGCGCGGTGAAGGTCGCCCGCGACTACGCCGCGAAGCACCCGGACACCCTGGTCGTCACCACCGCCGACCACGCCCACACCAGCCAGATCGTGCCCCTGGAGGCCCAGCCCCCCGGCCTCTCCTCCACCCTCGTCACCAACGAGGGCCAGCAGCTGAAGGTCAACTACTCCACGAACACCCCTGGCCAGTCCCAGGAACACACGGGCACCCAGGTCCGCATCGCCGCCCAGGGCCCCCAGGCCTACCGGGTCCTCGGCGTCACCAACCAGACGGACCTGTTCACGACGGTGCGTGAGGCGCTGCGACTCGGCTGACCTGGACGAGGCGGCCCCACGTTCACCCCCAAGCCCCCGACAACCCCCGCGTCACCACCGAACTCAGCGCCCGCACCCCATGCGTCGACCCCGGTGCGATGCCCGTCAGTTCGTGTACTCGGCGGAGGCGGTAGTCGAGGGTGCGGGGGTGGACGTTGAGGGCTGCTGCTGCGGCTGTGCGGTTCATGTCGTGGGTGTAGTAGGCGTCGAGGGTGAGGAGGAGGTCCGGGCCGGGGGCCAGGCGGCGGGCCAGGGTGTGCAGCCATGCGTCTATGAAGGGGACGTCCGCCACGGCCAGTTCGACGAAGACGTCCGCCGTGGTGTGGGGGCGGGGGTGTGCGGACGCTCTGCGCAGGGGGGCCGCTCTGCTGATACGTCTGGCCCGGTCGAGGGCGGTGGGCAGGTCGGGGAGTGCGGCGGTGGTCGTGCCTGCCGCGCAGGGGGTGGCCAGGGACTGGGCGAAGTCCGTTACGAGGTCCTGGACTTCGGGCAGTTGTGCGGGGTCGGGTGTGGCGGGTGAGGGGGGCAGGGGGGTCAGGGAGGGCAGGGGGGTCAGGGAGGGCAGGGGGGTCAGGGCTATCAGTTCGCCGGGGGTCGGGGGTGTGGGTGGGGACCACATCAGGGGGACCTGGTGCTGCTTGAGCAGGGCCTCGATCTCGCCCTCCGGGCCGCGGTCCCGCTCCGCGCCCGGCCCGCCGGCCGACGGCACCCGGATCACCGTCACCGCGCAGTAGGCGGGGATCCGCATCCCGACGGCCGTGGCGAGTTCGTCCGCCATGGCGTCGCCGGCCAGGAGCGCCCGTACGAGCAGCGCGACCTGCTCGACGTAGGGGAGCCGACGTCGTAGCGCCGACACGAAGCCCTGGCAGTACGCCGCGATGCCGCGCTCGCCCTGGGCGGCGAACCAGCCGAGGAGGCGGACGAGTTCGTCGGCGTCGCCGTCCTGATGGGCGTCCGTCGCCTCGTTGATCTCGCGCAGCATGAGGGCGGTGTGCAGGCGCAGGACGCGTTGGCGGGATGCCAGGGACAGGCCCGAGTCGGCGCGGGACTCGCCCATCGCGGCTATGGCGGTCAGGTCGGACGGGGTCAACTCGGCGCTGGTGGGCGCGAGTTCGTTGGTGCGGCGGCGCAGCCACACCGCGTGCTCCAGGGTCTCCGCCCTGGCCCGGGGATTCGTGTCCAGGATCCCGAACTCCGGGATCTCACGCGTGTAGGTCTCGACCTCCCGGCGGGCGCTGCTCGACGCGCGCCGGGTCAGCTCCGCGAAGAGGCTGCCCATGCCTCCGGAGCATGCCATTTCGACAGAATTGATCGACAGGTCAGATCCGGACGGGCTCTGTCACTTCGCGTGAATCGGCGGTGCATTCCTGCACTGCTTCGCGGGGCGCGTTTGTCATGGTGCGCAAAGTTCCCCGGGCCCAACGGGCTTGTCGTCTCCTTAACTTGTGGGGCCGGGGTCGGCCGGGCTTAATAGGGGTCCGGTAATACCAGAGCCATATTCACGTCCATCCGATCTTCTTTGTCAGAGAGGAAATCATGAGACGCGATCTCAGCACCGGGACGGGGACGACAAGGTCCAGGAACAGCAAGAGAATTGTGGCCGTACTCTCCGCGTCGGCCGCCTCCGCCGCCCTCCTGCTCGCCTCGCCGGGCGCCAGCTCGGCCAGCAGCCCGGCCGCGGCCGACAAGGCCACCGCCCCCGCCTCCACCGCCGCCAAGACCCCGAGCCTCCGCGCCTTCGGCATCACCGGTGACGGCACCCTCATGGCCACCTTCACCACCGACCGGCCCACCGTGCTCGACTGGGTCCGGGAGGTCACCGGGCTCGCCGGGGACCAGAAGCTGATCGGGATCGACTTCCGGGTGCAGGACGGGCTGATGTACGGCGTCGGCGACAAGGGCGGGATCTACACCATCAAGACGCCCCCGGCCACCAAGGACGTCGTCGTCACCAAGGTGTCCCAGCTGAAGGTCGCGCTGTCCGGGAACAAGTTCGGCGTCGACTTCAACCCCGCCGCCGACCGGCTGCGCGTCATCAGCGACAACGGGCAGAACCTGCGGCACAACCTCAATGACCACAGCACGGCCACCGACACCGCCCTCACCACCCCGCCGACCCCCGGCACGACCTCGGGCGTCAGCTCCGCCGCGTACACCAACAACGATCTCAACGCCGCCACCGCGACCACCCTGTTCGACGTCAACACCACGTCGGACCAGGTCGTCATCCAGGCCCCCGCCAACAACGGCACCCTGTCCCCGACCGGCTCCCTCACCATCGACGCGGGCCCCGATTCCGGTCTGGACATCTTCAGTTATCTGACGAACGGGAAGACCACGTCGAACGCGGCCTTCGCGTCCCTCACTCCGTACGGCGCGAATACGCCGACCCTCTACAACGTGAATCTCTTCACCGGCGAGGTGTCCGGCATCGGGAAATTCCCGCTGAATATCACCGATCTGGCGATCACGCTGAGCGGTAGTTGAGAGCTGAGCGGTAGTCAGGAGGTGCGGTGGTAACCGACAGGCATTCGGGCCGCCGCTATCCGATCTCCACCACCCGCGCCCACTCCGGCGGCGTGTCCGGTACGTAGTCGGGGTCGTTCTCGTCCCGCGTCGAGGTGTCGCGGCGGTGGCGGGGGAACAGGCCGACCACCGTCCGGCACGGCGGCTGCGTGCTCGGCCACGGCGTCTGGCCGTCGGTGAGGGCCACGACGACGTCCGGCCGTGGCCGGGACCGCAGCGCCCGCTCGAAGCCCGCGCGCAGGTTCGTGCCCCCGCCGCCGATCAGCGGGATGCCCTCGCCCGTGCACAGGGGGTGGACGACGCGGGCCGACGCGTCGCAGGGCAGTACGGAGACCAGGTCCCTGCGGCCGCCCACGGCGCGGGCGATCGCCGCGACCTCCAGGAGCGCGCTGCCCAGTTCGGCGTCGCTGACCGAACCCGACGTGTCGACGATCACCGCGACGCGCGGCGGTCTGCGCCGCAGGCTGGGCAGCACCGCTCCGGGCACCCCGGCCGACCGCCGCGCGGGACGCCCGTACGAGTAGTCCTCGCCCACCCCGGGCCCGGACGCGGCCGAGCGCACCGCGGCACCCAGCAGCTCCCGCCACGGCTGCGGCGGATGGAACACCTCCTCCGCCCACCGCTTCCACCCCTTCGGCGCCTTCCCCGGACGGCCGTTCAGCCCCTGCGCCACCCGGAACCGGACCGCGTCCCGCTCCCGCGCGCTCAGGCCGTGGGCGCCCTCCGGGCCCAGGTCCCAGTCCCGCTCCCGGCCGTCGGCGCCGCTGCCGCAGTCCAGCCAGGACAGGTCCGCCGTCCGCGGCCCGAGCCGGAACTGCCGCAGGTAGTCCTCCATCAACTCCCCCGGCGGCAGGGCCAGCGTCTCCGGCCGCACGGCGCCTTCGGGCCGGGCGAGCCCGTCCCCGTACACGTCGTCGTTGATCTCGCAGTCCGCCGCGATGTTCATCCGCAGCCTGTCCCCCGCGCCGGTGAGCCCCCGCTCCCGCGCCACCCGGTCCCCGCGCCCGTGGTGGTCCCGCAGCAGGTGCGACACCTCGTGCACCCACACCCCGGCCAGCTCAGCGACCGACGTACGGGCCACGAAGTGCGGCGAGACGTAGCACCGCCAGTACCGGTCCACCGCCATCGTCGGCACGTCCCGCGACTCGACGACGTGCAGGGCGAACAGCGCCGTCGCCAGGTACGGCCGCACCCGGGCGGCGTGCAGCCGGGCGGCGAAGAGCTTTTCGCGGTCCAGGGGCAGGGGCAGTTCGGCCGCGGCAGCGGTAGCGGTAGCGGTCGGCCTCATCGTGCCGCCCTCGCCGCAGGCGCCGTTGCCGTCGTCGTCGATGCCGCCGTCGTCGCCTTCGTCCCGGCCCGCGCCCGGTTCGCCCGCTGCGACAGCGACACCGCTCCGGCCAGGCGCTCGATCGACTCCGGTACGTCCCAGTCCTCCTGCCGGAGCGACGCCAGCGTGGTCGCGGGTACGACGACCAGGTCCGGGGCGCCGGTCTCCAGCGCGCGGACGAGCAGCGCCCAGGCCGCGTCCCAGCGGGACCGGTCCGGGCGGTTGCGGACCGCGGCCACCACGCCGTCGAGGGCGGCCTGGCGCAGGTCGCCGCGCTCGGGCAGCTCGGCGGCCGCCGGGTCGGCGAGCAGCAGCTCCGGGTCGGGGAGGTCCATCCGGTCGATCCCGGCGAGGAGTTCGAGGCCGGGGCCCTCCCCCACCGCGCCCCTGGCGAGCAGCGCGAGCACCTCCCGGGACGAGCCCGCCGCGGTCGCGAACGCGATCAGGCGCAGGGTCATCTCCCAGCTCCGCGGCGAGGGCCAAGGCCCTCCCCTGCGCGTCTCGTTGCCGGGCAGCCGGTGTACGAGGGCGGGGCGCGCCGCCAGCAGTCCGCACACCGCGCGGCGGGCGAACTCCACGGCCTCCGGCAGCTTCTCGGGGTCGAGCCGGGGCAGGGTCGCCCGGGGCCAGGTCCCGCCGAGTCCGCGTACGACGACCTCGTGATCGTGGGTCCACTGGAGATGGACGAACCGGTTGGCCAGGGGCGGGCTCAGCTCCCAGCCGTCGGCCGCCGACGACCGGGGGTTGGCGGCGGCCACGATCCTTACGTCCGGCGGGAGTTGGAGGGCGCCGATGCGGCGCTCAAGGACCAGCCGGAGCAGCGCGGCCTGCACGGCCGGGGGCGCGGTGGACAGCTCGTCGAGGAACAGCAGGCCCCGGCCCGCCCTCACCAGGCGCACGGCCCAGTCCGGCGGGGCCATCGGAACGCCTTGCTCGGCCGGGTCGTCCCCGACGATCGGCAGCCCCGAGAAGTCCGACGGCTCGTGCACGCTGGCGATCACCGTGGTCAGCGGTAGGCCCAGGGACGCGGCGAGCTGGGTCAGGGCGGCGGTCTTGCCGATGCCCGGCTCCCCCCACAGGAGCACGGGCAGGTCGGCGGCAACGGCCAGGGTCAGGGCCTCCAGTTGGGTGTCGGGGCGGGGTTCGGTGGTGGTGTCGCGGAGGAGGGCCAGGAGGTCACCGGCGACGTCGAGTTGGGCGGCGGTGCCGCCGCCGGTATCCGTCGAAGAGGCGGACTGGGCGGACTGGGCAGGCTGGGCGAGCTGTGCGGACGGCGTGCATGTGGGCATGTGTGGTCACCTTTGGGGTCGTGCGCGGCCGCATGGGGCCGACGGCAAACGAAGCAGGAAAAGCGAAGCGGGAAGAGCGAAAGCAGGAAGGGGAAGTGGCAGGAAGAAACGGGGAGTTGGAGCGCGTGAAGGGAAGGGCGCGTCAGTACCCGGCGGTCCGGCGCGGCTGCACGCGGGCGTCGCGGGCACGGCCACGTCCGGGCCGAACCCTCGCCCCGGGGCCACCGCCACCCCTCGCCCCCGCGCCCAACAGACCCGTCCTGAACAGCCCGTACGTGATCCGCCGTGCCGCCGCGGCCTCCAGCTCGTCCCGCAGCGGGCCCTCGCGCAGGACCGCCTCGGGTCCGAGGAGGCCCTCGACGACGGCAAGGGCCCCGGCGGTGTCGCCGTGGTCCAGGCGTTCACGGACGCCGGTGAGGCAGTCCGGGCGGCGGTGGGCCTCGTCGATGGCGCGCAGGCACGGGAGCGGGGGGCCGCCGAGGGCGACCAGGAGTTCCTCGCGCCGGACCTCGGCCGGGTCGTGGTCGAGTGCGGCGAGGGCACCGTCGACGAGCCCGATCCGGTGCCGGGCGCCCCGGCAGTCCACGACGTGCGGCTCGCCCGGCCGGTCGGGGGCGCGGGGCGGGCCGGTCGGTGGGCGGTCCGGTACGAGTGCGGAGGCGACGAGCGGGTGCAGCCGGTCGGCGTCTAGGGCACCGGTGCGGAGCAGTTCGAGGTCGGGCAGGACCCAGGTGGCGGCGTCGGGCAGGACGGGCGGCACGGAGCGGTCCCGGCCGCTCGGGCGCTCCACCCCGACCATCCCGCCCATCCCGCCCGCCCCGTCGAGCCGCAGCACCAACCGCCGCCCGGCCCCGAGCCGCACGGCGAACACCCCGTCGGACCGTCCCTCGGCGCGCAGCAGGATCTCGGCCTCCGCGGCCCAGCGGTCGACGGCGCAGGCGAGCCCGCGGGGGCCCGTCGGCAGCAGGTCCGGGTCCGCCATGAGGGGGGCGAGGGCTGCGGCATCGGTGGGCGGGCGGTCGGCCCCGGAGCGTACGCGCAGCTCATCGGCTCTGCGCTCGTCCCACAGGTGCCGGTGCAGGTCGAGCCGGAAGCGTCGGCTGGGATGCGGATGAGGGTGCGGGCAGGGCCGCGCACGCGGGTACGCGGACGAGGGCGGGGGCAGGGGCGGGTTGTGACGGGCGGGGGCGCCTGGGCCCGCGCGGGACCCGTCCCACAGCGCGAGGCTGATCCGCTGTCCCGCGTCCGCCCACGCGGGCGGGGTACGGACCACGAGCCGCACGGATCGCCGTGCGCCCGCGCGGTCCCGCTTCCCCGCGTCCCCGGTGTCGGACTCGGTGTCGTACTCGGCGAGCGCGACCGTGAGTCCCGGCCGCAGGAGCCCGTCGGGGGCGATCCTCGGCAGGTGCCAGCGCAGCAGGTCGGGGGCGAGGTGGCGGAGGTCGTCGCGGACGCGGGCGGCGAGTTCGCGGCCGTGCGTGCGCGTCAGGGAGCGCGGGTCGAGGTCCACGTCGACGCCCGCCGCGGCGCACGCCCCGGCCCAGTCACCGGCCTGGCGGCGGGCGGTCGCGGTCTCGATCATGGCGGGCGGCACGGCGAACTCGCGTACGCGCGGCCAGAAGGACAGGAGCCCGTCGGAGGGGCTCCGGAGGGAAGGACGGGTGTGCCCGTTCGCGATGTCGGTGAGCATCAGCACTCACCTTGCGCGGACGGGTCCCCCAATCTGTCAACAGAGTGAGTCGTCATCGCGAGGGATGGTACGACCATGCACCACGCCTTGTCAGGTGTTTTTCCGGAGCTGTACCGAGTCCTGGTCCGCGCTGTACTGGGACTGGAACTTCGGGGAACGTGAGGGCGTTGGCAGAAGGACGCGCGGAACGCGCGCGCTAGAGCGGTTACATGGCAGAAGCTGAGGTGGCACGGATGGCTATGTGGGACAAGCTCAAGGAACAGGCCAAGGGTCTGCAGCAGGCGCAGGGTTCGCGCGGCTCCGGCGGGCACGGGACCAGTCGGCCCGGCGGGTCCTCCGGCGGCTCGAAGGCGCAGCTGATCAGCGCGCTCAAGTCCCAGCTCACATCCCTCAAGACGGAGCTGAAGAGCGGTTCGTACCGAGACGCGAGCATGGCCATGTGCGCCCTGGTCGCGGCCGCCGACGGCCAGGTGGACCCGGCCGAGCGGCAGCACGTGGAGTCGCTGATCCTGCAGAACGACGTGCTGCAGAACTTCCCGCCGGAGCAGCTGCGCCAGCGGTTCAACAAGCACGTGGACCAGCTCGCGTTCAACTTCCAGCAGGGCAAGACGGAGGTCATGCAGGAGATCGCCAAGGCGTCGAAGAAGCAGACGGAGGCCCGCGCGGTCGTGCAGACCGGTCTGGTCGTCGCGGGCGCGGACGGATATGTGGCCCCGGCCGAGGAGCAGGTCCTGCGCGAGGCGTGCGCCGCACTCGGCCTGTCCCCGCAGGAGTTCGGCCTCTGAGGCGGCCGCGCGGCGGCCACGGGGATCTCGCCACCGAGAACTTCACAGCCGGGGCCCGCACCTCGGGGTGCGGGTCCCGGCTGTCCGCGTTTCCGGACGGGACCGGTGCGGCGCCCCGAGGTCCTAGAGTCTCCTCAGGACCGTAGCCCCGCTCAGCCCGTTCTCTCCCCGTCTGTGAGGCATCATGCGCTGCGTCATCGCCAGATTCCCGTTCGACCTCTCCCAGAGCGAAGTGCTGGCCACGATGAAGGACGTCGAGCCCGAACCGGTCACCGGCGGCGAGTACGTGATCATCGGCAGCCGCAACTACCCGGCCAAGCAGGTCGGCGCCGTCATCACCCGCCAGGACCGCCGCGACTTCACCAGCGGCGAGGTCACCCGGGCCATGACCCGGCTCGGCTTCACCTGCCGCAGCGCCCAGGAGCCCGCGGCCCAGCAGAACCTCGCCCCCGTGGAGAACGCCTCCGCGCTGCTCGGCGGCCCCGTCCCCGCCCCCGGCACGCCGGAGGCGTGAGCCGCCGTACGAGAACCACGGAAGGGCCCCGCCGACGTGTCGGCGGGGCCCTTCCCCTAGGTGACGTACGCGTGTGTGACGTACAGGATCACTGGTCGGAGTAGCTGAAGTCCCCCACGGTCCAGGCGCTGACGTCCTTGATCGCGACCCGGTACATGCCCCCGGTCTCGGGGATCCCCACGCTGCCCTGGAGGATCCGGGCGAGGTGGAAGTGCAGATGCGTGGGCGCCGTCCCGCCGTCCCCGGCGTCGCCGGAGGTCGGGACGGACCGGATCGGCACGCTGTGACCTGCGAAGACGTCGGCGAAGGGGCCCAGGCGGTCCGAGTCCTTCAGGACCTCGGAGACCCGCTGCCTCCACATGCTTTCGGGAGCGAGGCGACCGGTGAGCACGGCGCCGGCGACGACCACGGTGAGCGACATCTGATTGCTCTGCTCCGACTCGACCATGGCGGAGATGTTGACGAGCAGCTCGTCAGGGTTCGACATGACAGCGGATTCTATTCAGCGGCCCGTCCCGGGCCCACCCCGCGTGCGGCCGGTCGGCCCGCGGCGCCTAGTCCGGCCGCAGCGACCGCCAGATCCGGTCCGGCAGGACCCGCACCGCCTCGTCCAGATCCACCTCGTAACTGCCGGACAGCCAGCGGTGGGCCGTCTCCGCGACCGGGCCGAGGAGCAGGGCCTCGATCATCTGGTCGGGCAGCACGGCCACTTCACCGGCGGCGACGCGGGCGTACATCCAGGAGGCGATGGCGGCGAACTTGGCCTCCTTGGCCGCCGCCACCTCCTTGGCGTGGGCCGTGAGATAGCGGGAGTACGCGGAGGCGTGCACGAAGGTGGCCACGTCGCGGTGTTCGCGGGTGAAGTCCAAGTACGCCTTGACGAAGGCCTGGATGCCGGTGCGGGCCGTGCGGCAGCGGGTCACGGCGGCCACCACCGGGTCGCAGAGCTGGTCCTGGCAGCGGATGTAGAGGGCGGCGGCCAGACCGTCGAAGCTGCCGAAGTGGTGGTAGAGGCTGCCGAAGCTGACGCCGCTCGCCGCCGTGACCGCGTTGACCGTGAATCCCTGCCGTCCCGACGCCGCGTACACCGCCAGGGCCGTGTCCAGGAGCAGGTCGACCGTGGCCTCGCCACGCTGCTGCTTAGGCGCCATGCGGAACAGCGTAGTTCAGATCAAGCACCGGAAACTTTTTCTAGAAAAAGTCTCTAAAAATACCGGTGGTTGGGACACACTCTCTGCCATGGTCAGTCATGAGCCCGAGTCGGGGCGCCCACCGGCGCACCAGCCGGTCCCCGGCAACCCCTACGCGCAGCCGCCGCCACTGCCGCCCGCGCAGCCGCCGTCGCTGCCCCCGTCCGGGCCGCGGCCCTCGAACTCCCGCAAGCGCGCCCTGGTCGTCGGCGTCGGCGCCCTCGCCCTGGCGCTCGTGGGCACGGGCGTCTTCGTGCTCACGCGGGGAGACGGCGACGGGGACGAGGACGGTTCCCGCAAGCCGGTGGCGCAGGACTCGCGGAAGCCCGCGCGGGACGGACGCGAGTCGGCGCCCGCGCGCGACGGCAGCGACGACGACGGCGGCAAGGGCACCGGCGCGGCCGGTCAGATCGACGTCAACGCGGGCCGCAAACCCGGTGACGCCAAGGCCTGGCTCGCCGTCAACGACGTGAAGCTGCCGGGCAAGGGCGGCCAACTGCTCGACCTGTGGCGGGTGGACGGCCTCGTCGCCCAGGCCGAGTACGACGAGGTCACCGCGTTCAAGGCGGCCGACGGCAAGCGGGCGTGGCGGGTGCGGCTGCCCGGCGAGGTCTGCGACACCCCGGTGAACCCCTCTCGCGACGGCAAGGTGGTCGTCGTCTACACGACGAGCGAGGCCCGGGTCGGGGCCAAGTGCAACCAGCTGCAGATGATCGACCTGAAGACCGGGAAGAAGGGCTGGCACAAACAGCTGGCCGAGCACAACACGCTGGACAGCACCACCGCCACGCACGTGGCGATCAGCGGCTCCACCGTCATGGTCGACCAGGACTCGGTCGCGCACGCCTACCGCGTGCGGGACGGCAAGCGGCTGTTCACGACCAAGCACCGGCGTGAGGGGGCCTGCTTCCTGAAGGGTGTCGCGGGCGGCGACGGACTGCTCCAGATGCAGTCCTGCGCGGCGGGCTCGAAGCTCACCCACGGACGGCTGCGCAAGCTCGACCCCCGTACCGGCGAGGTCGAGTGGGTCTACCGGAGCAGGAAGGGGTGGCCCGTCGAGAAGGTCTACTCCGTCGATCCCCTCGTGGTCACCCTGCGCAGCCGCGCCGAACCCGACAAGTGGGCCGTCGCCGCCGTCGACAAGCGGGGCAAGGAGCGCTCCTGGATCGACCTCGACGACCGCAAGGAGAAGTTCGAGCAGTGCGCGGGCACCGGGGACTCCGGTGAGGGCGTGCAGAACTGCGTCGGGGCCGTCGTCGCCCACGACACGCTGTACCTCGCGAGCAAGCCCGAGGACATCCTCGGCCCCAACCGGATCGTCGCCTTCGACCTCGGCACGGGGAAGGCCAAGTGGTCCACCGCGGCCGCGGGCCGACAGCTCCTGCCCGTCACCGTCAGCGAGCGGGAGGGCAAGGGAGTGATCGTGTACGCGCGGCCGTACCGGGAGAGGACCGGGCGGACCCTGTTCCTGCCCGCCGGCGGCGGCAAGCCGAAGGTGCTCCTGAAGCACACCGCCGCCGCGCAGAAGATCGAGGTCTTCATGTTCGCCGGGAACACGCTGTACTTCGACGCGCGCCTGTTCATCACGCCGACGCGCCTCAACGGCAGGAGCAACGGTTCCGCGGGCGAGGAGGGGAACGGGCGGATGCTCTCGTTCGGACCTTGAGGCCGCCACGGCCGCGCGCCGGGCGCCGACGGCACCCGGGCGCCCCACCGCTCTCCCGTCGCTGTTCCCGCCCCCGCTCGCACCGCTGTCCCCGCCGCCGCTCCTGGAGTCACGATGACCAACCCGCCGTCACCGCAGTCCCCGCCGCCGGGCGGATTCGGCCCGCCGCCGCCCCCGCAGGGGCCACAGGCGGGCGGCTTCGGCCCGCCGGTCGAGCCGCCGCCCGGCGGGTACGCGCAGCCGGGCGGTCACGCGCAGCCCGGCGGGTACTCCCAGCCCGGCGGCTTCGGACCGCCCCAGCCCGTGACCACGCCGCCGACACCGGGTGGGGGCGGGCGCTCGCGGGGCCGCGCGGCGATCGTGGGCTCCGCCGTACTCGCCATCGCGCTGATCGTCGGGGGCGGCGTCTGGTACGCCACCCAGCAGGGCGATGACGACGGCTCGAAGGACAAGTCGGCGGGCAAGCCGCGGGCCGACGGCGCCGGACCCGCGTACGAGAAGCCGAAGGAGCCGGTGCCCGCCGACCCGAAGGCCTCCTTCAAGGGCGCGGCCGAGCAGCCCAAGTTGCCGAAGGGGGCCAGCACTTACCGGGTGAAGGGGTCCTGGCTGACCGACAAGGTGTACGCGAAGGCGTCGGTGAAGCGGATCACCGGCCTCGACGCGGCCACCGGCAAGGACCGGTGGAAGCTGGACAAGCCCGGGATGTCCTGCGCGGGCTCCACCAACCTCGGCGACGGCTCCATAGCCGTCGTCGTCACCCAGCCCGCGCCGAAGCCCGGGGACGACGAGAACGGCTACGCGCCCTGCACCGAGGTCATGGCGTTCGACGTCGACACCGGCAAGAAGCTCTGGACCAAGTCGGTCACCGTCGGCTACCAGAAGGAGAAGACCCAGTTCAACCAGGCCACGATCTCCGGCAACACCGTCGCCCTCTCCGGCATCTACGGCGGCGCCGCATTCGACCTGCGCTCCGGCAAGCTCCTGTGGAAGCCGAAGCTCGGCGAGAAGTGCCGGGACGTCGGCTACGGCGGCGGCGACCGGCTCGTGGCGGTGCGCTCCTGCGGTGAGCTGAGCACGCCGGTGTTCAAGGTCGAGCTGCTCGACCCGGCCTCGGGCAAGCCCAAGTGGAGCTTCAAGATGCCCGAGGGCGTCAAGTCCCCGAACGTCATCTCCACCTGGCCGGTGGTGGTCGGCACGGACTCCGGCGACATCTCCACGTCCGGCGCCTCGGACATCTTCTCCCTCGACGAACGCGGCAAGCTGCGCACGAAGTTCGCGCTGGCCGACGGCCAGTACATGCACACCTGCGGGACCTCGTCGACCAACGAGGACTGCAAGGGCGTCGTGGCCGGGAACGGCAAGCTGTACGTGGCGACGGCGCGGCGCGACGGCGACAAGGAGTACACGTCGACGAACGACATCGTGGTGTTCTCCCTGGCCACGGGGAAGACCACCGGGCAGCGCCTGAAGGGCGGCGACGACTACCCGGTCTTCCCCCTCCGCATGGACGGCGGGAACCTCCTCGTCTACAAGAGCGCCCCGACCACGCGGATCTTCTCCGTCCACGGCCGCACCATGAAGCAGACCCTGCTGCTCGACGCCACCACCCGCCCGTCCGCCCTGCCCGTCCTCCAGTCGGAGACGCTCTACACCCACGGCAGGCTGTACATCAGCTCCGACCTGCTGTCCCGCCCGGTCTCGGACCGAAAGTCGATCATGATGATGGGATTCGCCGCGAAATAGCGTTCGCCGCGGAATAGCAAGCATGATCTAACCTGGCTCCGACGGACATATGTGTGCGAAGTGCCGGGCGGCACGACGCGACGGGGGAAAGAGGACGGTCAGCAGATGCCGCGAGCAGTGCTGGCCGTCCGCCGCCTCCGCGCCGCCCTGCGGGCGGAGTGGCAGTCCCTGTGCCTCGCCGCGTGGCGGGAGCTGCGGGAACGCCGCCTGGCCGGGGTCTGCCTGGCCGTGGCGGCGGCCCTCGCCATGATCTGCCTGCACGAACTCCAGCAGATCCCGTCGAGCGACCGCGTCGTGCGCCGCGTCAGCGAGGTCCGCGCCGACCAGCCGCTCTGGCTCTCGCTGCTGCGCACCCCGGTCTCCGTCCTGGTCCCGACCCGGGACCAGCCGGTCTGGGGCGGCCTCCCCCGCCTGCTCCTCTCCCTGGGCCTCGCCCAGCTCCTCATCGGCTGGAAGCGCACCCTGCTCGTCGCGTACGCGGCGACGCTGGCCGGCACCCTCGGCGCGCGGGTCATGGTGGCCATCGGGCCCGACCACTTCGCGGGGGTGCCGGCCGCGTACGCCCACGACGTGGACACCGGGGCGTCGGCGGCCGTGGTGGGCCTCTTCACCTACCTGTCGGTGCGGCTGCGGGCCCCCGTGCTGTGCCTCCTGACCGTCGTGCCGACGGTCGTGGGCTCGGTCCTGAAGCCGAACCTGGCGGGCCGGGAACACCTGGTGGCGGTGACGCTCGTCCTCGTGCTCGCCCTGGTCCAGGAGCACCGAAGACCGAACGAGTTCCGCAAGGACCGCCCCCGCCGGGACGAGGCCGCCCCGGCCGCCTGACATCAGACGACAGCCATCAGACGTCAGCCGCCAGCCGTCGACCGTCAGACGGAGCCGAGGTCCGACGAGACCCAGTGCTCCGGGCGCAGCCGGACGACGATCTGCTCGCCGTGCTCCTTCGAGGCCATCTCCACGTACCCGTCGACCTTCTCGGCGGGGAGATAGCGGGCGGAGATCTCCCGCAACTGCTCCAGGGTCGCGTCCTCCGTCCCCACCACGGCCCCCTCGACGCTCACGTACCGGATCGTCGGCTCGATCCGCTCCACCATCAGCGAGAACCGCCCCGCGGCGGCGATCAACCGCGCCTTGCGCGAGTCCCGCCCCGTCAGGATCCACACGTCCCCGCCGGGCGCGTACTGGTACCAGATGGGCACGACGAGCGGCGCCCGCCCGTCCTCCCCCGAGTCCACGGCCAGCGCCGCGATGTGCGCCTCGGCCAGGAACTGCTCACGTTCGTCACGGGTCAGAGCCATCGTCGATCCCCTTCGCCTCGTCCGCCTCGTTGAAGTAGCGCGGTCCCATCTGCTTACACGTCCAGTGCCGTGCCGTACACGCGGGACACCCTGACGCGGATCACCACTCTGCGGTCCGCGGCCATCTGGGCCAAGTAGGCCCTCTCGTCCTCGGGGTCGGTGAACCCCGGCGTCATGGCGAGGAGTTCGCGGCCCGTGGGGTCGCCGGGGGTGGTCGAGGGGGGCGACACCTCCGCCTCGCCCTCGGCGACCGCGAAGGTGAAGGGGTCGGGGGACACGTGCAGGGCGGCGCGCGGATTACGGGCGAGGATGCGGGGCTTGAGGCGGTCGGCCGTGGTCGAGACGCGCAGGGTCCGGGTCCCGGGGTCCCAGTGGTGGGCGACCGTCGACAGGTGCGGGTGGCCGGTCGAGCGGACCGCGGCCAGGACGCCGAAGGGGTGCTTGTGGAGGATGTCGGTGGCTTCGGCGTCGGTCAGGGGGCGGGGGGCCGGGCCCGTTCCGGGCTTGGGCTCGGGCTGGGTGGTTTCGGGCTGGGGCTCGGGCTCAGGCTCGGACTGGGTGGTTTCGGGCTCGGGCTGAGGCTCGGGCTCGGCGGTTTCGGGGGCGGGGGCCTCGTCTGCCGGGTGCGGTCGTGTGGGGCGCAGGACCGTCACCGCCACCACGAGCGCCGCCACCAGGAGGGCCGCTCCGACCCCGAAGGCCAGGTGGTAGCCGGACGTCAGGGCTTCCGCGGGGGTGCCGCCCTCGGCCAGGGTCCGCTCGGTGCGGGCCGCCGCCAGGGTGGAGAGGACCGCCACGCCCAGCGCGCCGCCGATCTGCTGCGTGGTGTTGAACAGGCCCGACGCCAGGCCCGCGTCGTCCTCGCGGGCGCCGGACATCCCGAGGCCGGTGAGGGCGGGCAGAGCCAGGCCGAAGCCTGCGGCGAGGAGCATGACGGGGAGGAGGTCGAGGGCGTAGGAGGAGTGGACGGGGACGCGGGCCAGGAGGGCGAGCATCGCGACGAGCAGGAGGAGGCCCGCCAGGAGGACGTTGCGTTCGCCGAAGCGTGCGTTCAGGCGGGCCGAGACGCCGAGTGACACGGCGCCGATGGCCACGGCCGCGGGGAGCATGGCGAGGCCGGTGGCCGAGGCTCCGTAGCCGCGTACGTTCTGGAGGTAGAGGGCCACCAGGACCTGGAAGGCGAACAGGGCCGCCACCATGAGGAGTTGGACGGCGTTGGCGCCCGTCACGTTGCGGGAGCGGAACACGCGCGGCGGCAGCAGCGGGGTGCGGACCCTGGTCTGGCGGTGGGCGAACGCGCCGAGCAGGGCGAGGGCCAGGGCGCCGAAGCCGAGGGTGTGGCCGGAGAGCCAGCCGTGCGCCTCCACCTTGACGACGCCGTAGATGCCGGTCATCAGCCCCCCGGTCACGAGGAGCGCGCCGACGGCGTCCGCCCCGGCCTTGATGCCGAGGCCCCGGTCGGCGGGCAGCGCGGGCACGGCGAGCAGCAGGGCGGCGAGGCCGATGGGCAGGTTGATGAAGAAGATCCAGTGCCAGCTCAGGGCGTCCGTCAGGACTCCGCCGAGGACCTGCCCGAGGGAGGCGCCCGCCGCGCCGGTGAAGCTGAAGACCGCGATGGCCTTCGCCCGTTCCCTCGGCTCCGTGAACAGGGTCACGAGGATGCCGAGGCTGACCGCCGAGCTCATCGCGCCGCCGATGCCCTGGAGGAAGCGGGCGGCGATGAGGGTCGCCGGGTCGACGGCGAAGCCCGCGAGCACCGAGGCGAGGGTGAAGACGCCGATGCCCGCGAGGAACATCCGCTTGCGGCCGATGAGGTCGCCCAGGCGGCCCGCCAGGAGGAGCAGGCTTCCGAACGCGATCAGGTAGGCGTTCACCACCCAACTCAGGCCCGCCGACGTGAAGTCGAGGTCCTCCTGGACGGCGGGCATGGCGACGGTCACGATCGATCCGTCGAGGATGATCATCAGCATTCCGGTGGCTATGACGCCGAGGGCCAGGCGTTTCTGGCGGGCGGCGGGCTCCGGTTCCCTGACTGCTGCGGGTGCGGAAGCGGTGGCGGACATGGGCTCTCCCGTTGGTGAAGGCGCGGCCCGGTGCGGCCCGGGCCGTCCGATGTTCAGGACCGTAGCAGATAGTTTTGTTGCAGACTATCTATCTCGGGCGCACATCCGTCTTCTCGGCTACGCTGGCGACATGACCGCCATGGCACCCGCCCGCACGGAACCGGACCTCTCCTTCCTGCTCGACCACACGAGCCACGTCCTGCGCACGCAGATGGCGGCGGCGCTCGGCGAGATCGGGCTCACGGCGCGCATGCACTGCGTCCTGGTGCACGCCCTGGAGCAGGAGCGCACCCAGGCGCAGCTCGCCGAGATCGGGGACATGGACAAGACGACGATGGTCGTGACCGTGGACGCCCTGGAGGAGGCCGGGCTCGCCGAGCGGCGGCCCTCAAGCCAGGACCGGCGGGCCCGGATCATCGCGGTCACCGCCGAGGGCGCGAAGGTCGCCGCCCACAGCCAGCGCATCGTCGACCGGGTGCACGAGGAGGCCCTCGGCGCGCTCTCGGCGACGGACCGCACGGCCCTGCTCCGCGCCCTGAACCGGCTGGTCGACGGGCATCTGGCGACCCCGGCGGAGAGCCCGCGCCCGGCTCGCAGGGCACGTCAGCGCGGGTAGCGCCCAGGCCCCGCGGACGGGCGTTCACGTACGGTGGCTGGACGCATCGTCACACGGACGCATCGTCACACGAGGGGGCCTGACATGGCGCTGTTCGGAAACGCCCACACCGTCGACCCGGCGTCGGCGCAGCAGGACTACGCCCGGCTCATGGGCCACGGCGAGCAGGTCTACGCCGCGTACAAGCTGATCCGCGACACCATCCTGCTCACCGACCGCCGCATGGTCTTCATCGACAAGCAGGGCATGACCGGCAAGAAGGTCGAGTACCACTCGGTGCCCTACCGCAGCATCACGCACTTCTCGGTCGAGACCGCGGGCCACTTCGACCTCGACGCGGAGCTGAAGATATGGATCTCCAGCAACCCCGTGCCGATCGAGAAGACCTTCACCAAGGGCGTCGACATCTACGAGGTGCAGGCGATACTCACGCAGTTCGTGGCCAGGTAGTCGCCAAGTAGTCGAGGGGCCGGGGACGCGGTACGTTCATGGGTGCACTGCACAGCAATCCAGGGAACGACCCCCCATGATCTTCATCACCGTAAAGTTCACCGTCCGCCCCGAGCGGAGCGACGAGTGGCTCGACCTCGTCGACGACTTCACGCGGGCCACCCGCGAGGAGCCGGGCAACCTGTTCTTCGAGTGGTCGCGCAGCGTCGACAGCCCGCACCAGTTCGTCCTCGTCGAGGCGTTCCGCGACGGCGAGGCGGGCGCGGCGCACGTGGAGTCCGCGCACTTCAAGGCCGCGATGGACACCATGTCGTACGCCATCGCCGAGATCCCCCAGATCGTCTCTACCGAGATCCCCGGCATGGACGGGTGGGGCCGGATGGGCGAGGTCGCGCCGCGCGAGGCCTGACCGAGTCGTACGTGAGCGGGGCCCCGGACCGTCATGGTCCGGGGCCCCGCGCGCGTGCGTACGCCGTTCAGGCGGCCGGCAACCGGTCCAGGAACCCGTGCACCGCCCGGATCCGGCCGTCCTCCGCCAGGACGATCACGTCGAACCCGGCCACCGGCGCCGAGCCGTCCGCGTCGGACACCAGCTCCCAGGTGAAGCGGGCGATGCCGTGGTGGCCGTCGACCTCACCGGTGTGGCGGAACGAGAAGCCGGGGAACTGCTCCCGGGCCCCGGCGATCACCGCGGCGACGCCCTCGTGCCCGGCGACGTCGGCCAGCGGGTCGGTGTACGTGCCGTCCTCGGTCCACGCGGCGGCCACGGCCTTGCCCAGGCTCGCGGGGTCGGCGCTGTTCCAGGCCTCGAAGTAGCGGGCGACGGCGGTCTCGTGAACGTCCTGTGCGGCCATGGGTGTTCGCCTCCGGCGGTGTCGTGGTGCGGGTCCTGTGGCCCGAAGACCGGGCGGAGTGCGCCGCCCGGGCTCCGGTGACCCCAAGACTGCCGGGCGGGCGCGCGGGGGGCGATTACGCCCGAGGTAATGCCGAGGGGGCGGTGCCGGTGCGCGACCGCCGGGCCCCCGCCCGCCACGGTCGGCGCACGCATGACTTTCGCCTCGGCCCCACCTGTGCTTGCCTGGGGGCCGATTCCGTGGGGTGGGACGGGAGTTGCGGATGCGCAAGGCGTGGTGGGTCGGAGTGCTGCTCGGCGCGCTCCTGGTCGGCGGGTGCGGGGACCCGGGCTCCGACGGCGAGGGCGAGCGGGGGGCGCCACCCGCCCCCGCCCCGGGCGACCCCACCGACGGCGCGTCACCGACGACCCGGGGCCGCGCGGAGGCGAACCGCGACACCCGCGACACCCGCGACACCCGCGACACCCGCGACACCCGCGACACCCGCGACAAGCGAGACGGTCCCGACAGGCGCGACGGCGCCGGGAAGAAGGGCCTCACGCGCCCCACCACCCACCCCAAGGTCCTCTACCTCGGCGACTCCCTCGCCATGGAGAACCAGGACGTCCTCGGCACCCTCCTGCGCGACCAGCTCGGCGCCCGCTACACCAGCGCGCCCTACTCCGGCACGACCCTCTGCGACTACCTGGAGGGCACCGGCAAGGACTCCCTCGTACCGGACAAGCACAAGGCGGCGACCCTCGTGCGCGAGCTGCGGCCCGACTACGTGGTGCTGCAGTTCTGGGGGAACGCCTGGGGCTACACGCCCTGCATGGAGGGGATCACGTACGACAAGGCGCAGGGCCGGTACTTCTCGCGGTACGCGGCCGACGCGCGCCGTCTGACCGGGCAGATCACCGACGCCGCGCGCGAGGCGGGCGGCAAGCGGCCCCGGGTGGTGTGGGTGTCGCAGGGCCCGGACCCGATGACGCCGGACCGGGTGCGCCGCGTCAACGCGCTCTACCGCCAACAGGCCGCCGCGACCGGCGACTTGGTGTCCGACGCGGGCAGGTCCGTCAGCCCGGCCGCCGCCCGGCACACCTGGCGGGAGAAGCTGCCCTGCACGGCGTACGAGCGCGCCCACCGCGCGTACTGCACCGAGCCGGAGAACGACCGCACCGCCCTGCACCGCGCCGACGACCCGCTGCACTTCTGCCTGGCCCCGACGACCGCCAAGTCCCGCCCGTGCCCGGTGCGTTCACCGGGCATCCGGCGCATCGGGCAGGCCGTCGCGGACACGCTGCGGGCGCACGAGACCCGCTAGCGCCGCCAGGCGCTGTACGACATGACGTCCCCGGCCTCGACCGCGAACCTCGGCCGGTCCTTGGTGAACATCACCTCCAGGCCGAGGGGCTCGCCCGTGTCGGGGTCGAGGATCAGCATGTACCGCAGGTGCTCGGCGCGGGAGTCGAGGACGTACGCCTGGCCGGAGCGGCCGAGCCGGTCGGTGACCGTGCCCGCGGGCCGCAGGCCGCCGCTGTCGGCGAGGAGCCTGGCCAGGGCGGCGCTCTCGCGGGCGCCGAGCGTCCAGGTGTCGAGCAGCGAGGGCAGCGCGTCGAGGACCTCGCGGGTGGTGGCGGGCGTGGTGCGGCGCGGGAAGCCCGGGTCGTGGACCTCGGTGAGGTAGTCGCGCAGGGCGGCGGCGGTGTGCGGCGGGCGGGACCGGGGCGGGGCGTCGGACCGGCCCGGCGGGAAGACCCGCTCGCTGATCAGCTTGCCGTCGGCCTTGACGCGCTCGGTGCGGCTGCCGTCCGGGTGCCAGCGGACCTCCCGCTCCTCGGGCAGCGTGACGGGACGCTCGGCGCCCGGCCCCTCGTCCATGGCGAGGCTCCAGGTCTGCACGTGGGCGCCCCCGCGCAGCCTCGGCCCGCCGTCGCGGGCTGCGGCCTCGGCGCGGTCGGCGAGGCGGTCGAGCGTCGGGGAGGCCACCCCGGCGCGCGGGTGCAGGGCGCCGGGCACGGCGGCGGTGGCGGGCGCGGCGGCCAGGTCGGGCACGGTGAGCGCGAGCACGGCCGCGAAGGCGACGGCGGCGGCCTCCGCCCACAGCACCACGCGGCGGCGGGCGCGGCGGGCCCGGGTGCGGTGCAGGAGCTGGTTGAGTCCGCGCTCGGCGACGGCGTTCAGGGGGCGGTCGCGCCAGGGTCCGGCGGTGGCGGAGACGGGGTTGGCGGCGCGCAGCAGGTCGAGGTCGGGGTCGCGGGCGAGGTCGCAGTCGTGGCCGGGGGCGAGGCCACGGTCACGGGCGCGGTCGCGGGCGACGTCGGAGTCGTGGGCGTCGCGCCGGTCGTCCAGGTGGTCAGTCACGGCTCTCTCCCGCTCGTACGTTCATCTGCATCCGGTCGATCTCCGCGCGGAGTCTGCGGCGGGCCCGGTGCAGCCGCATCGCCGCCGCGCCGGTGCTGCACTCCAGGGCCACCGCGAGTTCCTCGACGCCCAGCTCCTCCCAGGTGGTCAGGCGCAGCGCCTCCTGGTCGGCGGGGGAGAGCCTGGCCAGGGCCTCGTGCACCCAGGAGCCGGGGCGTTCGGTGTCCGGGCTGTCCACGACCTGGTTGCCGTGGGCGCTCTCGTTGAGGCCGATGCGGTGCAGCAGGCGCCGTCTGCGGCCGAGGCCGCGCACCGTGTTGGCCAGGCAGTTGCGGGCGACGGCGTACAGCCAGGGCAGCGGCGCCTCGGGGAGTTCGGCGCGGCGCCGCCAGGCTATGGAGAAGACGTCGGCCACGACCTCCTCGACCTCGTGGGCCTCCCCCGCGTCGAGCCTGCGCGCGACGAACCGGCTCACCGCCCAGTAGTGCTCGCGGTAGGCGGCCGCGAAGGAATCGTCCGTGCTCATGGACCGTAGGTGTCCGGCATGTGTCCGATCCTCACACCCGGCCGCTGTGATTCTCGCGGCAGGGGGTCACGGTGATGCCGCCCGGCCTTCCGGACACCTACGGGGCATGAGGTCAACCGTGAAGTGGCTGACGACCACGGACCACAAGACGATCGGCACGCTGTATCTGGCGACGTCGTTCGCGTTCTTCTGCATCGGCGGGGTGCTCGCGCTGTTCATGCGCGCCGAGCTGGCCCGCCCCGGCACGCAGATCATGTCGAACGAGCAGTTCAACCAGGCGTTCACGATGCACGGCACGATCATGCTGCTGATGTTCGCGACGCCGCTGTTCGCGGGCTTCGCGAACTGGATCATGCCGCTCCAGATCGGCGCGCCCGACGTCGCCTTCCCGCGCCTGAACATGTTCGCCTACTGGCTCTACCTGTTCGGCTCGCTGATCGCCGTCGGCGGCTTCCTCACCCCGCAGGGTGCGGCGGACTTCGGCTGGACCGCGTACGTCCCGCTGTCGGGCGCCGTGAACTCGCCGGGCATCGGCAGCGACATGTGGATCATGGGGCTCGCGTTCTCCGGCTTCGGCACGATCCTCGGCTCGGTCAACTTCATCACCACCATCATCTGCATGCGCGCCCCCGGCATGACGATGTTCCGGATGCCGATCTTCACCTGGAACGTGCTGCTCACGGCCGTGCTCGCGCTGCTCGCGTTCCCGGTGCTCGCGGCCGCGCTCTTCGCCCTGGAGCTCGACCGGAAGTTCGGGGCGCACATCTTCGACGCGGCGAACGGCGGGGCGCTGCTGTGGCAGCACCTGTTCTGGTTCTTCGGCCACCCCGAGGTCTACATCATCGCCCTGCCGTTCTTCGGCATCATCTCCGAGGTCGTCCCGGTCTTCTCGCGCAAGCCGATGTTCGGCTACATGGGCCTGGTGGGCGCGACGATCGCCATCGCGGGCCTGTCGGTGACGGTGTGGGCGCACCACATGTACGTCACGGGCGGTGTGCTCCTGCCCTTCTTCTCCTTCATGACGTTCCTGATCGCCGTCCCGACGGGCGTGAAGTTCTTCAACTGGCTCGGCACGATGTGGAAGGGGTCCCTGTCCTTCGAGACGCCGATGCTCTGGGCGGTCGGCTTCCTCATCACGTTCGTCTTCGGCGGTCTGACGGGCGTCATCCTGGCGTCACCGGTGATGGACTTCCACGTGTCGGACTCGTACTTCGTCGTCGCGCACTTCCACTACGTCATCTTCGGCACCGTGGTGTTCGCGATGTTCGCCGGATTCCACTTCTGGTGGCCCAAGTTCACCGGCAAGATGCTGGACGAACGCCTCGGCAAGATCACCTTCTGGACGCTCTTCGTCGGCTTCCACGGGACGTTCCTCGTCCAGCACTGGCTCGGTACGGCGGGCATGCAGCGCCGTATCCCGGACTATCTGGCGGTGGAGGGCTTCACCGGCCTGAACACGCTCTCGACGATCTTCTCGTTCCTGCTCGGCATGTCACTGCTTCCGTTCTTCTACAACATCTGGAAGACCGCGAAGTACGGCGAGCAGGTCACCTCCGACGACCCCTGGGGCTACGGCCGCTCCCTGGAGTGGGCCACCTCCTGCCCGCCGCCCCGCCACAACTTCACGTCCCTGCCCCGCATCCGCAGCGAGTCGCCCGCGTTCGACCTGCACCACCCGGAGATCGCGGCGGCCGACGCCGGGCTCGCGACGGCGGCGCCCGCACCGGCGGAGGTGACCGCGCGGTGACCGCGATGGACGAGCGCGGAGCCGACGCGCGGGCGCTGGTGCGGGACCTGGAGGGGCTGCTGCTCGTCGAGGCCGCCCGGGCGGAGAGCCGGGCGGCGGCCGAGCGGTTCTGCGGCCGGCTCCCCTGGCTCACGGAAGGCCAGCGCGAGGAGGTGGAGCGGCAGTACACCGAGGAACACATGGTGCTCGTCCGGCGCGCCTGGGACCGCACCGCGGCCCGCTCGCGCGAACTGCGCACCGAGTACGAGGAGGCCTACCGGGTGCTCCAGCGGCGGACGTTCGCGTGGTGCGTGGTGGGGGCGGCGCTGTTCATGGGGGCGGTCCTCGAACTGAGCCGGGGGTGGGGCTAGCCCACCCCCGGCCCGGCCGGGCTACGGCACTGTCAGAGCGGCAGCCCGTAGTCCTCGCACTTGGGCTTGAAGTCCGGCTTGTCGGCGCCGAGGGCGTTGACGACGTTCTGGGTCGTCGGGCCGTCCGTGAACAGGCCGACGTGACCGACGGGGTTCTTCGGGCACTGGTCCTGCACGACGATGTTGCGGACGTTGTCGCCCTTCAGGAAGCCGTTGCTGTACGGGCTCGCGATCAGGTCGTACTTCGTGGCGATGACCGTGTAGCGCACGCCGGGGACGGTGTCGCCGTCGGCCCAGAGCGCCTTCTGGAAGTCGGAGCCCTCCTGCTGGTCCTTGAGGCCCTGCAGGTTCAGGTGGTCGAAGGCGCCGTTGACGATGCCGAGCACACCGAGGGCCTTGCCCAGGTTCACCAGGCCGCTGAGGGTGGTGCCGTGGTTGGTGGGGGCCAGCGCGACGAGCCGGTCGACCTTCTGGGCGCCGCCGAGCCGCTTCATGTAGTAGTTCGGCATCATGCCGCCCTGGGAGTGCCCGAGGACGTCGACCTTCTTGGCGCCGGTGGCGGCGAGCACCTTGTCCACGAACGCGGACATCGTCTCGGCGGACTTGGCGATGTCGGTGAGGCCGCCGACGCGCCCGCCGAAGTTGAACGGGCTGCTCATGCCGTAGTTGAAGGCGTAGACGCAGTGGCCCTCGTTGGCGAGCGTCGGGCCCATCTTGACCCAGTTCGCGCCGAGGTTCACGCCGGTGCCGTGCACGAGCACGACCGGGTTGGGGTGCTTGGCGTCGGGCTTGCAGTTCCAGTCGTTCACGCCGCTCACCGCGTTCGGGCTGAGTAAGAAGTTGCTCACGCCCTCGGCGACACCGCCTACGGGGTACTGCTTGCGCGGCTGTTCGTCGGCCTGTGCCGGGACGGCAGCGGCGGTGAGCGCCGAGGCGGCCAGGGCGCAAGCCGCGGCCCAACGGGCCGGTGCGGAGGCTCGGTTCATGGTTCCGGTCCCTTCGGATGCACGAATGTGATGACTGGACGCAGGCCTGACCGCAAGCCTTGTCATAGGCATGACAGACCTCCGTCCAGAAATCTGAAACGACAGCACTTCAGATTTGGTTACTCGAAAGTAGGGCCGCGGAAACAACCGCGCAAGACTCGTGCGTACGAGAATTCGCGACGCCACGGGAGTTGGCGACGACGGGGGTGACCTCGGGCGACACGGCCCGAACGGGAGAGGCGAGTGGCGCGGTTACGCCGAGGGCCGGGCCGGGCGCGGCCACGAGCCCGGGTCCTGCTCCGGCGCGGGCGCCGTGGGCGTACGGGTGGGCTGGGCGAGCACCACGGTGAGGTCGTCCGCGAGCGGGGCGCCGCCGGTGTGCCGTCGGACCAGGTCCGTCAGGGACGTCAGCGCGTCGGGCAGGGCGGGCTCGGCAAGGGCGGCGTGGACCTGGGGCGCGTCGAGCCGGAAGGGGACGCGGTCGCCGTCGCGGGCGTCGGTGAGGCCGTCGGTGTACAGGAGCAGGCGCTGGCCCGCCGACAGGTGGACGCGCTGCGCGTGCGGGGCGGGGCCGAGGCCGAGCGGGGGCGAGGGACGTGAAGGGACGAGCAGGCTGAGGCGGCGGCCGGTGCGCAGCGGGGCCGGATGGCCGCAGTTGACGATGCGGACCTCGCCGGGGTGGAAGTCGACGAGGAGCAGCGTGACGAAGTCCTCGGGGCCGAGTTCGGGGCGCAGCCGGTCGTCGAGGGCGTGGACGAGCCGGACCGGGTCGGGCTCGGTGGCGGCGGCGCGCCGGAAGGCGGCGAGCGCGGCGGCGGCCACCCGCATCGCCTGCGTCCCGTGCCCCTTGACGTCGGCGAGCAGCAGCCGGGGCCCCGCGGAGGTGAGCACGGCGTCGTGCACGTCGCCGCCGAACAGGGCGTGCGGGTCGAAGGAACGGGTGTGCACGGCGAGGTCGACGTGGCCGACGCGGTCGGGCAGGGGGCGGGCCAGGGCCTCCTGGGCGGTCACGGCGAGTTGGGTCACGTCGGCCAACGCGCGCTCGGCGCGTACGCGGGAATGCGCCGTGAGCACCGCCCACAGCGAGACCGCGGCGACGTTCAGCGCGCCGGCCAGCGCGCTCGGCCGGACGGCCGACGACGCGGCAAGGAGCGTCACGGCGACGGCGACGACCCCCAGGGCGGCGGTGACACGCGCCGACAGGCGGTGGGCGGCAAGGAGCGGCCCGACCAGCGGCAGCCCGTACGAGGGAACGTGCGCGGCCAGCGCGACCGAGGCCGCGACGGCCTGCGCGCCCACTGCCACGGCCAGCCATTTGCGCCGTGTTTCCACTGCGACCCCCTGGTCGTTCGGCGAAGTCCGGTTTCCCCGCGCACGGCCCCTGTGTGCGGGGTACTGTGCCAGCTTCGATGACGGTCCGTGGCCAATTCGCCACAGCCTGCGCGTCGGCCGTCCGGTGACGGCAGCATGGGGGCGGGACCGCCCAGGACACGACGCAGGGGGCGAAAGTGACGGAGTTGCGGGAACCGAAGGCGGGCAGCCCGCCGGCCGGGAGCGGTACGGGACTTGTCGGCCGGCAGGACGAACTGGCCGAGTTGCACGGCCGATTGGCACGCAGCCGCCTCGTCACGGTGAGCGGGGTCGGCGGCGTCGGCAAGACCCGCCTCGCCCGGCAGGCCGCCGCCGACCTGCGCCCGAACTTCCCGGACGGCGTCTGGTGGGCGGAGCTGTCCCCGTTGGAGGACGGCGCGCTGCTGACGTACGCGATCGCCGAGGCGCTGCCCCTGGTCGACCAGAGCGGGCGGCCGATGCTGGAGGTGATCGCCGAGTACGTGGCGGACCGGGAGCTGCTGCTCGTCCTCGACACCTGCGAGCACGTGGTCCACGAGTGCGCCGACGCGGTGTCGGCCCTGCTGATGGCCGCCCCCGGGCTGCGCGTGCTCGCCACCAGCCGCCGTCCGCTCGGCCTGTCCGTCGAGGACGTCGTGCCGCTCGCGCCGCTGCGGGAGGCGGACGCGAGGGCGTTGCTGGCCCTGCGCGTCGGGGAGGCGGCTCCTGGGGGGCACGGCGGGCTCCGTGGCAGTGGTGGTCCTGGCGGCAGCGGGGGCGTTGGTGGTCCCGGCGGCACCGGCGGCGTGGGTGGTCCTGGCGGCGTTGGTGGCCCGGGCGGCACCGGCAGCGTTGGTGGCCCCAGCGGCACCAGCAGCCCCGGCGCTCTCGGCAGCCCCGACGACTCCGACAACCCTGGCGACCCCGGCGACCCCGCCGACCCTGCCGACTCCGACGAAGACAGCGCGGCGGCAGCCCTGTGCCGACGGCTCGAAGGCCTGCCGCTCGCCATCGAGCTGGCCGCAGCCCGACTGCGGGAGATGCCCCCGGCCGAGCTCAACCGGCGCCTCGACGACCGCTTCGAGGTCCTCGGCGAGACCAGGCAGCCCGTCTACGAGGCCGACCCGCCCTGGCACCAGGCGCTGCGCACCGCCATCGGCTGGAGCCACCAGCTGTGCACCCCGGCCCAGCGCCTCGCCTGGGCCCGCCTGTCCGTGTTCGCCGGGACCTTCGACGAGGAGGCGGCACGCCGGGTGTGCGCGGACGAGCGGCTGCCCGACCGGGACGTGTCGGACCTGCTCGCGTCGCTCGTGCAGAGCTCGATCGTGGAGTGGGTCCCCGCCGGGTCCGTGTCGCGCTACCGGATGCTGGACACCATCCGCGAGTTCGGCCTGTTCTGGCTGCGCGGACTCGGCGAGGAGCAGGAGGTGCGGCGCCGCCACGTCGACCACTACCTGGCGCTCGCCCACACCGCCGACGCCGCCTGGTCGGGCCCCGACCAGGTCGCCTGGTACCACCGTACGAACGCCGAGCACGCCAACTTCCGCGCCGCGCTGGACTTCTGCCTCGCCGAAGGCGACGGGCACCGCGCCCAGGAGCTGAGCGGAGCCCTGTGGTTCGTCTGGTTCGCCTGCGGCTTCGCCACCGAAGGGCGGCACTACCTGGACCGGGCCCTGGCGCTGCGACACACGCCCGGCCACGTCCGGGGCAAGGCGCTGTGGGCCAGCGGTCTGGTCTCCCTGGGCCAGGGGGACTCGGAGGCGGTCCTCCGCACGGCCCTGGCGCTGCGGGACGCCACGGACGGCGACGACGACCTGACCGCACGGCAGGCCTCCGCCTACCTGACCGGCGGGGCCCTCAGCACCAGCGGGCGGCACGCGCAGGCGATCGAGACGTTCGACTCGGTGTCGCGCTCGAAGCCCGCACCCGGCCGCTACGACTCGGCATGGGGCCTGATCCGCACCGCCCGCGCCTTCTCGCACGTCTTCCTCGGCCAGTTCGACGAGGCCGCGGCCGTCTCGGCGGAGCTGTGCGCCGAGTGCACCCGCGTCGGCGAGCTGTGGCTGCACGCCTACGGCGACTACACACGTGCCCTCGCCGAGCTCTCCCGGGGCCGACCCGCCGAGGCCGTCACGCACGCCCGCGCAGCGGTGCGGGGCAAGCTCCGCTTCCACGACAGCCTCGGCATCGCGCTCTCCCTCGACCTGCTGGCCTCGGCGTCCGTCGCCTCCCGGGACGCCGAGCAGGCCGCCCGTCTGCTCGGCAGCGCCGACCAGCTCTGGCAGGCCATCGGCAGCGCGCGCGTCGGCTCCCAGGAGTTCGCCGCCGCGCGCCGGGCCTGCGAGGCCGGGGCCCGCGGCCTCATCGGCGACGAGGCGTACGGGGCCGCGTTCCGCGTGGGGTACGAGAACGACCTGGACGCGGTCGTCTCGGACGCGCTCGCGGTGTGAGCGCGGGGCCCGCGGGAACCCGGCACGGGAGATCCGTGTGAGCGACAATTCCCGTGGAGGGACTGGGAGTTGCCGCAGAGGTGCAGAAAGGGCGAGGGGAGCGGAATCAGTGTTGTCCGACGAGGCACGGGACGCGCGGCGGGCTTCCCGTGCGTACGGGGGCAAGTCCGCCGAACAGCGCCGGGCCGAGCGCCGACGGCGGCTCCTTGAGGCGGCCGTCGAGCTCTTCGGCGCGGGCCCCGGCGCGTACCGCTCCGCGTCGGTGGCGACGCTGTGCGCGCGGGCCGACCTGTCGACGCGGCAGTTCTACGAGGAGTTCCGCAACCTCGAAGAGGTGCTCGCCGTGCTCCACGGGCACGTGCAGAAGGCGGCGCAGGCCGCGATCGTGGAGGCCCTCGCCACGGCGACGGAGGGCAGCGTCCGCGAGCGCGCCGACACCGCGTTCCGCGCGTACGCACGGGTGCTCACGGCCAATCCGCATCTCGTGCGGATCGCCTTCGTCGAGGTCACGGGCGTCAGCCCCGAGCTGGAGAAGCAGCGCCTCGAAGCCCGCAAGGGCTGGGTGGACCTCCTGGTCGCCGCCCTCGACCAGGCCGCGGCGCACGGCGAGATAGGGGCGCGGGACTACCGGATCGCGGCGCAGGGGTTCGTCGCCGCGGTCAACGGCCTGCTGTACGACTGGACGGCGGGGTACGTCGACGCGAGCCTGGACACGATCGTGGACGAGCTGCTGCTGATGTTCATGGGGCTCCTGCAGCCGCCGGAGGGAGGCCGGGTGGCATAGCGGCACCGCCCCCCCCCCGACGGCCCGGCGGGGGCTACAACTCCGGCGGCCCCTGCTCGATCCGGCGCAGCACCGCGTCGAGGCTGTCGATGCCGGGACCGGTCTGGAGCTGGCGTTCGTCCCACCAGGTGGCGCCCGCGTCGCGGAGCGGGCCGAGCAGGTCGCGGGCCCGGGCGGAGTCGCCGGGCGTGGCGCCGCCGAGGACGAACTCGTACGGCGCCGCCGCGTCATCCCGCCGCCCCTTCACGTACGCCACCAGCTCCCGCACCTCCTCCAGCGGCGGGATCTCCCCGTGCCGGGCCGACTCGAACAGCGGGACCGCGCCGTCCCAGCGCGCCGCGCGCCGCATCGGCGGCCGGTTCGGCCAGAAGCCCGCGATCCACACGGGCGGACGGGGCCGCTGCGCGGACGCGGGCAGCAGCTGCACGTCGTCGACGCGGAAGTGCTTGCCCTCGTGCGTGACCGGCTCCCCCGACCAGTACCGGTCGAGCAGGCCGAGCCCCTCGTCGAGCAGCTCGGCGAGCACCTTCGGATCGGTGGGCTCGCCGAAGCTCGCGTACTCGTCCTTCACGGGACCGCCGAGCCCCGCCGCGAACGTCACCCGGCCACCGCTGAGCACGTCCAACGTGGCGACCTGCCGCGCCAGTTGCTGCGGCCGCCGCCGGGCCACCGGCGTGACCAGCGTCCCCAGCCGGATCCGCTCCGTCGCGAGCGCGGCCGCCGTCAGGAGCATCCAGGGATCCCCGAACGGCTTCCCGCGCTGCACCTCCTTGTCGTGCACGACGTGATCCCACACGAACAACCCGTCCCAGCCCGCCTGTTCGGCGGCGACCGCCACCCGGGCGACGGTCCTGGCGTCCGCGAAGTCACCGAAGTTCGGAATGTTGATCGAGAAGCGCATGCGGGCATCGTGACGCGAGGGGGCCGGGTCGGGCAACGGTGCCGCGCGCCCCGCCCGTGCGGTCCGCGCGCCCTGTCCGTGCGGTCCGCGCGCCCTGTCCGTGCGGTCCGCGCGCCCTGTCCGTGCGGTCCGCGCTGCCTTCCTCCCGTTCTCCCTGCCTTCTCTTCCCGTCTTCCCTTATGGATCTCGCCCCGCCGATAGCATTTCGTCCGTCAGCGGGGCGTGATGTGCCACGGGGCGGGGGGCACCAGGTGCGGGAAATTCCCAACGTACGGTCACGGCAGGCCGATTCCTACCGGTGGACCCCGTTGTCCACTCTCGTCGCACTCGGGGTGACCGGGGCCCTCGTGTTATCCGGATGCGGATCAGGGGATTCGCAAAGCCGTTCCCCTGACGGGTCCCAGAATGACTCTTCGAGCGGCTCTTCGGGAGGGTCCTCGGAAGAGGCTTCGGGGGGATCTTCGGACGGGTCGGGGAATTCGTCCGGGGGGTCGAACGGGGGCGGCGACGGCGGCTCTTCCGGCGGGCCTTCCGGCGGCTCGTCGGGGCGCGGGAAGTCCGACGGCTCGGGGAAGTCCGGCGGCTCGGGCGGGTCCGGTGGCTCGGGCGGGTCCGGTGGGTCCACCTGGGACGGGGGCGACAACGGGGGGTCCACCTGGAAGCCCGGGGAGAACGAGGGCTCGGGGGGCGGCAAGTCGCCCAGGCCCCGGCCGAAGCCCGAGCCGGAGAAGGAGTTCTCGTGGACTCCGCCCGGCCCCCTGTCCCCGGAAATGGACGGGATCAACACCAACCACGTCTATGACCTGGTGCAGGCCAAGAACTGCACCCAGGCGAAGCTTTGGTACGACCGCGCGGGACCCAGGAACTGGCAGGAGAACCCGGCCGGGTGGAAAGTCCTGGAAGGAATGATCGCCGCTTGCTTCGCCGTCGGCGGGTGGGAAGGCGAGTGGCAGAAGGCGATCGCCGCGTACGCCGAAGTCAGGAACCAACCCTCGGGAGACTGCAAGTACATGGCCGCCCGCCGCACGCTGAAGGAGCTCACCGAATTCCGGTCCGCGCATCCGAAGGGAAGGATTCGCGTTCGCCCCGCGGCCGGAGGAACCCAGGCCTGCCCCTCGGACATCACCGACGTGTCCACCAGACAGGCGGCGCACGGTGCCATCGTGTGGGTGAAGGGGACCTGGCCCAGCGAAGTCCGGGTGTATGTGGGCGGCGTCGAAGCCCGCAAGGTCCACAACGAGTACACCACCGACACCCCCTGCTGCTACCTGGCCCGGGTGACCTTCGAGGTTCCTCCGGACGTGCCCACGGGGGCGAGGCGGATCGTCCTGAAAGCCGGGGCCGTCGAACTGGACGCGGGTGAACTCGACATCACGGGCTGACGACCATGGCCGCGCCGGACGACCACTCCTGGTTCAGATCGCTGAGGGCCCGCCTCCGTGGCCGCGGCTCCCCCACACCTGATCCCGACCCCACACCTGATCCCGACCCCACGCCCGTTCCCGCGCCGGGCCCAAGTCCGGCGCCGGAGCCGGAACCAGTCCCCGATCCCACCCCCGAACCCGCCCGGGACCCCGGCCCGGACAGCCCACCGTCCCCCGGCTGGCTGGAACTCCTCGGCACCATCGGCTCACTGGTCTCCCTGCTCGCCGCCGTCCTCTTCTACTTCGGCTGGGCCAGCACCGACGCGGAGACCCGCGCCCTCGGCCTGCGCGACAGCATCTTCCGCTTCTCCACCAGCGATTACCTGCTGCGCAGCGTCCAGGCCCTCTATCTGCCCGTGCTCCTGCTCATCGGCGCCCTCCTCGCCGCCATCGGGCTCCAGCACTGGGTCATGAAGTCCCCCGGCCGGGCCGAGACCGTCGTACGGCGCATGGGCTGGGGATGGCTGCTCCCCGTCGTCCTCGCGCTCTGCTACCCCCTGCACCCTGCCCTCTTCGAGCTGCTGCTCCCCCTCGCCGCCATCCCCGGGTTCCTGGCCACGGCGTACGCACTCACCCGGCCCGGACCCGGACCCGCCCACCGCAGGCAGCGGCTCCAGATCTGGGCCCTCACCCTCCTCCTGTGCGTGCTCTCCCTCTTCTGGGCGGTCTCCTCGTACGCGGGAGTCGTCGGCCGCGGCCGCGCGGAGAAGGCGGCGCGGGCCGTGAACACCCCCGCCTTCCCCAGCGTCGTCGTCTTCAGCAAGAAGGACCTGATGATCCGGGAGGCCGGGGTCTGCGACCAGCGCGTGACCGCCAAGGGCAGCGCCTACGGATACCGCTACTCCGGGCTCCGGCTGTTCTACGTGTCCGGGGACCGCATCTTCCTCGTGGGACGGAACTGGAGTCCTTCGCAGGGAACGTTGTGGACCGTGCGGGAGAGCGAGACCGTACGGGTGGAGTATGTGAGCGGGACCCCCGGGCGGCAGGAGGGGTGCGGCGGCTAGAAGAGGCCGCGCCGACGCCTCCGGGCGTACCTGCCCCGCACCGGGCCGGTGGGGAGTTACCGTGCTGGCGGAGCGCGCGGGCAGGACCAGCCGGTCGAGCGCGACGACGGAGAGGCAGGCGAGGGAACGGTATGGCGAGATCCCCTGTGACGCCCGAGGAGTTGATCGCCCGGCACGGTCTCGAACCGCTGCCCTTCGAAGGCGGACGTTTCCGCCAGACGTGGGCGGGACCACCGGACACCGCGTCCGGCCACCCCGCCGGTACGGCGATCATCATGCTCCTGACGTCCGCCACGGGTGACTTCTCCGCGATGCACCGCCTACCCACCGACGAGGTCTGGCACTTCTACCAGGGCGACCCCCTCGACCTCCTGCTCCTGCACCCCGACGGGACCGACGAACTGCGGATACTGGGCGACGGGGACGGCGAGGAGTTCCAGTTCGTCGTGCGCGCGGGCACGTGGATGGGGGCGCGGGTGCGGGACGGGGGCGAGTGGTCGTTGTTCGGGACGACCATGGCGCCCGGGTTCCTGGAGACGGACTACGAAGGCGGCGACCCGGACACGTTGGCCGACCGCTACCCCCAACAAGCCGAACTCATCCGGAGGTTGTGCCGTGTCTGATGCCGGGCTGCCCTCACTGGCGGGACGGGTGGCGCTCGTGACCGGCGCCAGCGGACTCCTCGGCGGCGGCATCGCGCGCAGCTTCGCGCGGGCGGGCGCCGCCGTCGTCGTGCACTGCAACAAAGGTGTCGAACGGGCGCGGCAAGTCGCCGACGAGATCGGGGAGTCCGGCGGTGACGCCCTCGTCGTCGCCGCCGATCTGGGCGAGGAACGGGAGTGCCGGCGGCTGGTCGAGGAGGCGTACGGCTGGCGGGGGCGCCTCGACTCACTCGTCAACAACGCCGGGGTGCAGCCCGTGCAGGAGCTCGCGGGGATGGCCGTCGGGGACTGGCGGGGGATGTACGACGCCAACGTCACCAGCGCGTTCTGCTGCACGCAGGCCGCCGTCGGGGTCATGGCCGGGCAGGACGGGGGTGGCAGCGTCACCCACATCGCGTCCATCGAAGGGCATCAGCCTGCCGTCGGGCACGCGCACTACAGCGCCGCCAAGGCCGCGCTGATCATGTTCGCCCGGGCGGCGGCCGTGGAGTACGGGGGGCGTGGGGTGCGGGTCAACTCCGTGTCGCCCGGGCTGATCGGGCATCCCTCGTTGGCCTCCGAGTGGCCCGACGGGGTCGAGCGGTGGGGGCGGGCCGCGCCGCTTGTTCGCCTGGGGCGGCCTGAGGATGTGGGGGCGGCGTGTGTGTTTCTCGCGTCGGACGCGGCGGGGTGGATCACGGGCACCGACCTGGTGGTCGACGGCGGAGTCAGCGCACGCTCCACGTGGTGACCCTCGCGGGGCGCCCCAGTCCCGCCCCTTCTCCGATCCCGGGGCTTCGCCCCTGGACCCCAGGGGGTGGGTGTCCCGCTGCCGTGGGACGGGGGCACCGCCGAATCGGCGCTCCGCGCCTCGTCCTCAATCGCCGGACGGGCTGAGATGTGCCGGGCTGTTGGGCAGATGGTGTGAGTTCGGGCGGGTGGGTGGGAGAAAGCCCGTCGTGGGGGTCCCCCCTGCTCCTTAAGAGCTTGGGGGAGTTTGAGGACGAGCGCGGAGCGCGATCGGGGGTGCTCGGTTCGGGCTGAGGGCGCCGGTTTGTTGGGCGGCAGGGGTGCGGCTCGGGCGGGTGGGTGCCCGATCGGGGCTGGGACGACGGCGGCCGCCCGGGGCGCTGGGGAGAGCGCGGGGCGGCCGGCGTCGCGGCGGGCTCGGGCCGGGGCCCGGGGCCGTGGGTCTCAGGGGCCGGGCTTCGGGGCCGTGGCAGCGGCCTCGTCGGAGGCAGGCGCGGCAGCACCCGCCTCGGCGGGCGCACCAGCACCCGCCGACTCCGTACCGGCCTCCGGGACCACCACCGCGTCCGTGGGGGTGCGGTCCTTCATCAGGAGGAGGGAGAGGGCCGCGGCGACGAGGACACCGACGGCACCGACCACGAAGCTCGCGGACATCGCCTCGGTGAAGGCGTCACGGGCGGTGTGGATGAGCGCGGTGTTGCCGGTGCGCGCGGCCTCCGCGAAGGCTTCGACGATGGACTCGTCGGCCTTGCCGGGGGCGTCGGAGGGCATCTCGTTGCCGTACGTGTGGGACAGGATGGAGCCGAGGACGGCGACACCGAGCGCCGCGCCGGCCTGCTGGACGGTGTCGTTGAGGGCCGAGCCGACCCCGGCGTGCTCGGCGGGGACGGCACCCATGAGGGCGGCCTGCGCGGCCGGCATCGCGAGGCCGCCGCCCATGCCCATCAGGATCATGGCGACGGTGACCATGCCGAAGCCGTCACCGGGCTGGAGCGTGGTGAGGGTGAAGAAGCCGGCGGCGGTGATCGTCAGGCCGAGGGCCACCATGACGCGGTTGCCGACCTTCTGGCCGAGGGTGGCGCCGAGGGTGTTGAAGACGAGGGAGGCGACGGCGAGCGGCGCGAAGGCCCAGCCGGTGTCGGTGGGCGAGTACTCCAGGACGAACTGGAGGTACTGGCTGAGGACCAGCATCAGGCCGCCGTTGGCGAAGGTCAGGAGCACGATGGAGAAGCTGGCACCGGTGAAGACGCGGTTGCGGAAGAGGGACAGCGGCACCATCGGCTCGGCCACGCGGGTCTCCCAGAAGCCGAAGCCGACCAGGCTGAGCACGGTCACGATCGCGGCGACGTACACCTTGGGGTCGCCGAGACCCTCCTTCGGCCACTCGGTGATGGTCCAGACGAGGGCCACCATGCCGACGACCGACAGGATCATGCCGACCGGGTCGGCCTTGCGCCAGGGGCCCTTGGACTCGGGCATCAGGACGATCGCGGCGACGATGGCGAGCACGGCGATCGGGACGTTGATCAGGAAGACGGCGCCCCACCAGAAGTGACCGATCAGCGCGCCGCCGAGGACGGGGCCGCCGACGAGTCCGACCATCGCCACGGCGCTCCAGGCCGCGATGGCCTTGGGCCGCTCGTCCTCGTCGAAGACGGTGATGAGGATCGACAGGGTGCTCGGCATGATCAGCGCGCCGCCGACGCCCATGAGGACGCGTCCGGCGATCAGTTGCTCGGGTGACTCGGCGACCGTGGCGAGCAGCGAGGCCGCGCCGAAGAGCACCAGGCCGATGATCATCACCTTGCGGCGGCCGAACCGGTCCGAGAGCGATCCGGAGGTCAGCAGGAGACCCGCGAACACGAGCATGTACGAGTCGAGGATCCACTGGAGGTCGGAGGCGCTCGCGTCCAGGTCCTCCGCGATCGGCGGGACCGACACGGTCAGGACCATGTTGTCGACCACCAGGACCAGCGTGCTCAGGCAGAGCACGACCAGGATCAGCCAGCGCTTCGGATCCCGTGCCACCGCCTTCGCGATGGCTGCCTTCGTTTCCGACCCGTCCATCTCCGGACCTCCCCAATGAGTGATGCGCGAGTGATGCGTGCGTGGTGCGTGGTGCGTGATGTGTGGTGCTTCGCGAACGGTTCCGTACGCCGTTCGCTCGCTCCGCACACTGTACGTACGCCGCACAGTGTTCGCAAGGCCCGAACGGCGTGCGCCCGCTGCGCTAGGGTGGAGGGGACGAGACGCACTCGCCGAGCAGAAAAGGGGTGGCCGCATGCCACGCGCCGCGCAGCCGACCAAGCCGTCGTCCGACCCGTCGACCGGATCCGTGTGGACCCGTCCACAGCGCTCACGCCGCGAGCAGCCCGCGCTCAGCCGGGACCAGATCGTCGCCGAGGCCATCGCCCTGCTCGACTCCGACGGCATCGAGGCGCTGAGCATGCGCAAGCTCGGCACCCGCCTGAACGCCGGGGCCACCTCGCTCTACACGCACGTGTCCAACAAGGACGAGCTGATCGAGCTGGTCGTGGACCGGGTCTACGGCGAGATCGAGGTGCCGAAGGCCGCCTCCCGCGCCGAGTGGCGCGCCGCCGCCCTGGAGTGCGGCAACAACGTGCGCTCCGCGATCCTCGGGCACCCCTGGATCGCCTCCGTGCTCGGCGAGATGGGCATGTCGTACCTGGGGCCGAACATGATGCGGCTCACCGAGGACATGCTCGAACTCTTCGAGTCCGGCGGCTTCGACCTGGACCAGGGCGAGATGGCGCTCAAGACCATCTGGTCGTACGTCCTCGGCATCGCCGCCACCGAGGCCGCCTGGATGACGGCGCTCGCCCGCAGCGGCCAGGGCGAGGACGAGTGGCTCGAGGGGATGGCGTCGATCGCCGAGCAGGCCATGGCGCCCTACCCGCGCATGCGGCGGCTGCACGCCGAGCAGACCTCGGGCGGCGTGGCCGAGACCCGGCGCAGCAACTTCGACCAGGGACTGGAATGCATCCTGGACGGTCTGGAGGCCCAGCGCAGGAAGTAGTCCCCCCGGGCGGGGCCACGCCCGGGTGGGGCCGTGGTCCCAGCGGAGCCGTCGCCCCGAATGGCCCGTCCCGCGTGGCCCTCCGCCCGGGCGCGCCAGAGGCTCGGACCATGGACTCTGCACAGCGCGGCACCCCCGCACCGGCCTCCGGCCCCACCCTGTTCGCCGGTGTCCTGATGCTCGTCAACGGCGTGCTCAGCGTCCTCGCGGGCATCACGGGCATCGCGAAGGACGACGTGTACGCCCGCCTCGGCGACTACGTCTACAAGTTCAATCTCACCACCTGGGGCTGGATCCACCTGGTGCTCGGAGTGGTCGTCGCCGTCACCGGCTGGGGCGTGCTCAAGGGCATGGAGTGGGCCCGCGGGATGGGCGTGGGACTGGCGGCGGTGAGCATCGTCGCCCAGTTCCTGTGGCTGCCGTACACACCGCTGTGGGCGCTCGTCTCGATCGCGCTCGGCATGTTCGTGATCTGGGCGCTGTGCGCGGACGGGCCCGGCGCGACGAGGTCCGGGGCGGACCGGTCCGGGGCGGACGCGTCCGGCAAGGGCGGCCCCGGCAGCGGCGGCGCGGACCGTCCCGGCGCGGCCCCCGGCCTGTGAACCCGCCCGCCGCCGCACTCGGCGACCAGCTCGTCGCCAAGTGGACCTCGCCGCAGGGCGCGCGACTCCGCGCCGCGGGCGCGAAGATCGTCGACGGTCTGCTCGAACTCGGCCCGCTCACCCACGAGCGGGCCGGGCGCATGCTCGGCTGGCCGCCGCACGAGGTCCTGCCCCGCTTCGAGGCCATGGACTTCCGCCTGGAGACCGACCCCGACGGCAACATCATCGGCGCGGGCGTCTCCCTGAACGCCGACCGCCCGCACTCCATGGAGCTGCGCGGCCGCACCGTACGCGGCTGGTGCGCCCTGGACGCCCTGATGTTCCCCGTCGTCCTCGACGAGTCGGTCTCCCGGATCACGTCCCGCTGCGCCACCACCGGCGAGCCCGTCCACGCCACCGTCACCCCGTCCGGCGTACGCGACGTCCACCCCGCCACGGCCGCCGTCACCCTGGCCCCGGCCACCGGCGCCGACATCCGCGAGGTCTTCTGCGACCGCGTCAACTTCTACGCCAGCGAGGCCCTGGCGACGGACGCCAGCCTCCAGGACACGGACCTGGCGGTGTGCTCGACGGCGGAGGCGTGGACGGTGGCGAAACGCCTGGCGGACCTGTTCTGACCCGGTCCCTCAAAAAGCGGCGGGCCCGCCGTTGGCGGCCAGAACGTCCCTCACCGTCCGAATGAACGCGTCCCCGCGAGACCCCGTGCTGCCGGTCCGCCACACCAGTGCCACGTCCGCCGTGGGCAGGTCGTGCACGGGCACGAACACCACGTCGGGACGCGAGTAGTACGTCTCCACGGAGGCGATGACCGGGGACACCCCCTGCCCCGTGGCGACGAGCGTCATCAGCTCCTGGAACGTCGCCACCGCCTGCCCGCGCCGGATCTCACGGCCGCTCGGCGTGCGCGGCGGCACGTGGAAGTCCCACCAGTACGCGGGCGCGCCGCCCGCCACCCGGAAGAACGTCTCGCCCGCGAGGTCCTCGAAGGACAGCGAGGTCCGGCCGGCGAAGCGGTGGCCGACGGGCACGGCGAGGGCGCGGTGTTCGGTGATGACGACGGGGCCCACCGTCAGGTCGGGCTCCGCCACCGGCAGGCATGTGAACAGCATGTCGATGTCGCCCGCGCGGAGCGCGCCCAGCGGATCCTGGAACTGCGTCTCGCGCATCCGCACCTCGCACCCGGGGCACCGCTCCCGGAACAGCTTCAGGATCGGCTGTGTGAGCGACCCGGCCCCGGAGCCGAGGAAGCCGACGCCCAACTCCCCGTCGATGCCCCGCGCCTGGTCCTTGGCCCGGGCCACGGCCTCCTCCATCCGGTGGTGCAGCGGCGCGAGGTCGTCGTACAACTGCCTCCCCAGCGGGGACATCCGCACCACGCGGCTGGTGCGTTCGAAGAGCGGGGCGCCGATCTTGCGCTCCAGCTTCTTCACGGTCTGGCTGACCCGCGCCTGCGAGAGCAGCAGGCGCTCGGCGGTGCGGCCGAAGTGCAACTCCTCGGCGAGGGTCAGAAAGGTCTGCAGTTCCTGTCGTTCCACGGCGCGCTCCCCCTTGCGTAAGCCCTGCGAACAGCAACACCGGCAGGGCCCGGCATCCTTCCCGTACTGCCTGACCTGCATCGATAAGCCTCAGCGTCGAGATCGTTTCACGGATCGCCGTTGATGGTCCCGTGTGATCGGCGGATCTTGGAGGAGTCGGAGCGGCAGCCCGCCGAAACCGGCACCTACCCACAGGAGTTCATGATGTTCTCGCGTACCCGCACCGTCGCCGTCGCTGTCGCTCTCGCCGTCACCGCCGGTACCGCCGTCTCCGTCGCCCAGGCCTCCGACGGCGGCGCGGGACAAGGCCGCCACGCAGCCGGGAAGGGGGTCGCCTGGTCCGCCGCCTGGGCCGCGTCGCCGCAGCGGCCGAGCACCGGGTTCAAGGCCAACTGGTCCGAGGCGGGCTTCGACAACCACACCGTGCGGCAGGTCGTCCGCGTGACCGAGGGCGGCGACAGAGCCCGCGTGCGCCTCTCCAACGCGTACGGCGCCTCGGCGCTGCGCGTCGCGAGCGCCACCGTCGCCCGCACCGAGGGCGGCAAGGGCGCGGGCGTCGAGCGCGGCTCGGTGCGCACGCTCACCTTCGGCGGGAAGAAGTCGGTGACCGTCCCCGCGGGCGGTCAGCTCTCCAGCGACGCCGCCGGGCTCGACCTGGACCGCTTCGAGTCCGTCACGGTCACCCTGCACCTGGCCGGCACCACCGGGCCCGCCACCTTCCACTCGCAGGCCTTCGCGACCAGCTACCGGGCCGACGGCGACCACACCCGCGACACCGGCGCCGGTGCCTTCAAGGAGTCGACCGAGTCCTGGTACTACCTGTCCGGCGTGGACGTGACCGACAGCAGGAAGGCGGGCGGGCGGGCCACCGCGCGGGACGGCGTCGTCCTCTTCGGCGACTCCATCACCGACGGCTTCGCCTCCTCCACCGACCTCAACCGCCGCTGGTCCGACGCGCTCGCCGAGCGCCTCGCCAAGTCCGGCAAGCCCCGGCCCGTCGTCAACTCGGGCATCGGCGGCAACATGGTCCTCAACGACTCGGCCTGGTACGGCGCCAAGGGCACGGGCCGCATCGGCCGGGACGCCCTCGACCTGCCCGGCGTCGGCACCGTCGTGATCCTCGAAGGCGTCAACGACATCGGCTTCAGCGAGACCGACAAGCCCACCTACAAGCCCGCGCCGATCGTCAGCGCCGACGAACTCATCGCCGGGCACCGCAAGTTGATCCGCGCCGCCCACGACAAGGGCCTGAAGGCCGTCGGCGCGACGCTGCTCCCGCTCGGCGGCTCCGACCACTACGGCGAGCGCGCCGCCGCGGTCAGCGACAAGTTCAACGAGTGGGTGCGCACGTCCGGTGAGTACGACGGCTACGTCGACTTCGACAAGGCCCTCGCCGACCCGAAGGACCCGGAGCGGATCCGGCCCGCGTACGACAGCGGCGACCACCTGCACCCGAACGACGCCGGGTACGCGGCCATGGCGCGGGCCGTCGACCTCGGCTCGCTCTGAGCACCTGAGCACCTGAGCGCCTGAGCACCGCGGCGCGCGCGGCCGGGGCGGCGGGTCCGCCCCGGCCGCTTTCGTCGTGCCCGGACGCGGGACCGTACGGTCACTTCCGCGTGGAGACCGTACGGTCACTCCCGCGTGTAGAAGCGGTAGAACGTCACCGCGAACACGCTCGCGGCCACCGCCCCCGCCATCCCCACCGACCGCAGCACACTCGCGTCGGTGAGGCTGTACAGGAAGCCGAAGGACACGCCCGCGAAGGTCGCCCAGGCCGCGGCGCGCAGCTCGCGCGGCAGGGCGGGGGCGACGCGGCGCACGGCCACGTACAGCGCGCCGAAGGCGATGCCGGAGACCACGCCGAAGAGGACGTTCCCGCCGGTGATCGGTCCGCCGCCGCGGTTGTTCGCGGCGGCCCAGAGGCCGTAGACGACGGCGAGGAGGGCGGGGCCCGCCCAGGTGCCGGAGAGCGCGCGGATGCCGGGGAGGGTGGGGGTGCCGGGCGCGCCGTGTGCGGTGTGAGCCATGACGGCTCCTCTCTGCTCACGCCTTGCGGCGTACTGCTCACGCCTTGCGGCGTCCCATCAAGGAAACACCCGTTCGACGCAGCGTTCCACCGGAGCCCGTGCCACGCTGGGAATCGGCTACCCGTTCGGCGATGAGTTTCCGCCACGGGTCCGGTCTCCCCTCATGACGAGCCGCTGCCGAGCACCCGACGAGCGGCCGACGATCCGCAAGCGGAGGGCGCAGGGACATGAGCAGCAAGCAGCCGCACCGAGGCCCCGGGCCCGGTGGCCTGGCCATCGAGACCGTCGGCCTGGTGAAGACCTTCGGCGACAACCGCGCGGTCGACGGCGTCGACCTCGCCGTACCGGCCGGAACGGTCTACGGGGTCCTCGGGCCGAACGGCGCGGGCAAGACCACGACCGTGAAGATGCTGGCCACGCTGCTGCGCCCGGACGGCGGCGAGGCGCACGTATTCGGCCACGACGTGGTCCGCGAGGCCGACACCGTCCGCGGCCTGGTCAGCCTCACCGGGCAGTACGCCTCGGTCGACGAGGACCTCACCGGCACCGAGAACCTGGTGCTCCTGGCCCGCCTGACCGGCCACGGCAAGAAGGCCGCGTACAGCCGCGCGGAGCAGCTCCTCGACGCCTTCGGCCTCGGCGACGCCGCGTCCCGGCAGGTCAAGAACTACTCGGGCGGCATGCGGCGGCGCATCGACATCGCCGCGTCCATCCTCAACACCCCCGACCTGCTGTTCCTCGACGAGCCGACGACGGGCCTCGACCCGCGCAGCCGCAACCAGGTCTGGGACATCGTCCGCGCGGTCGTCGGCCACGGCACCACCGTGCTCCTGACCACGCAGTACCTGGACGAGGCCGACCAGCTCGCGGCCCGCATCGCCGTCATCGACAAGGGCAAGGTCATCGCCGAGGGCACCAAGGGCGAGCTGAAGGCGTCCGTCGGCGCGGGCTCGGTGCACGTCCGCCTGCGCCACGCCGAGCAGCGCCCGCAGGCCGAGGAGGTCCTCCGCATCGCCCTCGACGCCCGGATCCAGCTCGAACCCGACCCGGTCGCGCTCACCGCCCGCGTCGGCGAGGGCTCGTCGAACGGCCGGGGCGCCGCCGAGCAGGCCTCCCGGGCCCTCGCCGAACTGGCCCGCAGCGGCATCACCGTCGACAACTTCTCCCTGGGCCAGCCCAGCCTCGACGAGGTGTTCCTCGCCCTGACCGGCCACCCCAGCGAACCCCAGTCCCCGCTCGGCGCCGACACCCCGCAGGACCGAGAGGAAGCAGAGGTCTCCCGATGAGCACCGCGACCACCACCGAGGCCCAGGACCTCGCTCCGGTCCGCACGGAGTCCCTGGCCGAACTGCTCATCGCCAAGGACCGCCCGAAGCGGCCCAGCGCCCTCTCGGCGTCCCTGACCTTCGGCTGGCGCGCCATCCTCAAGATCAAGCACGTGCCGGAGCAGCTGTTCGACGTCACGGCGTTCCCGATCATGATGGTGCTGATGTACACGTACCTCTTCGGAGGTGCCCTCGCCGGATCCCCGCGCGAGTACATCCAGTACCTGCTTCCCGGCATCCTGGTGATGTCCGTCGTCATGATCACGATGTACACGGGCGTCTCGGTCAACACCGACATCGAGAAGGGCGTCTTCGACCGCTTCCGCTCGCTGCCCATCTGGCGGCCCTCGACGCTCGTCGGCTACCTCCTCGGGGACGCCCTGCGGTACGCGATGGCGTCCGCCGTGATGCTCACCGTCGGCATCATCATGGGCTTCCGCCCGGACAGCGCGCTCGGCGTCCTCGGCGGCGTACTCCTGCTGCTCGTCTTCGCGTTCGCCTTCTCCTGGGTGTGGACGATGTTCGGGCTGCTCCTTCGCACCGAGAAGTCCGTGATGGGCGTCAGCATGATGGTGCTGTTCCCGCTGACGTTCCTCAGCGACATCTTCGTGAAGCCCGAGACCATGCCGGGCTGGCTCCAGGCCTTCGTCAACAACAACCCCGTCACGCACGTCGCCTCCGCCGTCCGCGGCCTGATGGCGGGGGACTGGCCGGGCGCCGACATCGCGTGGAGCCTCGGCTGGTCGGGGCTGCTCGTGGCGGTGTTCGGGCCGGTGACGATGCGGCTGTACAACCGCAAGTAGCCGTACGCGGCGAACGTCCGCCCCCGCCCTGCCCCTCTCCCCGCCCCCTCCCGGCCTCCCCGCCCTGCCCCTCGGCGGCGCGCCGACGCCGTCCCACAAAGGCGGGGAATCCTGCCCCCATATGCAGTGACCCCGGTCGCACCGCACGCGGCCGGGGTCTTGCCTTGAGGACGTGCTCCGACGTCCTCGCGCCGCCCTGTCCGCCGTGCTCCTGGTCCTCGCGTGCCTGCTCGTCCCCCTCGGCACGGTCTCGACCTGGGCGAAGTACGAGATCGAGGACGCCGACGCGTACGTCGCCACGATGGCGCCCCTCGCCGCCGACCCCGCCGTCCGCGCCGCCGTCACCGCCGCGGTGACCGACTCGGTGGCGAAGGAGATCGACGCGGGCCCGCTCCAGTCCGCCGTCGAGTCCTTCCTCCGCGAGGCCGTGCACTCCTTCACCGAGACCGCTGCCTTCCAGGCCGCGTGGAACGCCGCCAACCGCGCCGCCCACGACGCCGTGCAGTCCGCTCTCACCCACGACTCCGACGGCGCCGTCACCATCGACCTCGCTCCCATCACCGAGCAGGTCAAACGGCAACTCACCGAGGAGGGCACGCCGTTCGCGGGCCGCATCCCGGTGCGGCACACCGAGGTCACCGTCATGAAGGCGCAGGACCTCAGCCACTTCCGGAAGGGCTTCCGCATGCTCCAGGTCGCCGGTCTCTGGCTGCCCGTCGCCGCCGTGCTCCTCGCCGTGGGCGGCATCCTCCTCGCGGTACGCCGCCGCCGTGCCGTCACCGCCACCGCCCTCGGCGCGGCCATCGGCGCCGCCACCCTCGCCGCCGCCATCGCCGTCGGCCGCGGCCTCACCCTCGACGACCTGCCCCCCGACGTCTCCCGCGCCGCCGCGGGCGCCGTCTACGACGCCCTCACCGACACCCTGCGCACGGCGTCGTGGGTGATCGTGGGGGTGGGGCTCGCGGTCGCGGTGGGGGCTTGGGCGAGCGGGCGGGTGGGGTGGGTCGGTGGGGGTGCGTCCGGCGCCGATGGTGGCGGGGAGGGGGCGTCGGGTGGGGGCTTGTCCGACGTGGCTGTTGGGGGCGGTGGCTCTGATGGGGGCGGTGGGGTCGGTGGGGTCGATGGGATCAGCGGGACTGGCCGGGTCGGCAGGACTGGCCGGGTCGACGGGACTGGCCGGGTCGACGGGACTGGCCGGGTCGACGGGACTGACGGGGACAGCAGGACCGGCAGGACCGGCGGGACCGATGGGATCGGTGCGACCAGTGGGCCCGGCACGAGCAGTGGGGCTGATGCCTCCGACAGCGTCGCCAGCTCCGGCGGCCCCACCTTGAGTGGTGGCTCCGGTGGCTCCGGTGGGCCCGGCATGAGTGGTGGCTCTGGCGGCTCTGGTGTGAGTGGTGGCTCCAGCGACCCCGGCGCGAGCAGTGGCTCCAGCGCCCCAAGCGCGAGCCGTGCCTCCGGCGGCCCCGGCGCGACCAGCGGATGCGACGACCCTGACGCGACCAGCGGAAGCGACGACCCCGACGCGCCCCGCCCTGACGCGTCCCGCCCCGTCGGCTCCCCGCCCCCGCGCAACCCCTCCGCCGCCACTCCGCGTCCCTGAGAGAGGATCTGTTCTGAGGACGTGGCGAATACGGGCGCGCCGGTCACAGCCCCGCCGCCCCGGCGACGAAAGGGCGACCCTTGGAGCACGTGACGGCACCGCCCACTCCCCCCGAGGCCGACCCCGACGGCTATGCGGACGAACGGCGGCCGCGGACTCACCGGGCCGCCGCCTGGGCCGCGGGACTCCTGCTCACCGGGGTGAGCGCCGTCCTCGGCTGCCGGATCGCCGACACCGACGCCTTCACCCCCGTACCGCAGATCCTCGCCTTCCTGCCGTGGCTCCTCGTGCCCGCCGCCGCCGGGCTGCTGCTCGCCGCCCTCGGGCGCTGGCGCGTCGGCCTCGTCTGGGCCGTGGCCGTGCTCGGCGGACTCGCCTGGTTCATCGAGCCGTACGGCAAGCTGTCCGACCCCGACGGGCCGCCGGTCGCCGAGATACGGGTGCTCGCGTCCAACGTCGAGTTCGGACGCGGTACGCCGGGTCTCATCGAGGCGATACGGGAGCGGAAGCCGGACCTCGTCTTCGTCTCCGAGTGCGACCGGGCGTGCGACGGGAAGCTGCGGGACGCGCTGCCGGACTCCGCCTACCCCTACCGGGCGGCCGTCGCCTCCGCCGGGGACGACGGGGCCGACGGGTCGGTGATCCTCAGCAACGTACCGCTGAAGGAGGCCGCCGGGGTGCGGGGGACGCTCGGGATGCCGGGGGCGGTCGCCGACGTGAAGGGGATTCCGGTACGGGTGCAGCTCGCCCATCCCATGCCGCCGACGCCCGGGGATCTCGGGCGGTGGCGGGCCGAGCTGGGGCGGCTTCGGGACTACGCCGCCGCGGGGGACGGGCCCACCATCGTCGCCGGGGACTTCAACGCCACGCAGGACCACGCCGCGTTCCGTCGTGTCCTCGACGCCGGGTTGCGGGACGCGGCTCGGCTGTCCGGGGCGTCCCGCACGCCGAGTTGGCCCACGTTGTTGCCCCGGCCGTTCGGGGCGCAGATCGACCATGTGCTGGCGTCGGACGACTTCGCCGCGCACGACGCGCGGTTCCTGGAGATCGGCAAGACGGATCACCGTGCGTTGCTGGTGGACTTGACGTTGCATCGGGACGAGGGCTGAACGCCGCCCCGGCACCCCGCCCCTCGCCCTCAACCCCCGGACGGGCTCTCCCCCACCCCGACCCGACACCCTCAGCCCGAACCGGGCACCCCCGATCGCGCTCCGCGCTCGTCCTCAAACTCCCCCAAGCTCTTAAGGAGCAGGGGGGACCCCCACGACGGGCTCTCTCCCACCCACCCGCCCAAACTTGCATCAGCTGAGCAACAGCCCGGCACCTTCAGCCCGCCCCGGCGAAGTAGTTTTCAGCCCGTCCGGCGATTGAGGACGAGGCGCGGAGCGCCGATTCGGCGGTGCCCCCGTCCCACCCGAAGGGGACACCCACCCCCTGGGGTCCAGGGGCGAAGCCCCGGGATCGGGAAAGGGGCGGGACTGGGGCGCCCCCGCGAGGGCCACCCCCCACATCACCCCAGGTCACACACCCCCAGCGATAATGACCCCATGCGGCACCGCACCCTCCGCCCCCTCACCCCGCCCGACTGGCTGGTCAGGTCGCTCAAACCGCAACCGGCCCCGATCCCGTGGGCGGCCGTCACCCGGGCGGCGATCGGAATGTCGCTGCCCCTGGCGATCGGCACGGCGGCCGGCAAGCCGACGTACGGCGCACTGGCCGCGATGGGCGCCCTGTCAGGGGTGATCGGCGACACGGCGGACGCGTACCGCATGCGGATCCTCAACATCGCGGTACCGCAGCTGTTCGGGGCCCTGGGAGTCACCCTGGGAGCCCTGGTCTTCGGCCACGGCTGGGCGGCGGTCGCCGCGGTGACGCTGGTCGCCCTGGTCTCCGGGATGATGTCGACGATCGGCGCGGTGGCGTCCGTATCGGGGCTGTTGCTGCTGCTCAACTGCGTGATCGGGGCGGGCCTTCCACTCCCCGGCGAGTGGTGGCTGGCCCCCGCCCTGATGACGGGCGGCGGCCTCCTCGTCCTCGCCCTGGCCCTCCTCGCGTGGCCCCTGCGATCCGGCGTACCGGAACGCGCCGCGGTCGCCGCGACGTACCGGAACGCCGCCGCCCTCCTGGACGCCGCGGGCACCGGAGACGGCGACGACGAGGCGTACGACCAGGCCCGCGCGGCCGTCACCGCGTCCCTCAACCAGGCGTACGACCTGGTCCTCGCCCGCCGCGCCCGCGACCACGGCCGCAGCCCCGACCTGGTCCGCCTGATCGCCGAACTGAACGCCGTCACCCCCGTCGTGGAGGCCGCTCCGGTCGCCCACCAGTACGGCGAGAAGCTCCCGCCCGAACTCCCCGCGGCCATGCGGGAGCTGGCCAAAGCCGTGGAGCGCGGGAAACGGGAGGAACACGGGGCGCGCGGGGAAGACAGCGAACGCAGGGAACACGGCGAACGCGGGGTGCGCAGGGAACATGGCCAACGCGGCGAACACAGTGGCGGCGGCACCCGCTACGGGGACCTCGGCCTCCCCGAGGAACTCCCCGAGCCCCACGGCCCGGCCGCCCGCGCCGTGCACCACGCCCTGAAGCACGCCGCCGACACCCTCGCCGACCCCGACCCGCTCACGGTGGTGCACGCGGAGGACCGCCTCGGCCGCCCGGCCGCACTGCGGGTCCGCGCCCGCCGCGCCACCCGCAACGTCATCCTGTCGGGGGCGTCCTGGCGCTACGGCCTGCGCCTCGCCCTGTGCATCGGCATCGCCCAGGCGCTGGTGTCCCTCATCGACGTACCGCGCTCCTACTGGGTGGCCCTGACCATCACGTTCGTCCTCAAGCCCGACTTCGGCTCGGTGTTCTCGCGGGCGGTGCTGAGGGCCCTCGGCACGGCGGTGGGGCTGGTCGTCGCCGCGGCCGTCCTCTCCGCCGTGGAACGCGGCTGGTGGGACGTGCCCGTCGTCCTCGTCCTCGCCACCCTCATCCCCGCGCTCACCCCGCGCGGCTACGGCTACCAGACAGCCGCCATCACACCCGTCATCCTGCTGCTCTCCGACGTCCTCAACCACCAGGGCTTCGGGCTCGTCGTGCCGCGCCTCGTCGACAGCCTCATCGGCTGCGCCATCGCGCTCGTCGCCGGGTATCTGCTGTGGCCCGAGAGCTGGCACACCCGCATCGGCGACCGGCTCGCCGACGCCGTCTCCGACACCGCCCGCTACGTCGAGTGCGCCTTCGGCCCCGGCTCCGACGCCACCGCCCCGGCCGCACGGGCCCGGATGCGCCGCCGCCTCTACCGCGACCTCTCCGACATCCGCACCGAGTTCCAGCGCGCCCTCACCGAGCCCCCGCCGACCGGCGCGCGCGCCGCCGCGTGGTGGCCCCTCGTCGTCGCCGTCGAACGCATCGTGGACGCGACGACGGCGGCGCGAGTGCGGGTGCGGCACGGCGCCGAGCCGCCCGGGGCCGGGGAAGTGGGCGAGGTCTCGCGGCAGTTGCGGGAGCTGGCCGAGGGCCTTCGGGAGGTGGAGGTGCTTGTGCCGGTGCCGGTGGAGTTCACGGGGTCGGCCGCGGGCGGCGTCCTTGATCCGCTGCGGCAGGAGGTGGGCGCGGCGCGGGCGGTTGCGTCGCCGCGGGAGTAGGCCTTGCCGGGGGCTCCCCAATCCCGCCCCTTTCCCGAAACTGGGGCTCCGCCCCAGACCCCGCTCCTCAAACGCCGGAGGGGCTATATATCTCGCCGCTGCGGCAAGGTTTTAGCCCGTCCGGCGTTTGAGGACGAGGCGCGGAGCGCCGATCAGCGGGGGTCCGGGGGCGGCAGCCCCCGGTTCGGGAAGGGGCGGGATTGGGGAATGGATCAGCCCTGCTTCTGGACCTGCTTCATCGCCTTGGCGAGACCGTTCGCCCACAGCTGGTTGACGCGGGCGCGCTCAGCCGCGTTGGGCTGGGCGTTCTGGCAGGACGTGCCGGGGCCGCCGCCCGACATCAGCTCGGAGCACGGGCCCCGGTAGTTGTCGGGGAGACCGAGGACGTGCCCGGTCTCGTGGGCGGTGACGCGGGTGGAGTTGTACTGCTGGTTCTGCCGGTAGTCGAGGAAGATGTAGCCACGGCCGTGGCCGTCGGTGCTGGCGTACGAACCACGCGGGTCATTGCCCTCGCGGTACGAGAAGCTCGCACCACTGGTGCCCTGCTGGAGCTTGACGTTGGTGACGGCGGCGTTCCATATGGAGGTGGACGACGCGATCTGCTGACGGAAGGTCGGAGCCTGCGAGGCGTTGTACGTCACGGTGACGGCCTTGGCGCCCGGGTTGGCGGCGCGCTTCTCGGCGACGGCCTTGACGACCGCCTCGAAGAACGCCTTGTTCGCGGCGGCCTCTTCACCGGAGCCCTGGTACCGGGCTACGGAGGCAGCCGTGGACACCGAGGACTTCTCGGCACCGGCCCGGGGGGAGTCGGCGGCCGAGGCGACGGTCGACGTTCCGAGCGCGGCGGCGGCGAGGCCGAGGGCGGCGGCGACGGACAGGTAACGCTTGTGCATGTGGGGGGCTCCCTACTCGTTCGGTGAAAGGTGAACGTTTCGGTATCCGTGAGTGTCGGGGAGCCCCGGCGCCAGCGGATGATGGCAGATGGCGATAGGACGGTGCTATCGCCGCACATCCGGACACCGGTCATACGTGCCAACTGATGGGGGTCCGTAGGGGTTTGGGAGGCTGGTGTGAGCACGTCAGCCGTTCTAGTCTCACGCCCATGGAGCTCGAGGTCAGGCATCTCCGCGCACTCTGTGCCATCGCCGACACCGGAAGCCTGCACAAGGCCGCCCGCCAACTCGGCATGAGCCAGCCCTCCCTGACCACGCAGCTGCGCCGCATCGAGCACGCCGTCGGCGGCCAGCTGTTCGCCCGCGAGCGCACCGGCTGCCGCCCCACTCCCCTCGGCCGCGTCGTGCTGAGCCGCGCCCGCCCCCTGGTGGTGGAGATGCGCGCCCTGGTCACCGAGGCCCGGGCGACGGCGGCACGCGCCGACGACGGCACCCCGCAGCTGCGCATCGGCTCCACCGCGAGCCGCGCCATCCCGGGCTGGCTGCGCCGCCTCCGGCACCGTATGCCGGGCACCGAGACCTCCCTCCAGATGGACGTCTCCGCGAACGCGCTCCTGCAAATGGTGGCCGCCGGTCAGCTTGACATCGCCTTCGTCCACGAGGTCGAGGGCTGTCCGCTGCGCCTGCCCGACGGGCTGCGCCGACGTGTTCTCGTCGACCGCGAGCCGCAGTTCGTCTCGCTCGCCGCCGACCATCCCGCGACCCGCAAGGACGTCGTCCACCTCACGGACCTCGCCGCCGACCGCTGGATGGTGGATCCGACGGTCGACGGCGAATGGGACGGATTGCAAAGGGTGTTGCGGGAGGCCGGGCTCAACCCGCGGGTCCTGCACGGCGATTACCTCACCGCCGCCACCCTGGTCGCCACCGGTGAGGTCGTCACCGTCTGCCAGCCCACCTCGGTGGCGAGACCCGACATGGCGGTCAGACCCCTGTCCGGAGATCCGCTCGGGGTCCGCCTCCTGGTCGCCGCCCGTACGACGGCGGAGCTGGACGCGGTCTACGGCGAGCTGGAGGCCGCGTACTGGGAGGCCGCCGCGGAGGCCCCGGCCTACCAGGACTGGCTGCTCGGCGGCAGGGGTCGCGAGAGACACGAGGAGAGAGGCACCGCCCCGGTGCCGGTTCCCGTGGCCATACCGGTCCCGATGCCGACCACGGCCCCGATCCCCGCCCCCGCCACAGCCCCCGCCCCACCCCCGGACCTTGGTCCCGCGCCATCTCAGGACCTTCGCCCCACCCCCCTCTAGACCCCACCTGACCTGCGATTTCTTCCGTTTTACGGTTCCGGGTCACGGTGTCCGGCCGGTTGTTACGTTCCCTACGGATGACGCACACATGGCGCCCGTAGCTTCATATCCGTCGCCACCGCAAAGGGGCACAAAGACGGACAGTACGTAAGCCAGCCACGAGGGAAGTTCACCGCCATGCGCGCCACTCGACGCACCATCCGCACCGCCGCCATCGCCACCGGCGCGATCGCCGCGCTCGCCGTCCCCACCACCGCGGCCTTCGCGGACGCACCGTCCACCCCACAGCCCCAGGTGGCCCCGGGCGACGACACCGCCCCCGCCCCGAAGCCGGACGACGAGGTCACCCCGACCCCGGGCCCGGACGACAAGACCACTCCCGACGACAAGACCACCCCGGACGACAGGACCGACCCCGACAAGCCGGTCCCCGGCGGCTGGGAGTCCAAGGGCACCGTCAGCCTCGGCGGCGGCTGGACGGCGGACGTCGAGGTGAACGCCTCCGCGCGCGCCGCCAAGGCACAGCTCTCGCTCAACGGCGCCCCCAAGGGTTCCCTGAACGCCGACGGTGCCGCCGCGAGCACCAAGGTCGACGGCTACACCTTCACCCTGGCCACGGACGGCTCCGTCACCAAGTCCGGCAACGGCGACCAGGACAACAGGGACAAGGACAAGCCGGTTCCCGGCGGCTGGGTGTCCAAGGGCACCGTCTCGCTCGGCCACGGCTGGACCGCCAAGGTCGACGTGAACGCCTCCGCCCGCAGCGCCAAGGCGCAGCTCTTCCTGAACGGCAAGGCCAAGGGCTCCCTGAAGGCGTACATCAAGCCCGCGTCCACCAAGATCAACGGCTGTACGTTCACGCTCACCGCCAACGGCACCGTCACCAAGACCGGCAAGCCGACCCCGCCGAAGCCGAAGCCCCAGCCCGCCAAGAAGCGCGTCTTCGTCCGCGAGTACAAGAACCTCGCCAAGTCCGGCTTCGACGCCAAGGTCTACAGGACCAAGGCCGGGTACGAGGCCGACATGATCGGCAAGTCCCCGAGCAGCGGCAAGAAGATCGTCTGGGACACCCTCAAGCAGCACGGCAACAAGGCCGCGTACGGGCAGCACAACGGCGCCCACTTCGTGCTCAACCCCGACGGCACCATGAAGGGCTGGGTCGAGGGCCGCACCGGCGGCAAGCCGAGGACGCACACCGGCGCCGCCGGGACCGGGACCTCGACCGGCATCTCGGCGTCCGACCGGGCCGTCCCGCGGGGCGGCGTGAAGGCCGGCGCCGAGGGCGCCACCCCGGCCTCGCACGGCACCCCGCTGGTCGCCGCGGGCGGCGGCATGGCGGCGCTCGGCGCGGCGGGCCTCGGCTTCGCGATGTACCGGCGCAAGCAGCAGAACCAGTAAGAGCCAGCCAGTAGGACCCAGTCGGACTCGGTAGGACTCGGTAAGACGCAGTACGTGAATGGGGCGCCCCTCCCCCCGGGGGCGCCTCATTCACGTACTCACCGCGTACTCACCGCGCGTACTCACCGGCGCACTAGACGCCGATGTCGCAGCCGTCCTTGCGCCACACCGACACGACCGCCGGGCGGACGATCTTGCCGGGGCCGTCGGGCCAGACGCTCGCGGGCTTCTCGACGGACGCGCCGTCGATCTCGCCCGGGTGCTGCACGGCCACCAGGACGCGGCGCTCCTGGACGAGGGGGCCGCAGGTCTCCGCGCCCTTCGGCATGGTGAGGAACTGCTTCAGCTCACCGCGCCGGTCGCCCTTCGTGGCGACGCCGAACAGGCCGTCGTGGGAGCCGAGCTGGTTGCCGTCGGTGGAGATCCACAGGTTGCCGTGCGGGTCGAAGGCCACGTTGTCGGGGCAGGAGATGGGGCTGACCTTGTCCTTCGGGAAGCCCGCGAAGTACGTGGCCGGGTCGTTCGGGTCGCCCGCGACGAGGAACAGGTTCCAGCCGAAGCGGGTGGACTCCGGACGGTTCCTGGCCTCCGTGAGCTCCAGGACCTGGCCGTGCTTGTTGAGGTTGCGCGGGTTGGCCTCGTCGGCGCCGGCCTTGCCGGGCTTGCCGCGGTCGGTGTTGTTCGTCAGGGCGACGTACACCTTGCCGCTGTTCGGGGAGGGCTCGATGTCCTCGGGGCGGTCCATCTTCGTGGCGCCGACCTTGTCACCGGCGAGGCGCGTGAAGACGTACACCTCGTCGGCGGTCATGCCCTCGACGTGGGAGACGGCCTTGCCGCCCGCGTACGAGGTGGCCAGCGGGATCCACGTACCGCTGCCGTCGAACTCGCCGTCGGACGGCAGCTTGCCCGTGCCGTCGATCTCCGCGGCCGGGGAGTCGCCCGTGAACTTGGCGACGTACAGCGTGCCCTCGTCGAGGAGCGTGAGGTTGTGCTCACGGGCCCAGCGCGAGTTGCCCTTCGCCATCCGCTTGCTGCCGACGAACTTGTACACGTAGTCGAAGCGCTCGTCGTCGCCCATGTACACGACCGGGCGGCCGTCGGCGGTCAGGCGCGGCTGCGCGCCCTCGTGCTTGAAGCGGCCGAGCGCGGTGCGCTTGCGCGGGACCGAGTCCGGGTCGTACGGGTCCAGCTCGACGACCCAGCCGAAGCGGTTGGGCTCGTTCGGCTCCTTGGTGAGGTCGAAGCGGTCGTCGAAACGCTCCCACTTGCGCTCGGACTCAGCCCCCGCGACGCCGTACCGCTTCAGGCGGGCCGCCTGCGTCGGGTCCGTCACCTTGTCCGCGTGGGCGAAGTACTGGTTGAAGTTCTCCTCGCCGTGCAGCGTCGTGCCCCACGGGGTGGTGCCGCCCGAGCAGTTGTTGAGCGTGCCGAGGACGGTGACGCCGCGCGGGTCGGCCTTCGTGCGGACGAGCTCGCTGCGGGCGGCGGGGCCGGTCAGGTGGAACTTGCTGGTGGTGGTCAGGCGCCGGTTGAGCTGGTGGCGCGGTACAGCACGCAGGGCGCCGCTCTTGCGCTCGCCCTCGACGACGACCACGGACAGGCCGTGCGCCGCCCACGCGATCTCGACCTGCTCGCGGGTGGGGTTCTTGGCGTCGTACCCCTTGAACATCAGGATCTCGTCCGTGTACTCGTGGTTCGCCACGAGGACCTGACGCCCGTGCTCCTCGCCGTGCTTCTCGCCGCGCAGCGGCAGCAGGCTCAGGAAGTCGTTGTTGTAGCCGAACTGGCCCGCCTGCGCCTTGGCGGTCTGCTTGTCCGCGTCGAACGCCGGGGCGCCGCGCAGGATGGGCTCACCCCAGCGGATCACGACGTTCTGGCCGTAGCCGGTGGGGACGGTGACCGTGTCGGCGGTGTTCGGGGCGACGGGGGTGAAGCGGAGGCCTCGGGCCGCCTTTTTGCCTCTGCGTTTCGCCTCCGCGGCGGTGGCGGGGGCCGCTTGGGCCTCTGCGGCACCGGGGCCGAGGGCGAGGCCGCCGGCGGCGCTCGCCGCGACCGTGACCACGGCCGCGGCACGCATCATCGAACGGCGGCTCAGGGCGCCCGCTATGACGTCGCCCATGTACTCGTTGTCACTGGTGTTGGGCACCGGGTGGAAGCAGGCGTCGCCACAGCGGAACCGGCACGTCATGGCCGAACGGCCGCCGGAGCCGCCCGGGTGAGAGGTGATCAGGGGCAGCAGCTTGCGCACGGGGTCCTCCATGGGTGGCCGGTTGACGGCGCTTTGGCTTCTTTTTGCCGGTGATTCCGGCTGGAGGCTAGGGGTGGCGGCCAGCTCCACGGAGGACTGCGGGTGAACGGCGGGTGAATCCGTGTCAGGCCCGGCCCGTCTGCCCGCCCCGAGCGGCGGCCGCTAACCTTACGTGTCTCTCATGGCCAGGGGCTGGCTCCGGGAACAAGTCATGCGAAGGGTTGCGCACATGGGCATTCTGGGACGTCTCCGAGCCGTCTTCCGACGGTCTTCTGCATCTGCCTCCACGGTTCCTGAGGACGAGCCGGGCTCGACGGGGGCCTCTGCGGTGTCCGAGGGGGCGTCGGCCTCGACGGTGTCCGAGGGGGCGTCGGCCTCGACGGTGTCCGAGGGGGCGTCGGCCTCGACGGTGTCCGAGGGGGCCTCGGCCTCGGCGTCGGCCTCGGCGGTGTCCGAGGGAGCTTCGGTCTCGGCCGTGTCCGAGGAGGGCTCGGCTGGGGGTGCGGAGGGTTCGCCGGGGGCGGGCGCCTCGGCGGTGGGCACCTCGGCGGTGGGCGGCTCTGCCGTGGGTACCGCTGCTCGCGGTACGTCGGAGAGCGCGCCCCGGGCGGGCGTCGCCAGGCGTTCGCCCGCCGAGGCGTTGGTGGCTGATGCCTTCGACAACGTGTCGGTGCGTGTCCCGGCCCGCCGCTCCGCGGCGGATGACTCCCACCCGCCCACCCGTGACTCCCAACATCAGGGTGACCCCACGGCATCCGCCCCAGACCTCACCGCCGACGCCGAGGCCCCCACAGCTCCGACGGCCACCGAGGCTCCCGAAACTCCGGCGCCCACTGAGGCTCCCGAAACCCCGGCGGCCACTGAGGCTCCCGAAACCCCGGCCGACACCAGGTCTCCCGAAGCCCCGGCCGACACCAGGTCTCCCGAAACCCCGGCCGACACCAGGTCTCCCGAAGCCCCGGCCGACACCAAGGCTCCCGAAGCCCCGGCGGCGCCCGAGGCCACCCCGGCCTCGACGGAGACCGTGGGCCTGGCAGACGCCGCAGCCCCGGCACCCGAGGAAGCCCCCGAGGCCCCCGAGGCTCCCGAGGCTCCCGAGGCTCCCGAGGACACGGCAGAAGCCACGACCCCCGTCACCCCGGAACCCGACGCCCCGGTCGCACCCGCACCCTCGGCCCCGGCCCCGGCCCTCACGGAACCCGAAGCTCCGGCCGCCCCAGGAGCTGACACCCCGACGGAGCCCGACCCCCAGGCCAAGCCCACCATCCCGGCCGCCCGACAGGCCCTCACCCCGTCCGAGCAGCCCCCTGCTGTGGGCAGCTGGGCCGCCCAGGGGGCGATGGGGGCACCCCCTGCTCGAGCGGAGTCGAGAGCTCGGGGGAGGGTGGGCACAGCCCAGGCCGACGGTCACCGCAATGTCGAGGGCACCCCCGCCGACCTCCCGGCGCAGCCGGAGACCCCGGCCGAGCCGGAAACCACCCCGGCCGAGCCGGACCTCACCGTCGAGCCCGAGTCCGAGCCCGCCCCCGCGCAGCCGGAAGCCTCCACCCCCGCCCCGGTGGAGCCCACCCCGGCCAAGGCGGGCCCCGCCCTCACCCCGGCAAGGGTGAAGGCAACCGCCCCCGCCCTCGCCACCGCGTACCGCGCCGCAGCCGCGGCCCTCCGCAAGCACGAGCTGGACGGCACCCGGGCCCACGTGTACCTCGTCCTGGACCGCTCCGGCTCCATGCGCCCGTACTACAAGGACGGCTCCGCCCAGAACCTCGCCGACCAGGCCCTGGCCCTCGCCGCCCACACGGCCCCCGCCGCCACCGTCCACCTCGTCTTCTTCTCGACGGACATCGACGGCACCGCCGACCTCACCCTCCCCACCCACGAGAACCGCGTGGACGAACTGCACGCCGCCGCGGGACGCATGGGCCGCACCAGCTACCACCGCGCCATCGAGGAGGTCGTCGCCCACTACGAGAAGTCGGACCACGTCGGCGAACCGGCCCTCGTGATCTTCCAGACCGACGGCGCCCCGGACACCAAGGGCCCCGCCACCCAGGCCCTGGCGGACGCCGCCCGCCACCCCCTGTTCTTCTCGTTCGTCGCCTTCGGCGAGAAGGACGCCAAGGCCTTCGACTACCTCCGCAGGCTCAAGGCGGACAACGCCGCGCACTTCCTCACGGGCCCCGACCCGAGGGAACTCACCGACAAGGAGCTGTACGAGGGCGTGCTCGCCTCCTGGCGCCCGTAGCCCGGAAAAGTTCCAGTACCACCGAGTCCGTGGCATCAACTCCCGCCCTTACGTATCGTGTTGACGTTTTCCACGCGAGTAGAGCGAGGGCGAGGGGGAGCGCGGCATGGCTGACGGCGGACATCCCGGCGGCGACGAGTGGCTCGACCTCGCCGACGCCCTCGACCTGCTCCGGGGGCAGATCGGCGAGGCCCAGCGCCGCGCCCGCACCGCCGACGTGCGGTTCGACGTGGAAGCGATCACCGTCGACTTCGAGGTCGAGCTGGGGCGTACCCGCGGCAGCTCCGGCGGCCTGCGCTTCGGGGTCGTCCAGGGCGACGGACGGCAGGAGAACACCCGCCGCGCCACCCAGCGGGTCAGCCTGACCCTCAAGCCCCGCACAGCGGCCCGGGGCGACGTGTCCATCGGTGACGTCGGGCCCTGATCGGGCGCCGATCGAGCACTGAGCCCCTCAACACATCGGCGGAGGTGGCGACTTGGAGCAGGACCGCGTCGTACGCGTCGTGACGCGCGCGCAGCCGGACGGCGGCCGCCCCGACCAGCCCCCCGCCACCGTCTCCGGCACCGGCACCGGCTACCTCATCGCCCCCCGCCTCGTCCTCACCGCCGCCCACCTCCTGGCACCCGGCGGCGCCGGGCCGACCGTCCTCCTGCCGGGCGCCGACAAGCCCTACGCCGCAACGGTGCGCTGGCGCCGGGACGCCTCCGCGGAGGGAGGCGTCCTCGATGCGGCGCTGGTGGAGATCCGGGACGCGGACTGGCGACCGCCGGACTCCTTCCAGGACCGGGTGGGGCGTCGCCCGCAGCGCTGGGGGCGACCTCGTCGCCCTGGCCCTGGCGCACGCCCGGGCGGGACAGCACGGCGAGGCCCTGCGGCTCGCGGCGGAGGGAGCCGCCCTCGTCCGCCGCGAGTTCGCCGGGCAGTCGGCCGCCTGGCAGGCGTACGCGCTGTGCGAGGAAGCCGAGACCTACTTGGTCTGTGCCCGCGCCACCCGCAGCCCCGCCACCGCGCGCGCCGCACTGGCCCCGGCGCGCGCGGCGGTGCGGCTGACCCGGCCGGAGTGGCCGCACGACCAGACCTCCCTGCGCACGGCGGCGGACACGCTCGCGGCGGTCTACGTCCAGCTGGGACGCATGAGCGACGCGGACCACGTACGCCGGTCGCTCGCGCCCCCGCCGGAGTCCCGCACGCGCGCGCACCGGGCGGCCCACGGCACGACCACGGGACGGACAGCGACGGAGGCGACATGACCACCTACGAACCCGACCCCGGCGAGACCGCCTACGACAGCGACGCCGACGACGGCGAGACCACCGACCGGGCCCGGCTGATCGAGGAGGAGCACCGGGCGGGCCTGGTCTTCGGCTCCCTCGCGGACTTCGTGGCCTACCTCACCCAGATCGTCCGGCCCCGCCTCGACGACGGCGACCACATCTGGTGCCCCCGGTGGTGGGCCCACCCGGAGGCCCTGCTGCGGCTGTCCGCGATGTGGCGGGCCTTCGAGTACCTGCGCCACGACGCGTCGCTCGGCATGTCCAACTGGTGGCTGCACCACGCCGACCCCCACCTGGCGCGGCTGCTCTCCCCCTCCGGCCCGTTCCACGCGTGCGCCGGCGGGCAGCACACGGACCCGCCGCCGCTGGCCACGGAGCCCGTGCCGCCGGACGTCCTGGACCACCCGGCGTTCGCGCTGCTGCCCGAGGACCCCTTCGCCATGTGAGTGGATCTTCATTGGGCCGTTAGGATTTCGACCATGGCGGCCACTGGATCCGAGAAGCAGGGAGCGGACGAGAGCGCGAAGGCGTTCTACGTCTCGACCCCCATCTACTACGTAAACGACGCTCCTCACCTGGGCCACGCCTACACGACCGTCGCAGGCGACGTGCTCACGCGCTGGCATCGTCAGCGCGGCGAGAAGGTGTGGTACCTCACCGGCACGGACGAGCACGGTCAGAAGATCATGCGCACGGCCGAGGCGAACGGGGTCTCCCCGCAGGAGTGGTGCGACAAGCTCGTCACCGAGGCCTGGAAGCCCCTCTGGGAGCACCTGAACATCGCGAACGACGATTTCATCCGCACCACGGAGAAGCGTCACACCGACCGCGTGCAGGAGTTCGTCCAGGATCTCTACGACAAGGGCGAGATCTACAAGGGCGGGTACGAAGGCCCGTACTGCGTGGGCTGCGAGGAGTACAAGCTCCCGGGCGACCTCATCGAGGACGAGGACGGCACCAAGCTGTGCCCGATCCACAAGAAGCCCGTGGAGCTCCTCAAGGAGGAGAACTACTTCTTCAAGCTCAGTGAGTACGGCGACAAGCTCCTCGCCCTCTACGAGGCGAACCCGGGCTTCATCCAGCCGGAGTCCGCGCGCAACGAGGTCGTGAACTTCGTCAAGCAGGGCCTCCAGGACCTGTCGATCTCGCGCTCGACGTTCGACTGGGGCGTGAAGGTCCCCTGGGACGACAAGCACGTCATCTACGTCTGGGTCGACGCCCTCCTGAACTACGCGACCGCCGTGGGCTACGGCGCGAACCAGGAGAAGTTCGACGCGACCTTCCCCGCCGACGTCCACCTCGTCGGCAAGGACATCCTCCGCTTCCACGCGGTGATCTGGCCCGCGATGCTGCTCGCACAGGGCCTGCCCGTGCCCGGCAAGGTCGCGGCCAACGGCTGGCTGATGGTCGGCGGCGAGAAGATGTCGAAGTCGAACCTGACCGGCATCAAGCCGCAGGACCTGACCTCGCACTTCGGCGTGGACGCGTACCGCTGGTACTTCCTGCGCGCCATCGCGTTCGGCAGCGACGGCTCGTTCTCCTGGGAGGACTTCACCGCCCGCTACACCAGCGAGCTGGCGAACGACTACGGCAACCTCGCCTCGCGCGTGGCCGCCATGGTCGGCAAGTACTTCGGCGGCGAGCTGCCCGGGGCCACGGCCGCGGGCGAGGCCGAGAAGGCGATCCAGGACGGCCTGGCCAAGGCCGTCGCCGACGCCGACCGCGCGATCGGCGAGGAGCTCGACTTCCAGTCCGGCATCCTGTCGATCTTCGCCTTCGTCAAGCAGGTCAACGGCTACATCACGGAGCAGGAGCCGTGGAAGGTGGCCAAGGACGACAGCGACGAGGGGCGGGCGCGTCTCGCGACCATCCTCTACACCGCCGCCGAGTCGCTGCGCGCCGTCGCCGTCCTGCTGAACCCGATCATGCCGGAGACGTCCCAGCAGCTCTGGGACTCCCTGGGCGCCGAGGCCCCGCTCGGCGCGCTCGCCGACCAGCGGGTCCAGGACGCGGGCACCTGGGGGCAGCTGCCCGCCGGTGCCACGGTGACGAAGGGCGCGGTGCTCTTCCCGCGTCTGGAGGAGCCGAAGAAGGACGCGTAATCCCTTCCTGTACGTGAGTCCTTCTCGTACGGGAGTCCTTCCTGTACGTGAGGACGTGAGCGAGGGCCCCGGAACCCGAGTGGTTCCGGGGCCCTCGTGCACGTACGCCTTCGTACGAACCCGCACCCTCAGGCGTACGAGCCGACCAGCCGCGCCAGCTGCCGTCCGGCCGCCCGCAAGGGCTCCTCGCTGCGGGCGACCTGGGCCGTGACCTCGGCGCCCTCGAGGGCGCTGATGACGGTCGTCGCCACCTCCCTGGCGTCCTCGGGGCCGAAGCCGGAGCCGAGCAGCTTCTCCTCGACGATCCGCTCCCAGCCGAGCAGGGCCTCCGCGCACACCCGCTGGATCTCGGAGTCCGAGCCGAGGGTCTCCAGGGCCGCGGCGGTGACGGGGCAGCCGTCGGTCCAGCCGGACTCCCGCAGGCCGACGGCGAGTTCGACGGCGCAGGCCTCGACGGCGGCGCCGGGGTCGGCCTCGGCGGCCATGGCGGTGCGCAGCACCGTCGCGAACTCCTCGTCGCTGTACTTGATCGCGGCGACGGCGACGGCCGCCTTGCCGCCGGGGAAGAAGTGGTAGACGGAGCCGAGCGTGGCCTCCGCCTCGGTGGCGATCTGCTTGATGCCGGTGCCGACGTAGCCCTGGCGCTGGATGAGCCGCGCGGCGACGGTGACGATGCGCTCGCGGGTGCCGGGGCTCGCGGCGGCGGCCGGTCCTGCGGCGGCGGGCTTCTTGCTTACGGCGGACTTCTGGCTCATGGCCCCCACTCTACCCACCCACTAAGTAGAGCGTTCGTTCTAGACCTGTGCTACGTTCATCACGAGCACTGGATAGAGCGCTCGTTCTAGTTACGCAAAGCAAGCAATGGAGATACTCATGTCACAGTCAGTCACCGTCATCGGACTCGGCCCCATGGGACAGGCGATGGCCGCCGCCTATCTGGACCGGGGCTACGAGGTCACCGTCTGGAACCGCACCCCGTCCCGCGCCGACGCCCTGGTGGCGCGCGGCGCGAAGCTCGCCGAGACCGTCGAACAGGCCCTCACCGCCAATGAGTTGGTGATCCTCAGCCTGATCGACTACGACGCGATGTACACGGCGTTCAAGGGCGCGGAGCACGCCGTCGCGGGCCGGGTCCTGGCGAACCTCAGCTCGGACGTGCCGGAGAAGGCGCGTGCGGCGGCCCGCTGGGTGGAGGAGCTCGGCGGCACGCATCTGACGGGCGGGGTGCTCTCGCCGCCGCCGGGGATCGGCAGCCCGGACATGTCGACGTTCTACAGCGGCCCGCGCGAGACGTACGAGAAGTTCCGCGCGGACCTGGAGGTCATCACCGGCAAGACGGACTACCGGGGCGAGGACCCGGGCGTGGCCGCCCTCATGTACCAGCTGAACATGGTCATCTTCTGGCCCGCGATGCTCGCGTACTGGCAGGCCGTCGCGCTCGCCGACGCGCACGGCATCAGCGCCTCCGAGATCGCCCCGTACGCGACCGAGAACTACGCGGGCATGGGCCAGTTCATCGACTTCTACGCCCCCCGCATCGACGCCGGCAACCACGCGGGCGACGTGGACCGCATCTCGATGGGCGTGGCGAGCATGGAACACGTCGTCCACACGAACGCCGACGCGGGCGTGGACACGGCGTTCCCGGAGGCGGTCCTGGCCGCGTTCCGCCAGGGCGAGGCCGCAGGCCACGGCGCGGACAGCTTCAGCAAGTTGGTGGACCTGATCCGGAAGGGGGCCTGACGGCGGACGGGGCGGGCCGCGGACTGGCCGGGCCGCGCGGACGGGGCAGGCCGTGCGGACGGGCAGGCCGCGCAGCCCGAGCAGCCCCTACAGCACGCAGAACTCGTTGCCCTCCGGGTCGGCCATCACCACATGGTCGGGCCTGCCGTCCAGCTCGTGCTCACCCACGACCCGCGCCCCGGCGGCGGTGAGCCGCGCCACCGCCGCCGTGACCAGCGGCCACCGCACCTCCCACGGCGTCTCGCGGCCCCCGCCCACCCGCAGGTCGAGGTGGACCCGGTTCTTGACGACCTTGCCCTCGGGGACCTTGAGGAAGGAGATCGACGGACCCTGCCCGTCCGGATCGGCCAGATAGGCCCCGTCGTCCCACTCCTCCTCGGGCACGCCGTGCCGCTCCAGCCACTCCTCCCAACTGGCGAACCCGGCGGGCGGCGGCTTCTCGGCATAGCCGAGGGCAAGGGCCCAGAACCGGGCGAGTTCGCCGGGGTGGGCACAGTCGAAGGTGAGACTCCAGGGGGTGCTGGTCATGGGCCCGTTCCTACCACCCCGCTGCAGGCCGACCGGGCCGAGTCCGAGGTGTGGTCGCGCCTGATCACAGCTCCTTCGCCAGGCGATGGATGAAGTCCCGCGACCGCGACGGGTCGAGGGACGCCGACTTCACCTTCTGGAAGAGGGCACGGAAGAGGGCGAGTTGGGGATCCGTGTCCAGGAAGGGGCCGCCGTGGGGCTCGTCGCGCTTGGCGGTGTCGAGCGGGGGGACGGGGCCGCCGAGGTAGAGGGCCGCCGCGTTGGCTCCGGCGAAGCCGTCGACGTCGAAGGGGATGACGCGGACTGTGATATTGGGGCGTTCCGACTGGCGCAGGATGCGGGACAGTTGGGCGCGGGCCACGTGCCGGTCGGCGACGCGTGTGCGCAGGACGGACTCGTGCAGGACGGCCTCGTACGGCACCGCACCGGGGCGCTCGACGGCGACGCGTCGGCCCAGGCAGTGGGCGATCCTCGGCTCCAGTTCGCCGGCGGGGAGTTCGGGGGCCGGGTAGGCGAAGACGGCGCGGGCGTAGTCCTCGGTCTGGAGGATGCCGGGGACGTGGGCCGTGGCGGTGACGTGCAGGAAGGTGGCGTGGTGCTCCAGCTCCGCGAGGTCGAGGAAGGCGGGCGGTAAGGCGCCGCGGTACTCCTCCCACCAGCCCCGGGTGCGGTCCTTGGCCATGCCGACGAGGCCCTCGACCAGGCCGGGGTCGACGCAGCCGTAGTGGGCGGCGAGTCTGCGTACCCGCGCCTCGCTCACCCCCGCGATCCCCGCCTCCATCTGGCTCATCTGGGCCGATGTCGAGCCGAGCAGCTCCGCGACCTCGCGGGCGGTCATCCCGGCGGCGTCCCGCAGCCTGCGCAGCTCCGTGCCCAGGCGTACCTGACGGGCGGTGGGCCGATTCCTCGGCGGCATACGACCTACCCCTCAACGCTGTTCGCCGCAGGGCGTGTTGACGCCCCTCTTTCGGGGGGCAGGTTACGCGTCCTGTTGCCGTGGCAGAAATTAATGCCCTACCTTCGGTGATGAAGCGACCACCCACTGCAACGCCCCGGGTCCGGAAGTGCACCGCGTCGCCCCGCCACAGCGGGCACCGGCAGGCCACCACCCCGAGAGAGTCGATCTCCCCCAACTCCTCAACGACCCAACGGAGTTACGTATGACCGAGAGCTGCGACCCCGGCGACGACTTCGACGAAACCCCCACCCGAACGCCCGCCCGCACCCCCTCCCGGGCCCCCTGGCAGTACACCCTCCACATCCCCAACGACCTCCGCGCCGTAACTGTCTGTCGTCACACGCTCGGCCTGATCCTGGCCGCCCACGGCCTCCCGCACCTCGCCGACTCGGCGGAACTGGTCGCGACGGAGCTGGTGGCCAACGCCGTGACGCACACGAAGGGCCCCGCCGCCCTGCGCCTGCACTGGGCCGGGGGCATCCTCCGCATCGAGGTCTGGGACGCCGACCCCACCCCGCCCGAGCCCCCCGCGCCCCCGACCAGGGACCTGGTCCTGGCGGAGGCGGGCCGCGGCCTCGCCCTGGTCAAGGGCTGCGCCGACGGCTGGGGCTGGTATCACCTGGGCGGCGCTCATCTGCCGGGCGGGGAGGGCAAGTTCGTCTGGTGCGAGCTGGACGAGGCGGCGTGACGCCGCCCCCGCACGCCGAGCAGCGCCCACGCCACGCAGGCCGCGCCCGCCAGGATCCCGAAGCCGACGAGCAGCGCGCCGGTGTAGCCGTGCACCGAGGCCGCCGTCGGGCTCGCGTCGCGGTGGTCGGCCAGGTACGCGCCCGCCGCGCTGGACGCGATCGTGTTGAGCAGGGCCGTGCCGAGGGCGGCGCCCAACTGCTGCGAGGCGTTGTACGCGGCCGACGCGGCGCCGATGTCGTGGCCCCGCATCCCGGCCGTCGCCAGGCTCGCCGTCGGCGGCAGGACGCAGCCGAGGCCGAGGCCGGTGAGGGTCAGCGCCGGGACCAGGTACAGCCAGAAGACGTGCCCGCTGTCCGGGGTGAGGCGGGTCAGCCAGAACATTCCCGCGGCCGCCGCGAGCAGGCCCGGTACGACGAGGGCCACCGGCCGCGCCCTGCCGTGCAGCTTCCCCGCGATGAACGTCGCCCCGACGAGCGCCGCGAGGGCGTTGACGATCAGCGTCAGACCGGCCTCCACCGGCGAGTAGCCGAGCACCGTCTGGGTGTAGTAGCTCATGAACAGGTAGAAGCCGAACATCGCCACGAACAGCAGCGTGATCGCGAGGAACGCGCCCGCCCGCGCCCGGTCCACCAGGATCCGCAGTGGCAACAGCGGCCGCGGCGCCCGCAGTTCCACGGCGACGAACGCCCCGAGGAACACCGCACCGGCGGCGAGCAGCACGAGCACACGCCCCGAGCCCCACCCCCGCGGCTCCGCCTCGTTGAACGCGTACACCACCGCCGCGAAGCCCCCGGCGCTGAGCAGCGCGCCCGGCACGTCGAGGCGGCCGCCGCCCGCGGGACGGTCCTTCGGCACGAACGCCGCCCCGGCCACGGCGAGCAGCGCCAACGGCACGTTCACATACAGGCACCACCGCCAACTCGCGTACTCCGTCAGGAGTCCGCCCGCCACCAGGCCCACCGCCGAGCCCGCCGCGCCGACGGCCGCGAACACCCCGAACGCCCGGCCCCGGGCACGCGGCTCCGTGAAGGTGATCGTCAGGAGGGACAGGCCGGCGGGCGCGAGCAGCGCCGCGAACACGCCCTGCAGCGCGCGGGCCCCGAACAGCATCCCCGGATTCACCGCCGCCCCGCCCAGCGCCGACGCGGCGGCGAATCCGGCCAGGCCGACGACGAACGTACGCCGGTGTCCGAGCGCCCCGCTGATCCGGCCGCCGATCAGGAGCAGGCCGCCGAACGCGAGCGCGTACGCCGTGATGGCCCACTGGCGGCTCGCGTCGGACATGTCGAGGGCGCTCTGCGCGGACGGCAGCGCGATGTTCACGATCGTCCCGTCCAGGACGACCAGGAGCTGCGCGGCGCTCACCGCGAGCAGCGTCCACCGATGGGTGCTTCGTTCAGTTCGTTCGGAAGAGGGACCGGTCACCCGGTCCGTGTCTGCGGCAGTCATGGATTCAAGTGTTTCGTTGAAGGACTTCCGGAGACTTCGCGAGACTTCGCGCGCGCAGGCACGTGGTCACGGCGATGGGGAGCTGGAAAAGTCTCAAGCAGGGGTGCGGGGGAGGATGAGTGAGGGGCCCCGGGCCCGGCGTGGCTGGATATACACGGTGTGAGTGAGCTGTTGATCACTTCGTGACCGGTCTCACTTCGCCTTCACTCCGGCGCACGTACGCTTCACAGTATGGCCACGAATCCCGCTTCCGAGAGCCGGCGTGCCTCGCGCACCGCCGACGAGGTGAACGAGGAGATCCGTGCGCTGTGGCTGCGCTGCGGCGGGCGGCTGAGCACCGAGCAGCGACGCGAGTATCAACGCCTGGTGACGGAGTGGGCGACGGCGGAGGCGGAGAGCCACAGCTCCGCCAGGCGGCACGGTTCACCGACCCGAGCGGCCTGACGGCTCAGGATCAGCCCGTCGACCGGTCCGCCGGTCAGTCCGTTCCGCTGGGGACCACGCAGTCCTTCGGCTGGGGCCGACCCTCCGGCCAGCCAAGGCCCACGAACGCAAGCCTTCGCGTTCGCGGATCCAGCTGGACGACGGCCACCGGCTTGTCGTAGGGATTGCCCGCGTTGGTGAGGCACACCCACCCGCTGGTTCCGGCCACCCGGTGCGCGGACTCCAGACGGGACCACTGGGCGGACACGCGCTCGCGGGGCGGCACCTCCCCCGGCGACTGCGCGTTCGCGAGGAACACCGCCTCCGCGATGGTGCGAAAGCCGTCGTGCACGAGCATGGTGCGGGAGTCGTCGAGCTGGACCGGGCCGATGTCCCCCGCACCCTGCCCGGCGACGAGCTTGCGCAGCTCCGCCAACTCCCGCTGCGGCTCGACCAGATACCCGGGCCGCTTCCGTTCGCCGCTCAGCTCCCGGTCCCACGCCCCGGGATGCGCGGGCGCGGTGTACTGCACGGTGACGGCGGCCTGCCGCGTGCTCGCGTCGCCCTGGAGCTTCTTCCAGTCGGCCTCGCTCATGTACCGGTCGAGGGTCGCCGCCCCCGACCCGCTCACGATCGTGTACCGCTTCCCGTCGCACGGCACCTCCGCCAGCTTGATCGCGAAGAGCCGCAGATGGACGGGGCGCCCGGCGAAGTAGACGACGCGCGCGCGGGACTGGCAGATGTTGTGGCCGATGAGGGAGAAGTCGTTGCCGGTCGCCCCGGCGTCGTTGATCGACGGGGACGTGAACTCCTGGTCCTTGGCGCCGGGCGGCCCCGGCTCGTCCGCGCTGAACGCCCGCGCGAGGGACTCCACGTAGATGTCGTCCGGGCGGGTGTCCTTGACCAGGACGGTGTCCTGGTCTTTCAGGCCGCGGTGGAACTCGGCGAGCGCCTGGGCCTGTTGGCGGTTGGTGGGGATCACCCGGGCCAGGCCCTTGAAGCGCGGCTTGGCCTCGCGGCCCTCGGGGTTGGCGAGTTCGTCGGCGCTCGCGCGGCTGATCAGGACGGGGATGCGCAGCTCGTTGGTGAGCCGGTCCACGGCGTCGACGGTGTTGCGCAGGCTCAGGTTGAAGCCGGTGACCGCGCGCAGGTTGTGGGTCGTGGAGTCCGCGAGCCGGGCCAGGTCGTCGACGATCCGCTCCTGCTGGGCGTAGTTCCGGCCGGGGTTGGCGAGGACGAGGCGGAGCAGGGGCTTCTGCTCGCTGCGGTTCGCGCGGTACTGCGCGAGATAGGCGCCCTGGACGTCGCTGCGCAGCTGCTTGCGCTCCGCCGCCGACTCCGGCTGGAGCGGCAGCATCATCGCGACGGTGACGTGCGGCTTGTCGTCGACGCGCCGGTTCTCCTCGGCGATGGCGTCGCTGACCTTGCTGATCTCGGGGGTGCCGAAGTCGTAGCCGGAGCCGTTGACGCCGACGCACTCGCCGCCGCGCCGCTCCACGCCGTCGGCGCAGGTGTCGGGGCCGCCCACGTTCCGCGGTACGAGGATGCCCGCCGCCGTCCCGAGGGCCACGACGACCAGGACGGTCACGGCCTTCTTCAGGAGGGTGGCCCACAGATGGTTGTACAGCCAGTTCAGCACCGCGTACGCCCTCTCCCGCCGTTCACCGTCGCCGCCTCCTCGTGAGCCTCCGCCGACCGGGCCCGCTCCGACCGGGGCCCGGTCCGGCCGGAGCGGGTCCCGCTAGCCGATGTGCCGCGTGCACGCGCAACTCCTCAACGGCTGCCGCTCCTGGGCCAGTTGCGCCCACTCCCCGGCCGTGCGCGTGAGCACCTCCGTGCCCGGCACCGGCTCCTCGCCGAGCCGGTCGAGCAACGGCCGCCACGTGCCCGTCAGGGCCTGGTCGACCGGGCGCGTGCGGTCCTCGTACAGCCACACCGCGTGCAGCAGCCGGTCCACGCGGCGCCGCAGCCAGTCGCCGTCACCGGTGGGCGGGGCCTCGCCGAGCGCGCGGGCGTGCCGGTCGTCCGGGGCGCCGGACAGCGGGGCCGCGCACGGGGCGCCCGCGACGGCGAGCAGTTCCTCGCACCACTGGGCCATGGAGCGCGTCGCGTCCCGCAGCGGGAACGCCCCGGTCAGATGGTCCACGGCCGCGTCGACGCCCCCGGCGGCGAGGTGGTGGTGCGCGGCGTGCGCGCCCGCCGTGCCGCACTGTTCGTCGGGGTCGGTGTCGGCGCGGGCCGCGAAGTGACCGCGCAGCAGCTCGTGGTCCTCGTGCCAGGCGGCGCCGTCCGGGCGCAGCCGGTGGAGACGCCGCATCAGCAGGTGCCTGAGCCCCCGGTCGCCGATGAAGTGCCGCGGGCACTGCGGCCAGCCGCTGTCGGCGAGGAGTTCGGTGATGCGGTACGCGGACAGGCGCTCGTCGCGGCCCTCCTGGCGGACCTGCATCAGGTGCTGCGCGCACGCCCCGGTGTGGGCGACCGACAGATGGCTGAGCAGGTCGAGCCAGTGGTCGTGCTGCTCGGGCGGCAGTTCCTCGGGGAGCTGCCGGGTCACCAGGTCGTCCAGGAGCAGGTCGGCGACCGGCACGGGGCGCCCCTCCGGCTCCGCCCGCGAGCGCACCGGCGCGTCGAGCAGGTCCCAGTCGGTGAACGCGGCCGGGTCCGGTGCCCGCAGCGACGCCGCGCCCTCGCCGAGCCGGGTGACGAACCGGGGCCGCCCGCCGCTGAGCCGGTGGATCCCGCTCTCCACGCGAAGCCGGGACGCGTGCTCGCCGGGCTGGTGTCCGGCTGGACCGGGGTGCCCCGAGCCGTGGCCCGTGCGGCCCGCGTGCCCCGTACGACCCCCAGGACCTCCGTGCCCCGCCGCCCCGGAGTGGCCCCCGTGCCCCTGGAGTCGCGCCACCTCGTTGTTCTGCTGCTCCGTCGTCAGCGTCGGCATGCCGACGAGCAGGGCGCCCCGCGCGGGCGCGACCAGGCCCGGCACACCCCCCTGTCTGCGCTGCCACGCGGGCAGCCCGCCGTCGCCAGGACCCCAGGCCGTCACCACCCCCGCGTCGGCGTCCGTCGACCGGTACAGGAAACGGCCGCCGTCCGCGCGGCGGGCCGTCGCGCACACCACCACGCGGTCGTGGTGCCCGCTCTCGCGGTCGAGCAGGACCGGCCGGAGCAGCCGTCTGCCGAGGGCGTTGTCGGCGTGGTCGAGCAGCACGGCGGGCCGTCCGGCGCGCGCCATCCGCCCCCGTACCGAGGTGTACGCGGCCTCGACGTCCTCGCGCAGCGCCCGGAACAGGAAGCTCTCGGCGTTGGCGCGGCCCTCGCCCCCCTGCTGGAAGTCGACGCTCAGGGCGTGCAGTCCGAGCCGGGGGTGTCCGGCCGCGCCCGAGTAGTCGCCGTAACAGTCCTCGAGGACCGACTTCCCCTCCGACGAGACCCGCTCGAAGAGTTCGTCGAGGATGGCGGTGATGAGCGGGGTGGCGAGGGGTTGGGCGGCGAGCATGGCCGCGAGCGCGGCGAGGTAGGAGCGGAACGCGCGGTGCAGCACTCCGCCCCAGAACGAGCCCTTCGGCAGCAGGTCGTCGTGCCTGCGCACCTCGTCGAGACCGGCGGCCGGGCCCGCGAGCGGGTCCCCGGCCGCGACGGCCACCAGGCCCGCGTACAGGCGCGGCACCCCGATGGGCCCGCCGTCCCCGCTCCAGGCGCCGAACTGGACGGCCAACTCCCGTAGGGCCTCGGTGACTTCGGACCGCGTGCTGGGGTGCTGTGCGGCCCGTTCGGCGTGCGCGGGCGCGGCGCAGTCGAGGTGGGCGGCCGGGATGTGGCGCCCGAACTCGTCGCGTACGCAGCGCAGCAGCCGCCCCTTGCCCATGCCGGGGCCGCCGGTGAGGAACACCACCGGCAGGTCCGGCCCGTACAGGAGCGGGCGGTTGCGCCCTTTGCAGGTCTTGCCGAGCAGCCGGGCGACCAGTCCGTCGTCGTCCAGCAGCTTGCCGAATCCCAGATCGTCGGACACCGGCCCCCCGATGTGTCGCCGTTCTGCCCGTCCGGCGCGCACGCGCCGTGTGCGCCCCGCGTGCACGCACTGTGTGCGTGATGAACCGTCAGAGTAGTCGAGTGGCACGGGAATTGAAGGGCAATGGCCGAGACAACATCACGGGGCAAGCCCTCGCGTCCCATGCCCGCGCGCGGGGCGGGTCAGCCCTTCCCGCCCGCTCCCCCGCCAGTTCTCGCGCCCGCCAACTCCCGCTCCAGCGGCGTCCGGTAGGCCGGAGTCACCCGTGTCGGGCCGAGCCACGCGGACAGGTCCCGGGCCCGCGCGGCCACCGCGTCGCGCGTCGCCGCGCCCACGTCCGCAAGGAGTTGGTACGCCACGTCTCCGGTGGTGCGTTGGGCCCACGCCCCGACGATCCGGCCGTCGGCCCACACGGTCGGGCCGATGTTGCCGTTGCGGTCGAAGAACGCGGGCACGTGCGCCGGGTCGAGGTAGAAGTCGCGGTGGCGGCGGCCCATCGGCGTGGGGTCGAGGCCGGGCAGGAGCGCCACCCAGGGCTCGGCGGCGGGCACGGGGTCCTCGTCGTCGGGCGCGAGGTGGCCGGTGCCGCCGCCCTCCAGGTCCACCTCGCGCGCGCCCGCCGCGGCGAGGGCCTTGCGGGCGTCGGTGAGGGTCCAGCCGGTCCACCACTTCAGGTCGTCCACGGTGACCGGGCCGAAGGCGTACAGATAGCGGCGGGCGAGGGTGGCCTTGGCCGCGACGGGACCGGCGTCGGGGTCGGCGTCGAGGTCGGGGTCGGTGCCGTATCCGTGGCCGTCCCGCGCGGGCTCGGCCGCGACCGTCCACCGGAACTGGCCCGAGGTCCAGCTGCCGCGCGGCCGGGCACGCCGGATGCGTCCCTCGGCCGCGAGGACCCGCAGGATCCGCGTGCCCGCGGTCTGCCACGCCTGGTACGACCTGCCGGGGTACACGAGCACCTTCTGCGCCAGCTCCGGTACGTCGGCGGCGAGTTCGGCGGCGCCCGCGGTGCCCCGGGCGGCGAGCGCGGCGAGCGCGTCCCGCTCCACGGCGGCGTACCGGCGCTCGTCCCAGTCCGCCTCCGCGAGGAACGCCGCGCAGCCCGCGCGTTCCTTCGCGGCGACGGCCCGCGCGGTCGAGGCGTACACGAGCGGCGCGAGCGGGGTCGGCACCACGAACATGGTGCGCCGCATGCACAGCATCCGCGTCACCGTGAGGTCGTCGTACAGACCGCGCTCGACCTCGGCGACGGTGGGCTCCGCGAGGCGCGCGGCGGCGGACAGGAACACCGTGGCCGGGTCGGTGGCGTGCAGGCCGACCAGGGCGTCGGCGACGTCCTCGATCCGGTCGGCGCCGGCGCCGGGCCGCAGCAGGTGCCGGGTGCCGAGCCGGTGCCTGCGCTCGGCGTCGGTGACCGTGCGGCGGGCGCTCACCGGGCCTCCTCGGGCGCGGCACCCGCGTCGAGCGCCGGGTTGGGGATGAGGACGCGGCGCAGGATCCGCTCGACCTCCGCCCGGGTCGGCGGGGTGGGGGAGGCGAGGGCGCGCAGGCTGATCCCCATCAGGGCGGCGCCCGCGGCGGCGGCGGTGTCCTGATCGGTGTAACGGGCCAGGGCCCTTACGGACAGCTCGTTGTGCTCCTCGGCGACGGCCCGCAGCGCGGGGCGGCGCAGCGCGGCCAGGTACAGCTCGAAGTCCACGACCTGCTGGGCGCGTTCGGGCCCGTCCGCGGGCGGCAGCACGGCGTCGGCGAGCAGCACGGCGCACTGCTCGGGCGTGAGGTCCGGGCGCCGCGCCACCCACTCGTCGAGATACGCCCCGAACCGGTCGACGGAGCGGCGCAGGGCGGCCGCGATCAGGTCGTCTTTCGTGGCGAAGTGGTACGTCGTCGCGCCCAGCGGCACCCCCGCCTCTGCGGCGACCGCGCGATGCGTCACGCCCTCGACGCCCCGCGCGGCGATGACCCGCTCGGTGGCCTCGACGATCTCCTCGACCCGCCGCGCGGGATCCCGGCGACGACGCCCTTCGACGGCCATACGGGGCTCCTCAGCACACAGGGACGACTTGATCAGTACGTACGTACCGTAACGCCAATGCCCTCACCAGGGGAAATCAAACGCGAAAGATGTCCGTATTGCACCCCTGCCCACCCTGCCTTACAGTACAGATGTACTAGTCACGACTAACCCCACCCCCACTCCACCCCACCCCCCACCCCGAAAGGTGATCCCCATGAGCTCCCCCGTCATCGCCCCCTGCCTCGGCGTCACGGACACCGACGTCACCGTCGCGTTCTACGAGGAGCTCGGCTTCACGGCGCTGCCCGGCAACGACGACCCCGATGACGACCTGCGCATCCTGCTGTTCGAGGGCCGGTTCGCGCTGATGGTCCACCGCGCCGAGCACCTGCGGAAGTGGCTGCCGGTGCACAAGGACTTCCCGGTGGGCGCGTTCGGCATGTTCTACCTGGGCGTCGCCGACTTCGACGCGTACGTGGAGCGGATCAGGCCGCTGGTCGACGTGATCAAGGAGGCCGACGTCGAGGGCCGCAAGATCCTGTACTTCACCGACCCCGACGGCTACGTCATCGGCGTCAACCAGCGCCAGGAGGGCGAGTGACGATGACGGACCCCGTCACCGCCAAGGTCGCCTCGTACGCCTTCTGGGGCCACGACGGCCGCGCGCTCGCCGACTTCTGGGCGGCGGCGCTCGGCTGGCAGCTCACCCAGGAGTACCCGGACGAGAACGGCGCCCCCGTCGCCTTCACGGTCACCGACGGCACGACGACGTACATCTTCTACACGGCCAAGGACCACCGGCCGCCGAACTGGCCCGCCGAGGAACTGCCCTTCCACCTGGACCTGACGTTCCCCGACGTCGACGCGGCGGTGGAGCGACTCGTGGAGCTGGGCGCGACGAAGCCCGACCACCAGCCGGGCGGCGAGTACTGGACGGTCCTGCTCGACCCTTCGGGGCAGCCGTTCTGCGTCAGCTGCGGGGGCGCGTAGGCGGGGCGCGCGGACACAGTCGCTCGCGTAGGCTGAAATCCCTTTACAGGGACGGCAGTTGAGTACTGCTGAGTATCGGGGGGCCACGTGAGCGAGGGAATCGACGAGGCTGGGCGCAACCCCGTGGACAGCCCCGTGGACAACTCCGCGTACAACAGCGTCTCCGGTGGTCGGCAGCACATCGTCATCCAGGGCCGGGACTTCACCGGACCCATCACCATCACGGCCGCGCCCCCGGATCACCACGGAGCCGAGGCCCGCTCCGCCTACGCAGAGCAGGTCCGCCGTATCGCACCCGCCCGGCTCCAGGACCGTGAGGAGGAGTTGCGGGCACTGTCCCGGTTCTCCCGAGGCCAGGGCCCGCACCCCTACGCCTGGTGGCGGGCCGGGCCCTGGGCGGGGAAGACCGCGCTCATGTCGTGGTTCGCCCTGCATCCACCGGAGGGCGTCCGGGTCGTGCCGTTCTTCGTGACCGCACGTCTGGGAGCGCAGAACGACCGGGGCGCTTTCGTCGACGTCGTCCTGGAGCAACTGGCCGAGATGGCCGGTGAGACGCTGCCCGCCCAATTGTCCACCGGCACCCGGGAAGCCCATCTGCTGGCGCTCCTGCGGCGAGTGGGCGCGACCTGCACCGAGCGCGGTGAGCGGCTCGTCCTGCTCGTGGACGGACTGGACGAGGACCGCGGCACGACTTCGGGGGCCGACGCGCACAGCATCGCGGGGCTGCTGCCTCGCCTCGTCGACGACGGCGGGGAGGAGGCGCACACAGCGATACGTGTCGTCGTCGCGGGTCGGCCGAACCCGCCGATACCGACCGACGTACCGGCGGACCATCCCCTCCGCATCACCTGCGACGTACACGAGTTGAGCCGATCCCCCGTGGCCGCCGCGCTGCACAGCTCGGCCGAGCAGGAGCTGGGCGGACTGTTCGAGGAGCGCGTCCCACGGGACGTACTCGGACTCGTCACCGCCGCCGGAGGCGGTCTGACCGCGGAGGACCTGGCCCACCTCACGGACGCCACACCGTACGAAGTGCGGCGGATGCTGCGGACGTCGGCGGGGCGCACCTTCGAGATCCGCGATGCCCCGTTCAGGCCCGGCCCCGACGTGTATCTGCTCGCCCACGAAGAACTGCACGTGCGCGCAGAGGAGTTGCTCGGGGCGAAGGAACTCGGACGGCACCGCAAGCGGCTGCACGCGTGGGCGGGCGAGTACCGGGAGCGGGGGTGGCCGGGCGACACCCCCGGCTACCTGCTGCGCGGGTACTTCGCCCTGGTGCGGGCGGGGCAGGACCGGGTGCGCGTCGTCGCCCTGGCCCTGGACCGGGCCCGGCGCGCCCGCCTGTTCCAGGCGACCGGCGGGGATGTCGCGGCACTCGCGGAGATCCGCAGCGCCGAGGAGATCGTCATCGAGGGGGGCGGGGAGCCGCTGACGGACGTGTTGCGACTTGCCCTGAGCCGCCATGCCATAGCCGAGCGCCATGCTGTGATTCCCGCCGAAGTACCTTTGGCCTGGGCCGTCTTGGGGCACCACGACCGGGCGGTGGCTCTCGCCCTCAGCTCACCCAGGGGTAGGTACCGAATCCCTGCCCTCGTCAAGGTGGCCGAGGAACTCCACCGGCAAGGCCAAGTACCGCGCGCGGTCGCGCTGCTCGACGACGTGGCCGGGTCTCTCGACCGCCTGGGGGACGACACCGACGACCTGGCCGAAGTCCTGGTGCGGACCTGGCTGTCCTGGGGCGAGTTCGAGCGGGCAGAGGAGCTCACCGCCCGTGTGGGGTCGTCCGTCTATCGCATCAGCGTCTTGCCGACGGTCGTGTCGGCGCTCGGCGCAGCCGGTCTCACCGACCGGGCGAAGGCCTTCAGCCGCACCGTCCGCGACCCCGTCGAGCTCGCCGTGTGTCTGCTGTGGATGGGTGCGTCCTGTGCGCCGTCCCTCTCGCCGGGAGCGGCCGAGGTCCTCGTCGAGGAGGCAGCGGACATCCTGCACCGCTCAGCCCACACACTGCTCGACCCGCCCCACGACGCCCGACTTGACCACGTCGTCAGGGCCTTCGTCGAAGCCCGACAACATGAGCGTGCGCTCGCGCTCGCGGATGCCCATGAGCTGTGCGATCACGAGGACGACTACGTCACCAGATCGCCCAAGTCGGCGGCCGCAGAGCTCCGTTGCCGGGTGGCGCTGGCCCTGGCGAAGGCCGGGTCCGTCGACCGCGCTCTCACTCTCATCGACGGCCTCGGCGACATCGCCTTCGACGGCCGGGCGGTGCTGGCCTGCCTGACGCTCGTGGCCTGCGGGCAGTACGCGAGGACCATGGAGCTGGCGCGCACGCTGAGCACGGACGACATCGGCAGCTTCGGAGAGTACCCCGGCGACATCGTTGTGGCCCTTGCGGGGCCGCGGGCCAGTTCGATCTCGCCGACACGCTCGCGAAGGGACTCCCGGGCGAGGGCCACGCCTACGTGTACGGCGCCGAGATGTGCCGACTCCTCCTTGAGGACGGCCAGTTCGCTCGTGCCGAGGCCACCGCACGCACGGTCCTGGGCCCGCTCTCGCCGCACGGCCACCTCAGCAGATTCACGGCCGGCATGGCGGCCGCCGGTCAGACGGGCCGCGCTCTCTCCCTCATCGAGACGGTCATCACCTCCGATCCCGCGCCCGGCGAGCTCAACGACGTCTGCGACACCTTGCTGTCTCTCGGCCAGTACGAGCGGGCCCGCTCGATCGCCCACGGCATCACCGCCCCTTACGCCAGGGCCAAGGGGTTGGCGGCGCTCGCGCGTTTCCAGACGGACGCCGGGCGGCCGGACAAGGCCGAGGCCCTCCTCAGCGAGGCGCAGTCCGGCTACGACGACAGCAGTTCTTTGGTCAAGGACCTGGCGCGTCAGGCGACCGTCGCCGAAGCGCTCGCGACGGCGGGCCACCAAGAACAGGCACTCGCCCTCCTGCACGGCGTCGAGGAACAACTGACGCCGCTGCTCTCGGAAGAGGACGAAATGGTGCTCATCGGCAACTCCACTGACCCGCACCTCCAAGGGAGTTGGACCTACGACTCACTGCTTCGGGCCCTGGCGTCGGCCGGTCGGGCCGACCGCGCACTGCGGCTCGGTGATGCCCTCTCGTCTGTCGGCCATCGTGACTACTGGATGACCGACATCGTCCTACGCACCGCGGCTGCGGGGCAGAGCCGCCTGGCCGAGGCCCTGACACACTCCGTAACTGAAGACTTCCGTCGCGATCTGGTCCGCCACAAACTCGCCGCCGTCCTCGCGCGACGCGGCGAGCACGACGCGGCGCTCACACTGGCGCGATCGCTGGCGGACTCGGACCGGCCGAGCGTATTCGCCGAGGTCGTGACACAACTCGCCGGAGCCGGCCGGTGGGCAGAGGCCACCGCCCTGTACGAGGAAGCCGATTCGAGTGTGCCGTCCTCTCGTCATGCCTTCGGCTGGGATTCGACGGACGTGGCCTGGGCCCGCGCGGCGCATGCCGTGGGCGACCACCGCCGCGCGGCCGAACTACTGGCGGGTGCCGAGAACCGACCACACAGATATCTCGATGACACGGAGAAGCACAGGGAGATGGCCCGAACTCTCGCCTTCATGGGCGACGTGGACCGCGCCACCGCCTACATCCGCAGCGTATCCACGTACAGGGACGCCCAGGCCGACGCGGCCACCGGATTCATCGAGGGCCTGGTCGACCGGGGTGACCACGCCACCGCCGAGACCCACGCCCAGTCCTTCCCGCACCCCGCCACCACCGCCAAGGCCTGTCTCACTCTCGCCCTCTCCCTCCCACCCGCCGAGGCGAAGAAGGCGGCCGCGCTCGCCGCCCACCACGGCGACTGGCTCTCCTCGCTGACCGCCCTGCTCCGCGCCGAGCCCGCCTGCCTCGACATCCTCACCGCCCCGGACGTCTGGCCGCGCCTGCTGGGCGCCCGGCGCCCCTACGAAGGCTGACCCACGTACACAGAGGGGCCCGGGACCATCACGGTCCCGGGCCCAACTGCTTTACGACGAGGACTACTTGGCGTCCTGCTCCCCCTGGCCGGAGGCCTTGGCGGCGGCCACCGGCTTGCGCAGGGAGATGTTCAGCTCCTTGAGGCGGGACTCCTCCAGCACGGTCGGGGCGCCCATCATCAGGTCCTGGGCGTTGCCGTTGAGCGGGAAGGCGATCGTCTCGCGGATGTTCGGCTCGTCGGCGAGCAGCATCACGATGCGGTCGACGCCGGGGGCGATGCCGCCGTGCGGCGGGGCGCCGAGGCGGAACGCGCGCAGCATGCCCGCGAACTCCTGCTCGACGGTCTCCGCCTCGTAGCCCGCGATCTCGAAGGCCTTCAGCATGACCTCGGGCTCGTGGTTGCGGATGGCGCCGGAGGACAGCTCGATGCCGTTGCAGACGATGTCGTACTGCCAGGCCAGGATGTCCAGCGGGTCCTTCTCCTCCAGGTCCTTCATGCCGCCCTGGGGCATGGAGAACGGGTTGTGGGAGAAGTCGATACGACCCGTCTCCTCGTCCTTCTCGTACATCGGGAAGTCGACGATCCAGCAGAACCGGAAGACGTTCTCCTCGAAGTGCCCGGCGCGCTTGGCGGCCTCGACGCGCACCGCGCTCATGATCTTGGAGACCTCGTCGAACTCGCCCGCGCCGAAGAAGACGGCGTGGCCGGGGGCCAGGGAGAGGCGCTTGGTGAGCTCCTCGACGTTGCCCTCGGTCAGGAACTTGGCGATCGGGCCGGTCAGCGAGCCGTCCTCGGCGACGCGCACCCAGGCCAGGCCCTTCGCGCCGTGCTCGACCGCGTACTCACCGAGGCCGTCGAAGAACTTGCGGGACTGCGACGCGGTGTCCGGCACCGGCAGGGCGCGCACGTGCTTGCCCGCGAACGCCTTGAACTCCGAGTCCGCGAACACGTCCGTGATGTCGACGAGTTCGAGCTTGGCGCGCAGGTCCGGCTTGTCGTTGCCGTACTTCAGCATCGACTCGCGGAACGGGATGCGCGGGAAGGGGGACGTCACCTCGCGGCCGTTGCCGAACTCCGTGAAGAGCTCCGTCATCAGCTTCTCGATCGGCTGGAAGACGTCCTCCTGCTCGACGAAGCTCATCTCGACGTCGAGCTGGTAGAACTCGCCCGGCGAGCGGTCCGCGCGGGCGTCCTCGTCGCGGAAGCAGGGCGCGATCTGGAAGTACCGGTCGAAGCCGGAGATCATCAGGAGCTGCTTGAACTGCTGCGGGGCCTGCGGCAGGGCGTAGAACTTGCCCGGGTTCAGGCGGGAGGGGACGACGAAGTCACGGGCGCCCTCGGGGGAGGTCGCGGTGAGGATCGGCGTCGCCATCTCGTTGAAGCCGAGGGCCACCATCTTCGAGCGGATCGAGGCGATCACGGCGCTGCGCAGCATGATGTTGCGGTGCATGCGCTCGCGGCGCAGGTCCAGGAAGCGGTACTCGAGGCGCCGCTCCTCGTTGACCCCGTCCTCGGCGTTGATCGTGAAGGGCAGCGGGGCGGCCGCGCCGAGCACCTCGACCTCGACGGCCTCGATCTCGATCTCGCCGGTCGGCAGCTCCGGGTTCACGTTCTCGGCGCCGCGCGAGACGACCTTGCCGTCGACGCGGACGACCGTCTCCTTGGAGAGCTTGTCCAGCGTCTCGGCGGCGGCGGTGCCGGGGCGGGCGACCAGCTGCGTGATGCCGTAGTGATCGCGGAGGTCGATGAAGAGGATGCCGCCCAGGTCGCGCCGATTGTGCAGCCATCCGCTCAGCCGGACGTCGGTGCCGACGTCAGAGGCCCGGAGCTCACCGCACGTGTGCGACCTGTACCGATGCATCGTCGTTCATCCAGTCTTTCGGAATCGGGGAGTGCCCGGCCGGGGGCCTGCCCCGGCGGGTGTGAAGAAGGTGCTGGCTGTCAAGGCTACCGTCCGGTGGAAGATCACTTCCCCCCGTATTCGGGCGCCCCCCGGTGTCCCGCCCGGGCACCCGCCCCCGGGCAGGCGGGCACAAGGTGGCGAGCGGTGCGCAACTGTTCCTACAGTGATTCAATGCGCACCGATGAGCCCCGCGAGCAGGTGGGGGACGCCTCCCTGCCTCCCGACCGGGACTCCCTCCCGCCCGTGAGCGCCGTGCTCTCGGTCATCGCCACCGGCCTGTGGCGCTGGGACAACGCCACCGGGACCGTCACCCTCGACGCCGAGGCGGCCCGCCTGCTCGGGCTCCCGCCGCACGCCCAGACCACCACCGAGGCGGGCGTGCGCTCCCGCTTCCACCCCGTCGACTGGAACGAGATCCACGGCATCGTGCAGCTCGCCGTCGCCGAGGGCACCCTCGCCGAGGCCCGCCTGCGGATCATGGACGAGCAGGGCCGCCGCGTCCTGCGCACGGTGCGCAGCCGTACGAAGCCGATCGTCCACGAGGGCGGCAGCACCTACGAGCTGCTCGGCACCATCCAGGAGGTCTCCGAGCCCTCCCCCGGCTCGGCCGCCCGCTCGCCCGTCACCGGGGACTGGCGCCGCTCACGCGAGGCGTTCCTGCTCGACGCGGGCCGCGCGCTCGCGGAGGCACGGTCCACCAAGGAGGTCCTGCGGGTCGCCGCGGGCCTGTCCATGCCGGGCTTCTCGCCGGACGGGCTCGCCGTCTTCGGCGCCAAGGCCGACCGCCTCACCCTCGTCGGCCACCACGGCCACCACGGCTACGGCCACGACGACCCGCTCGCCTCGATGCCGCTGGACACCGACTACCCCGCCGCCGAGGTCCTGCGCACCGGCCGCGCCGTCTATCTGTCGTCCCCGGCGGACTACCGCCGCCGCTACCCGACCGCCTGGCCGCTCGCCTCGCGCTTCGAGCGGCAGTCCTGGGCGTTCCTGCCGCTGATCGTCGCGGGCCGCACGATGGGCGCGTGGATGGCGGCGTTCACGTACCCCGTCTCGTTCACGCCCGACGAGCGCTCCGTCCTGACGACGGTCGCGCGCATGCTGGCGCAGGCCCTGTCGCGGGCCGGGGTCGCGGAGTCCGAGCGGGAGCTGACCGAGGGCCTGCAGCGCTCCATGCTGCCGGTGCTCGGCCCGGAGATCCCCGGCATGAGCGTCGCCGCGCGCTATGTGCCGACGGGCGGGGGCCTGCAGGTCGGCGGCGACTGGTACGACGTGATCCCGCTGCCCAGCGGCCGCATCGCCTTCGTCATCGGCGACGTCCAGGGCCATGACGTGCGGGCGGCCGGTCTGATGGGGCAGCTGCGCATCGCCCTGCGCGCGTACGCCTCCGAGGGGCACCGCCCGGACGCGGTGCTCTCGCGCGCCACCCGCTTCCTGTCCGGCATCACGGACGGCATCGCCTACGGGTCGACGGACACCCGGGACGACCACGGGGGCGCGGCGGCCGACCCGCGCTTCGCGACGTGCCTGTACGTGGAGGCGGATCCGGCGACCGGGGTCCTGGAGATCGCCCGCGCGGGACATCCCGAGCCCGTCATACGCATGAGTGACGGAACGGTTCTCCAGCGGCCCATCGCGGGCGGCCTCCCCCTCGGCATCGACCCGGACGCGGACTACCCGACGACCCGCCTCGTCCTCGACACCGGCGAGACCATGCTGATCTGCACGGACGGCCTCATCGAGACCGGCGGGCACGACCTGGAGACGGGCTGGACGCGGATCCGCGAGATTCTTGAGCGGTACGAAGACGGCGGGGTCGGAGCGGCCAGCACGGTCGGCGCCGCCGGTGCGACCGGGGCGACCGGGGCGACCGGGGCCGTCGGCACGGCTGAGGCGGCCGGGACGGCCGACACGACAGGGGCGGACGCCGCGGGCGCGGGCGCCGCCGAGCCCGAGGGGCACGACGGCTTCGGCGCCTACGAGGCCCCGCCGACCGGCGACGACAGCCTCGAAGCCCTCGCCGACACCCTCGTCCAGGCCGTGCACGGGCCGTCCTCGCACCACACCACGGGCCCCCTCGCCGACCGCCGCGAGGACGACATCGCCGTGCTGCTGCTCCGCCGCACCGGCCGCCCCGACCAGCGCGCCCACACCCGCCGCACGATGCTGACCATCGCCCAGGCCGAGCCGGAGCGCGTCGCGGGGGCGCGCGGGCACCTGCGGGACCTGCTGCACGACTGGTCGGACGCCGATCAGATCGACTCGGCGGTCCTGCTGGTCTCCGAGATGATCACCAACGTCCTCGTGCACACCGACGGCGACGCCCTCCTGGTCGCCGAGGTCACCGGCGAGGTGGACACGCGCAGGCTCCGGGTGGAGGTCGCCGACGGCAGCGACGACCTGCCCCACAAGCGGCACCCCGGCGAACTCGCCTCGTCCGGGCGGGGACTCGTGCTCATGGAGCTGCTCGCCGACCGGTGGGGGGTGGATCCGCGGGGCGAGGGCAAGAGCATCTGGTTCGAGCTCTACGAAGGCTCGGGGGACTCGTCCGGCGAAGGCGGCGGGGGCGCGGATCCGGACGCCGCGCTGTAGCGGGCGCGCAGCTCGGAGAGCACGCCGAAGGCGGCGGCCGTCAGCGGTACGGCGAGCAGCATCCCGATGATCCCGGCGACGGACGCCCCCGCGGTGATCGCCAGCATCACGACCGCCGGGTGCATCTGCACGGTCCGGCTCTGGATCATCGGCTGCAGCACGTGTCCTTCGAGGACCTGCACGGCGAGGACGACGCCGAGCGCCCACAGCGCGATGACGGGGCCGCGGTCGGCGAGGGCGACGAGGACGGCGATGGCGCCCGAGAGGAACGCCCCCAGGTACGGGATGTAGGCGCCGACGAACACGAGCGCGCCGAGCCCGGCGGCACCCGGCACGCGCAGGATCAGCAGGCCGACGGTGATGCACACGGCGTCGATGAGCGCGATGAACGTCGTACCGCGCATGAAGCCCTCGACGGCCGTGAAGGCGCGCCGCGCCATGGCCTCGACGGTGTCGGCGGAGGACGCGGGCACCAGGGAGCGCAGGGCGCCCGCGGTCTTGTGGGAGTCGCGCAGGAAGAAGAACACGAGCAGCAGCGCGAGCACGGCGGTCGCGATCATCTCGCCGACCACGCTGATCCCGCTCACCACCCCGGACGCGGCGGTGCCGCCGAACTTCCCCAGCAGGTCCTTGGAGTTGGACGCGAGGTCGTCGAGCGAGGTGCCCGCCGCCCCGAAGTGCTTCGACAGGTCGGACGCGGCTTCCTTGAGGGACGAGATGATCTGGTCCCCGGTGTCGATCAGCGCCGCGACGACGATGTACGTCGCCCCGCCGACGACGGCGAGCACGGCGGCGCAGGTCAGCCCCGCCGCCAGCGAACGGTGCACCCGCATCTTCACGAGCCGCCGGTACAGCGGCCCGAGCAGCGCCGTCCCGAGCAGCGCGAGCAGCACGGGCGTGACGGCCGTCTTGAGCACCGTGCACAGCCACACGCCGACGCCGGCGACACCGGCGACGAGCAGCATGACCAGGCACCAGGCGGCCACGCGCCGCGCGGCCTCGGGCAGAAGGGTGTGCACGCGTCCACCCGAACACGGCGGTACGGCCTACGCAGCGGGGCGTAGGCCGTACGGACGGTGCCGGGTCACGTGCCGTGCGCGGCGGGGACGTCGGTCGCGTGCCGTGCGCGGCGAGGACCGCCGATCACATGCCGTGTACGGCGGGCACCTTCGATCACGTGCCGTGTACGAAGGACACCGTCGATCACATGCCGTGTACGGCGGGGACCGTCCCCAGCAGGCCCTTCTGGAAGTCCTCGAAGGCCTGCTGCAGCTCCGCGCGGGTGTTCATCACGAACGGCCCGTAGTGCGCCATGGGCTCACGGATGGGCTGTCCGCCGAGCAGCACGACCTCCAGGTCGGGCGTGTGGGCGTCCTGCTTCTCGTCCGCCCGGACGGTCAGCGAGCCGCCCGCTCCGAAGACGGCGGTCTGCCCGAGGTGGACGGGCCGCCGCTCCGCGCCGACGGTGCCGCGCCCGGCGAGGACGTAGGCGAGCCCGTTGAAGTCCTCCCGCCAGGGCAGCGTGACCTCGGCGCCGGGCCGCACGGTCGCGTGCACCATGGTGATCGGCGTGTGCGTGATGCCCGGGCCCTCGTGACCGTCCAGCTCACCCGCGATGACCCGCAGCAGCGCGCCGCCGTCGCCGGTGGTCAGGAGCTGCACCTGGCCGCCCCGGATGTCCTGGTAGCGGGGGTCCATCATCTTGTCCTTGGCGGGCAGGTTCACCCACAGCTGGAGGCCGTGGAAGAGCCCGCCGGACATGACGAGCGATTCGGGCGGCGCCTCGATGTGCAGCAGCCCGGACCCGGCGGTCATCCACTGGGTGTCCCCGTTCTGGATGGTGCCGCCGCCACCGTTGGAGTCCTGGTGCACGAAGGTGCCGTCGATCAGGTACGTCACGGTCTCGAAGCCGCGGTGCGGGTGCCAGGGCGTGCCCTTGGGCTCACCGGCCGCGTACTCCACCTCGCCCATCTGATCCATCATGATGAACGGGTCGAGGTACTTGTAGTTGATCCCGGCGAAGGCGCGCCGCACCGGGAACCCTTCCCCCTCGAAGCCGCTGGGCGCGGTCGTCACGGCGAGCACGGGGCGCGCCACGGCGTCGGCCGGTGCGGTCACCCTGGGCAGGGTCAGCGGATTCTCGACGGTCACTGCAGGCATGGATGGGACCTCCTTGTACGCTCAGATTAGTTGAACGTAGAACTTTCTGCCACCTGGAACACGGAACGCCCGGAGGGCATTCCCTCCGGGCGTTCCGGTGATCACTGTGGGGCGGGCCCTTGGCTGAAACCGTCAGCCGCACCCGCGGGCCGTCATCCGTACATGCGGCGCATGGCGAAGTCGACCATCTGCTCGACGGCCTTGGCGTCGAACACCATGCGGTGCTCGCCCTCCATGTCGAGGACGAAGCCGTAGCCGGTCGGCAGCAGGTCGATGACCTCCGCGCCGGTGATCACGAAGTACTTGGAGTCCTTGCCGGCGTACCGGCGCAGTTCCTTGAGCGACGTGAACATCGGGATGACCGGCTGCTGGGTGTTGTGCAGCGCGAGGAAGCCGGGGTTGTCACCGCGCGGGCAGTACACCTTCGAGGTCGCGAAGACCTGCTGGAAGTCCTCGGCGGCCATGGAGCCCGTGGTGAACGCGCGCACCGCGTCCGCGAGGGACGGGGGCGACGGCTCCGGGTACAGCGGGGGCTGCTGGCCGTAACCACCGGGCGTCTGCGCTTGCGGCGGCGGCTGTTGCGGCGGGACATACCCCTGCCCGACACCCGCGTGCTGGTCGTAGCCGTACATACGGGCCAGCGTACCGATTCTGGCGGGGGCGCCGTACGCGGACGCCGGTTCCGTGGGGCCCGGGGCGCCCCACGACCCGGCCTCCCCCCGGCAGTTACCCCCACGACCGCCACCACTACCGCCACCGCTGTGGGCAATCGTCCCGCAGGGCGATAGGGGTCTCCCCTGCTCGAGCGAAGCCGAGAGCTTGGGGAAGGGTGGGCACAGCCCCGGCCGACGGTGCGTTTGACGCCCAGGGCCACGTGAGCTGCGGCGAGAGATTATGTAGCGGTCGCTAGACAAAGAGCCAGAGGGGCAGTTACCGTTTTTGTAGCGGGGGCTACAGATACTCGACCCGAGGGGGACCCAAGCATGTCCGCAGGCACGACCACACCCACACGCACGACCAGGGCGACGTACGCCCGGACCACCCTCGGAGAGGGCCCGGCTCTGCTCCTGGCGCACGGCGCGGGCGGCTCCGTGGAGGCCAACTTCGGGCCGGTCCTGCCGGGGCTGGCGGCGGCCCACAGGGTCGTGGCCGTCGACTACCCGGGGTCGGGGGAGACGCCGCGCACCAAGGAACCCCTGACTCTGGACACCCTCGCGGACGAGCTGATCGCCGCGGCCGACGCGGAGGGCGCGGACACCTTCGCCCTGGCGGGCTATTCGCTGGGCACCGCGGCGGCCGTCCGCACGGCGACCCGCCACCCGGACCGGGTGAAGGCCCTGGTCCTGACGGCCCCCTTCGCCCGCCCGGACACCCGCATGACCCTCGCCGCCCAGACCTGGCACCACCTGGCCTCGTCCCGCGACCGGGACAAGCTGGCCCGCTTCCTGCTCCCGCTCGCCCTGAGCCCCCGGGCCCTGGACGCACTGACCCCGGAGCAGCTCGCGGCGACCCTGCGGGGCACGGCGGAGTCGGCCCCGGAGGGCACCCCGGACCACGTGGACCTGGTCATCCGCACGGACGTCCGCGCGGACCTGGCCGCCGTCACGGTCCCGACCCTGGTCATCGCGACCACAGAGGACCAGCTCGTCCCGCCCGCCGCCCAGCGCGAGGTCGCGGCCGGAATCAGGGGCGCCCGCGTGGCCGAGATAGGCACCGGCCACCTCCCCTTCGCCGAGCAGCCCGCCCAGTGGCAGCGCCTGATCACCGACTTCCTGGCCGAGGCGTAGACCGGGCGGGATCCGGGGCCCCGACCGGAAGCAGGCCTACCGAATAGACCCTGCTCACACTTGGGCCATCAGGGGTTGCCTCTTATTACCGACGGGTAGCATCATGGTCAACGACTAGCTACTTACTGGTACGCCCACGAGGATTCCAGCCTCCCAAGCCACTTACGGAGCCGTCGCCATGGGGCACTACAAGTCGAATCTCCGCGACATCGAGTTCAACCTCTTCGAGGTGCTCGGCCGCGACAAGCTGTACGGCAGCGGCCCGTTCGCGGAGATGGACGTCGAGACCGCCAAGAGCATCCTCAGCGAGCTGTGCCGCCTCGCCGAGAACGAGCTCGCCGAGTCCTACGAGGACGCCGACCGCAACCCGCCGGTCTTCGACCCGGCGACCAGCACCGCCCCGGTCCCGGCCTCCTTCAAGAAGAGCTACCAGGCCTTCATGGACTCCGAGTACTGGCGTCTCGGGCTGCCCGAGGAGATCGGCGGCACCACCGCCCCCCGCTCCCTGATCTGGGCCTACGCGGAACTGCTGCTCGGCGCCAACCCGGCGGTCTGGATGTACTCCTCAGGACCGGCGTTCGCCGGCATCCTCTTCGAGGAGGGCAACGAGGCGCAGAAGAAGGTCGCCGAGATCGCCGTGGAGAAGCAGTGGGGCTCCACGATGGTCCTCACCGAGCCGGACGCGGGCTCCGACGTGGGCGCGGGCCGCACCAAGGCCGTGCAGCAGGAGGACGGCTCCTGGCACATCGAGGGCGTGAAGCGCTTCATCACGTCCGGTGAGCACGACATGTCGGAGAACATCCTCCACTACGTCCTCGCCCGCCCCGAGGGCCACGGCCCCGGCACCAAGGGCCTGTCCCTCTTCCTCGTGCCGAAGTACGACTTCGACTGGGAGACCGGCGAGCTCGGCGAGCGCAACGGCGTCTACGCGACCAACGTCGAGCACAAGATGGGCCTGAAGGCGTCCAACACCTGCGAGATGACGTTCGGCGACCAGCACCCCGCCAAGGGCTGGCTGATCGGCGACAAGCACGACGGCATCCGCCAGATGTTCCGCATCATCGAGTTCGCCCGCATGATGGTCGGCACGAAGGCGATCTCGACGCTCTCCACGGGCTACCTGAACGCCCTGGAGTACGCCAAGGAGCGCGTCCAGGGCCCCGACCTCGCCCAGTTCATGGACAAGACCGCGCCGAAGGTGACCATCACCCACCACCCGGACGTGCGTCGCTCCCTGATGACGCAGAAGGCGTACGCGGAGGGCATGCGCGCCCTCGTCCTGCACACCGCCGCCGTTCAGGACGAGATCGCGGTCAAGGAGGCGACGGGCGAGGACGCCTCCGCCCTGCACGCGCTGAACGACCTGCTCCTGCCCATCGTGAAGGGCTACGGCTCGGAGAAGGCCTACGAGCAGCTGGCGCAGTCGCTCCAGACGTTCGGCGGCTCCGGGTACCTGCAGGAGTACCCGATCGAGCAGTACATCCGCGACGCCAAGATCGACACCCTCTACGAGGGCACCACCGCGATCCAGGGCCAGGACTTCTTCTTCCGGAAGATCGTCCGCAACCAGGGCGCCGCGCTGAACGGCCTCGCCGAGGACATCAAGAAGTTCCTCGCCGTCGGCACCGGCGGCGAGCAGCTCGCCGGGGCCCGCGCGGAGCTGGCCAAGGCGGCCGTCGAGCTGGAGGCCATGGTCGGCGTCATGCTCACCGACCTCGCGGCCACGGAGCAGGACGTCAAGTCCATCTACAAGGTCGGCCTCAACACCACCCGCCTCCTCCTCGCCTCCGGCGACGTCGTCGTCGGCTACCTGCTGCTTCGGGGTGCCGCCGTCGCCGCCGAGAAGCTGGAGACCGCCGCGGCGAAGGACCAGGCGTTCTACCAGGGCAAGATCGCCGCAGCCAGGTTCTTCGCGGCGAACGTCCTGCCGGGCGTGGCCACCCAGCGCGCCCTCTCCGAGACGGTCACCCTCGACCTGATGGAGCTGGACGAGGCGGCGTTCTAGCCCGCCCCCACCCAGACCAGGTGGCCCGCTCCTCCGCCCCGGGGAGCGGGCCACCACCATGTCCGTCACGCCGCCGTAATCACCCCGTGGGAGAGCGGCAGCGGCGCGCAGCGCCAGTGGCCCCCCAGCCGCAGCCGCCGACGGCGAACGCCCCCCCAGGCGGGGTCCACCGCACTGTGAGGCAGAAATGGGCGGGCGGGTGGGAGAGATCCGCCGCGAAGCGGCGGGACAGGGCCAGCCCCCGCGGCGCCGCACCGTAAGAACCACCCCCAGCCCCCCGCAGGGGCGTAGCTAAGGTGACGCCATGAGCACACGCCCCCGCTTCGACCGCGGCCACACCGACGACCTCATCACCTTCCTGGCGGCGAGCCCCTCGCCGTACCACGCCGTGGCGAGCGCCGCCGAACGCCTGGAGAAGGCCGGCTTCCGCCAGGTCGGCGAGACCGACGCCTGGGACGGCTCGACCGGCGGCAAGTACGTGCTGCGGGGCGGCGCGATCGTCGCGTGGTTCGTCCCGGAGGGCGCCGCCCCGCACACCCCGTACCGCATCGTCGGCGCCCACACCGACTCCCCGAACCTGCGCGTCAAGCCCCTGCCGGACACCGGCGCGCACGGCTGGCGCCAGGTGGCCGTGGAGATCTACGGCGGCCCGCTGCTCAACTCCTGGCTGGACCGCGACCTGGGCCTCGCGGGCCGTCTGTCCCTGCGGGACGGCACGTCCCGCCTGGTCAACATCGACCGCGCACTGCTCCGCGTACCCCAACTGGCCATCCACATGGACCGTTCGGTGCACACCGACGGCCTGAAGCTCGACAAGCAGAAGCACATGCAGCCCATCTGGGGCCTCGGCGACGACGTCCGCGAGGGCGACCTGATCCGCTTCGTCGAGGAGGAGTGCGGCCTCGCCCCCGGCGAGGTGACCGGCTGGGACCTGATGACGCACTCCATCGAGCCGCCCGCGTACCTGGGCCGCGACCGCGACCTGCTCGCGGGCCCCCGCATGGACAACCTCCTTTCCGTGCACGCCGGTACGGCGGCCCTGGCCGCCGCGGCCACCGCCCCCGACGCCGACGCGCTGCCGTACATCCCCGTCCTCGCCGCCTTCGACCACGAGGAGAACGGCTCGCAGTCCGACACCGGCGCGGACGGCCCGCTGCTCGGCACGGTCCTGGAGCGTTCGGTCTTCGCGCGCGGCGGTTCGTACGAGGACAAGGCGCGGGCCTTCGCGGGCACCGTCTGTCTGTCGTCCGACACCGGCCACGCCGTCCACCCCAACTACGGCGAGCGGCACGACCCGACGCACCACCCGCGCGCCAACCGGGGCCCGATCCTGAAGGTGAACGTCAACAACCGCTACGCCACGGACGGCGGCGGCCGCGCCGTGTTCGCCGCCGCCTGCGAGAAGGCGGGCGTGCCGTTCCAGGCGTTCGTGTCCAACAACTCGATGCCCTGCGGCACGACGATCGGCCCGATCACGGCCGCGCGGCACGGCATCAAGACGGTCGACATCGGCGTGGCCATCCTGTCGATGCACAGCGCCCGCGAGCTGTGCGGCGCCGACGACCCGCATCTGCTCGCGGAGGCGCTGCTCGCGTTCCTGGAAGGCTGAACCGGCCGGTCGCCGGGGGGATATCGTGCGTTTCGGGGTACTCATGGGCGCATGAGACTTCTCGTACGCGACCGGCTGTTCGGCATCGGCGACGACTACTGGATCGAGGACGACCGGGGCCGCAAGGTCTTCTTCGTCGACGGCAAGGCGATGCGGCTGCGGGACACCTTCGAGCTGAAGGACATGCAGGGGCGGGTCCTCGTCGACATCCACGCGAAGATGCTCGCCCTGCGCGACACGATGGTGATCGAGCGCGAGGGCGAGCCGCTCGCCAGGGTCAAGCGCAAGCGCCTGTCCCTGCTCCGCAACCACTACCGGGTGGAGCTCGCCGACGGCTCGACCGAACTGGACGTCAGCGGCAAGATCCTGGACCGCGAGTTCGCCATCGAGTACGAGGGCGAACTCCTCGCCGACATCTCCCGCCGCTGGTTCAGCGTCCGCGACACCTACGGCGTCCACATCACCCGCGACGACGCGGACCCGTCCCTGCTCCTGGCCATCACGATCTGCGTGATCCGCCTGGCGGAGAAGGAACGCGGCGCGGGGGACTGAGCCCCCCCGCCTGTGGCTACGACAACCGACGGTCCTTAAGCGCCGGGAACTGTTCCCGGGTTTCCGCGACCTTCCCAAGGTCGAGGTCCACCGTGAGGACAACCTCCTCAGCCCCGTCCGCCTCGGCCAGCACCTCGCCCCACGGGTCGACCACGACACTGGCCCCCGCCTGCGGCACCCCGGCGTGCGTCCCCGCGGTCCCACAGGCGAGCACGAACACCTGGTCCTCGACGGCCCGCGCCCGCGCGAACAGCGACCAGTGCGCCCGCCGCCGCGCGGGCCACCCGGCGGGGACGACGAACACCTCGGCCCCGTCGTCGACGAGGCCCCGGAACAGCTCGGGGAAGCGCAGGTCGTAGCAGGTGGCGAGGCCGAGCACGGCCTCGGGCGTACGGGCGGTGACCAGCTCCGTGCCCGCGCCCATCATCACGGCCTCCCCCTTGTCGAAGCCGAACCGGTGGATCTTCCGGTACGAGGCGGCGAGCTCACCCTCGGGCGAGAAGACCAGGGAGGTGTTGTACAGGGCCCCGTCGGGGGCGCGCTCGGGAATCGACCCGGCGTGCAGCCACACCCCGGACTCCCGCGCGGCCTTGGCCATCACCTCGTACGTGGGCCCCTGGAGCGGCTCGGCCTCGGCGTCGAAGGACTCGTAGGCGAAGGCGCCCGTCGTCCACAGCTCGGGCAGCACGAGCAGGCCGGAACGCTCCCGCTCGGCGATCTCGCGTACCAGCGAAGAGACCCGCTGCCGACGGGAATTGACTGATTCATCATCGTCTACGGCGATCTGGAGGAGAGAGGCGCGCACACTACCACCGTCCTGGCATTCGAGCCGTCAACTAGGCCTACGATCGTCACACGAAAGCACTGCCGGGGTGCCAGCGGGCAGCGTAACTTAGCGTCCCAGACACCCACCGCCCGCGTACGACCGCCGAGGGGTCCCGTGAGTCTCCATCCCAGCCTTCAAACCTACGCCGATGCCTGGACCCACTCCGTGGAAGCGATATCCGAGCTGGTGTCCCCCCTCACCGAGGGGGAGTGGAACCAGCCGACCCCCTGCCCGGCCTGGTCCGTGCGGGACATCGTCTCCCATGTCATCGGCCTCGACTGCGAGATGCTGGGTGACCCGCGCCCGATCCACACCCTGCCGCGCGATCTGTACCACGTGCAGACCGAGGGCCAGCGCTACATGGAGATGCAGGTCGACGTCCGCCGCCACCACACGGCGCCCGAGATGACCTCCGAGCTGGAGTACACGATCATCCGCCGCTCCCGGCAGCTGCGGAACGAGTCCCGCGACCCGTCGACGAAGGTGCGCGGCCCGCTCGGCACGGAGCAGACCCTGGAACTGGCCATGCGGACGCGGGCGTTCGACGTGTGGGTGCACGAGCAGGACCTGCGCACGGCCCTCAGGAAGCCGGGGAACATCGAGTCGCCGGGGGCGTACGTCGTCCGTGACCTGCTCCTGCAGGGGCTGCCGAAGGTGGTCGCGAAGAAGGCGGGCGCCCCGGCGAACTCCGCGGTGGTCTTCGACGTGAGCGGCCCCGTCGAGTTCCTGCGCACGGTGCGCGTCGACGCGGAGGGCAGGGCGACGGTGGACAACGCCCCCTCGCTCGGCCCGCTCGCCACCATCGGCATGGACTGGGACACGTACTTCCGGCTCGCCTGCGGGCGGGTCTCGTACGCGGCCGTCAAGGACCGGGTGAAGGTCGAGGGCGACCAGGACCTCGGCGACGCGATCCTCGGGGAGTTCGCGGTCACGCCGTAGCACGCCGGCCGGGGTTCCGGGGCGGTCCCGGAACCCGGCGGCGCGGCGAGTCCCCACGGCGGGCCGGGGGCGTACGCCACACACGGGGACGCGCGCCGCCAGACGTGCACCGTCATGACGGGACGTGCACCGTCAGACAGGAACGTGCACCGTCTCCACCCGGCTCGCCACCAGCCGCTCCCGCTCCCTGCGCGCCGCCCGGCTCCGCAGCCGCAGGATCTGGCTGAGGCCGACGGCCTCCAGGACGAAGACCGCGGAGAAGGCGATCCGGTAGTTGTCGCCGGTCGCGTCGAGCAGCACTCCGATGGCGAACAGCGTCGTCATCGAGGCGATGAAACCACCCATGTTGGTGATGCCGGAGGCCGTCCCCTGCCGCTCCGGCGGATTCGCGGGCCGCGCGAAGTCGAAGCCGATCATCGAGGCCGGACCGCAGGCGCCGAGCACCACGCACAGCACCACGAGCAGCCACAGCGGCGCGTGCGCCCCGGGCCAGGCGAGCGTCGCCGCCCAGACGGCCGCCGTCGCGCCCACCGTGCCGAGCGCCAGCGGCAGCCGCGCCGCGTGGTGCCGGGCCACGACCTGCCCGAAGACCAGGCCGATCGCCATGTTCGCCAGGACGATCAGCGTCAGCAGGTCCCCCGCCGCGCCGCGCGACAGGCCCTGCGCCTCGACCAGGAACGGCAGGCCCCACAGGAGCAGGAACACCATCGCGGGGAACTGCGTCGTGAAGTGCACCCACAGGCCGAGCCGGGTGCCGGGCTCCCGCCAGGACAGCGCGATCTGTTCGCGTACGAAGCCGGGTCCGCCGCCGGGCCGTGCCGCGGGCGGCTCCGGCTCGTGGCCCTCCGGGTGGTCCTTCAGGAACACCGCCATCACCACGAGGACGACGACTCCGGCGAGCGCGCTGCCCGCGAACGCGGTGGTCCAGCCGACCTCGTGCAGGACCCGGGCGAGCACGAGGGTCGAGACCAGGTTGCCCGCCATGCCGACGAGCCCGGCGAGCTGCGCGACGAGCGGGCCGCGCCGGACGGGGAACCAGCGGGTGCCGAGCCGCAGCACGCTGATGAACGTCATCGCGTCGCCGCAGCCGAGCAGCGCGCGCGAGGCGAGCGCCATGCCGTACGAGGGCGAGAGCGCGAAGCCGAGCTGGCCGAGGGTGAACAGGACCACGCCGAGGGTCAGGACCTTCTTCGTGCCGAGCCGGTCCACCATCAGGCCGACGGGTATCTGCATGCCCGCGTACACGAGCAGTTGGAGTATCGAGAACGTCGACAGGGCGGAGGCGTTGACGTGGAAGCGGTCGGCGGCGTCCAGGCCCGCGACGCCCAGCGAGGTGCGGAAGATGACGGCGACGAAGTAGACGGAGACGCCGACGGACCACACGAGCACGGCCCGCCGTCCGCCGGGCGGGTCCCCGGGCAGCCGGGCCGCCCCGGCCGTCGCGCCGGTGGTCATCGTGCGGCTCCCCGCGCGAGGTTCTGGAACCAGCCGACGTGCCGCGTGACCACGTCCACCGCGGCGTCCGCGTCCTGTGCCGTCAGTGCCGCGAGGATCTCCTCGTGCTCGGCGAGGGTCTTGGCGATGCGGTCGGGGTGGGAGTGCATCACGGCGACGCCCATCCGCAGCTGGCGGTCGCGCAGCTGGTCGTAGAGGCGGGACAGGATGTCGTTGCCGCCGCTGCGGACGATCTCCGCGTGGAAGCAGCGGTCGGTCTTCGCCGCCGCCGCGAGGTCACCGGCCGCGGCCTGCTCCCGCTGCTGTTCGAGCAGCTCCGTCAGCCGGTCGAGGAGTCCGGCAGGCGCGGGCACCGCCTTGCGCACCGAGTGCGTCTCGACGAGCAGCCGGGTCTCGACGACGTCCGCGATCTCCTGCGCGGAGACCGGCAGGACGAGGGCGCCCTTCTTCGGGTAGAGCCGCAGCAGCCCCTCGACCTCCAGCTTCAGGAGCGCCTCGCGCACCGGTGTGCGGGACACCCCCACGGCCTCGGCGAGCTCTCCCTCCGTGAGGAGCGTGCCGCCCTCGTAGTGGCGTTCCAGGACGCCCTGCTTGACGTGCGCGTAGACGCGCTCTGCGGCGGGGGGCTGCTTGAGGGAGGACTTGTCGGTGGACGGGGGCGGGGCCATGGAGGCGGGTGGGGCGGCGGGCATGCGCACAGCATAGATACAACACGTATACACGGGGAGCCCGGTTCCACGATCCGGACAGGGGCCGCCCGACAGTGATCCACTCAACACGACTTGGCCGCATCTTTACCCGTTTGGCACGCATCCGTTCCACCCTCTCGTCAGTCATCCCTGTGACGGCTTTCCCATCTCGCCTGCACCGCAAGGAGATTCGGGACATAAGCCGCCAACTACCTCATCAAGCAGGGACAACGGAGCGTTCACCTTGAGAATCCGCACCCCGGGCGTGCGCGTGCGTCGTATAAGCGCAGCCGCTGCCGTCACCGCCGGAGCCGTCCTCACCACGGGCATCGCCGTGGCTCCCGCGCAGGCCGCCGCGCCGCCCAAGCCGTCGATCGCCGCCAAGGGCGGCTACCTGATGAACAACGGCTCGGGCAAGGAACTGTTCAACAAGGCTGCGGACACGCGCCGCGCCACCGGCTCGACGACGAAGATAATGACCGCCCGAGTGGTCCTCGGCCAGCGGAACCTCAACCTGGACTCGAAGGTCACGATCCAGAAGGCGTACAGCGACTACATCGTCCGCAACAACGCCTCGCACGCCCGCCTCATCGTGGGCGACAAGGTGACGGTCCGCCAGCTCCTGTACGGGCTGATGCTGCCGTCCGGCTGCGACGCCGCGTACGCCCTCGCGGACAAGTACGGCAAGGGCTCGTCCCGCGCCGCGCGCGTGAAGTCCTTCATCGGCCAGATGAACAAGACGGCCAAGGACCTGAAGCTGAAGAACACGCACTTCGACTCGTTCGACGGCATCAGCAACGGCGCCAACTACTCGACGCCGCGCGACCTGACGAAGCTCGCGAGCAACGCGATGAAGTACTCGCAGTTCCGCACGATCGTGAAGACGAAGACGTACACGGCGAAGACGAAGACCAAGACCGGCGGCACCCGCACCATGGCGCCCTGGAAGAACACCAACGCCCTGCTCGGCTCCTACCGCGGCGCGATCGGCGTGAAGACGGGCTCCGGCCCGCAGGCCAAGTACTGCCTGGTCTTCGCCGCCACGCGCAACGGCAAGACGGTCATCGGCACGGTGCTCACGTCCACCTCCTCCGCCGCCCGCATCGCGGACGCGAAGAAGGTCATGGACTACGGCTTCAAGGTCGCCTAGCAGCCCTTGAAGCAACGGTCCGTGGATACGGGGACGGGGCCCACCGCACATCGCGGTGGGCCCCGTCCTTCGTACTGAAGGGCGCTGTGCCCCTTCGTACTGAAGGGCGCTACGCCCAGGTCATCAGCCGCTTGGGCTGCTCCAGGATCGCCGCCACGTCACCGAGCACCTTCGAGCCCAGCTCGCCGTCCACCAGGCGGTGGTCGAAGGAGAGCGCGAGGGTGGTCACCTGACGGGGCTTCACCTTGCCCTTGTGGACCCACGGCTGGAGCTTGATCGCGCCGACCGCGAGGATCGCGGACTCGCCCGGGTTCAGAATGGGCGTGCCCGTGTCGATGCCGAAGACACCGATGTTCGTGATCGTGACCGTGCCGCCCTGCATGGCGCCGGGCGACGTCTTGCCCTCGCGGGCCGTGGTCACCAACTCGCCCAGGGACGAGGCCAGCTCGGGCAGGGTCTTGGCGTGCGCGTCCTTGATGTTCGGCACGATCAGACCGCGCGGGGTCGCCGCGGCGATGCCCAGGTTCACATAGTGCTTCTGGACGATCTCCTGGTTCGCCTCGTCCCAGGCCGCGTTCACGTCCGGGTTCCGGCGGATCGCGAGGAGCAGCGCCTTGGAGATCAGAAGCAGCGGGTTGACCCGCAGCCCCTCGAAGGCACGATCCTGCTTGAGCTCCTCGACCAGCTTCATCGTGCGCGTCACGTCCACCGTCACGAACTCCGTGACGTGCGGCGCCGTGAAGGCCGAGCCGACCATCGCCTGCGCGGTGGCCTTGCGGACGCCCTTGACCGGGATGCGGGTCTCGCGGGCGTCGCCCGCCGCCACGGAGGCGGCGGCCGGGGCGGGCGCGGCCGGGGCCGGGGCCACGGCGGGCGTGGGCGCCGGGGCGGCCACCGCGGCGTGCACGTCCTCGCGGGTGATGATCCCGTCGGGGCCGGTCGGCGTGATGGTGGCCAGGTCGACGCCCAGGTCCTTGGCGAGCTTGCGGACCGGGGGCTTGGCCAGGGGGCGGGCGCCGGTGGGTGCGGCGGCCTGGGTGGCCGCCGGGGCCTGGGGGGCCGGGGCGGGCGCCGGGGCGTGGCCGTTCAGCTCGCCCTGCACCGCCGCCGCGTAGTACGTCCCGGCGGGCGGCTCCTCGCCCTGGCCCGGCACGGGCTTGCGGGCGCGGCGCTTGGTGGAGGACTCGGAGACGCCGTACCCGACGAGGACCGGCTGGCGGCCCTTGGGTGCCTCGGGCTCCTCCGGCGCGGCGGGCGCGGGGGTGGCCTCGGGGGCGGGCGCGGCCTCGGGCGCGGCGCCGCCGGCCGGGCCCACCGTGATGATCACCTGGCCGACGTCCACCGTCGTGCCCTCGGCGAAGCGCAGCTCCCGCACCGTCCCGTCGAACGGGATGGGCAGCTCGACGGCGGCCTTGGCCGTCTCCACCTCGCACACGACCTGTCCGTCGGTGACGGTGTCACCCGGCGCGACGTACCACTTGAGGATCTCGGCCTCGGTGAGTCCCTCGCCCACGTCGGGCATCTTGAACTCGCGCACGGCCGAAGCGGTGTCAGTCATTGTCGTCACGACCCTCTTCCTCAGTACGCCAGCGAGCGGTCGACGGCGTCGAGCACCCGGTCGAGACCCGGCAGATAGTCCTCTTCGACCCGGGCGGGCGGATACGGGGCGTGGAAGCCGCCGACGCGGAGCACCGGCGCCTCCAGGTGGTAGAAGCACCGCTCGGTGATGCGGGCGGCGATCTCGGCGCCCGAGCCGAAGAACGTCGGCGCCTCGTGCACCACGATCAGACGGCGGGTCTTCTCGACCGAGGCCTGCACCGAGTCGAAGTCGATCGGCGAGATCGTGCGCAGGTCGACGACCTCCAGGGACTTGCCCTCCTCGGCGGCGGCCGCGGCGGCCTCCAGGCAGGTCTTCACCATCGGGCCGTACGCCACGAGGGTCGCGTCCGTGCCCTCGCGGACCGTGCGGGCCTTGTGCAGCGGGTCGGGGATGGCGTCGGTGTTGACCTCGCCCTTGTCCCAGTACCGCCGCTTGGGCTCGAAGTAGATCACCGGGTCGTCGCTCTGGATGGCCTGCTGGAGCATCCAGTAGGCATCGGACGAGTTCGACGGCGAGACCACCTTCAGGCCCGCGACGTGCGCGAACAGCGACTCCGGGGACTCGCTGTGGTGCTCGACGGCGCCGATGCCGCCGCCGTACGGAATGCGGATGACGACCGGCACCTTGATCTTGCCGAGCGCACGCGCGTGCATCTTGGCGAGCTGCGTGACGATCTGGTCGTACGCGGGGAAGACGAAGCCGTCGAACTGGATCTCCACCACCGGGCGGTACCCGCGCAGGGCGAGGCCGATGGCCGTGCCGACGATGCCGGACTCGGCGAGCGGGGTGTCGATGACCCGGTCCTCGCCGAAGTCCTTCTGCAGGCCGTCGGTCACCCGGAAGACGCCACCGAGCTTGCCGACGTCCTCGCCCATGACGAGGACCTTCGGGTCGGTGTCGAGAGCCCGGCGAAGGGACTCGTTGATCGCCTTCGCGATCGGAAGTTTCTGTACGGCCATGGCTACTTGACCTCCCCGCCAGTGGCGGCGTTCACAGGTGCGTCCGCGAACGACGCCTGGTAGGCGGCGAACTGGGCGCGCTCCTCGTCCACGAGCGCGTGGCCGTCGGCGTAGATGTTCTCGAAGATCGACATCGGCTCGGGGTCGGGCATCGTCCGCACCACGTCCCGCACTCGCTTGCCCAACGTCTCGCTCTCGGCCTCGAGTTCCGCGAAGAATCCCTCATCCGCGTGACCCTGGGCCTCCAGGTACGTCCGCAGCCGCAGGATCGGGTCCTTGGCCTCCCAGGCCTCGCGCTCCTCGTCGCGCCGGTAGCGCGTCGGGTCGTCCGAGGTGGTGTGGGCGCCCATGCGGTACGTGAACGCCTCGATCAGCGCCGGTCCTTCACCACCGCGCGCCCGCTCCAGGGCCCACTTGGTGACGGCGAGACAGGCGAGCACGTCGTTGCCGTCGACGCGGACGCCGGGGAAGCCGAAGCCCTGCGCGCGCTGGTACAGCGGCACCCGGCTCTGCTTCTCGGTCGGCTCGGAGATCGCCCACTGGTTGTTCTGGCAGAAGAACACCACGGGGGCGTTGTAGACGGCGGAGAAGGTGAACGCCTCGGCCACGTCGCCCTGGCTGGTGGCGCCGTCGCCGAAGTACGCCACCACCGCGCTGTCGGCGCCGTCCTTGGCCACGCCCATCGCGTAGCCCGTGGCGTGCAGCGTCTGCGAGCCGATGACGATCGTGTACAGCTGGAAGCCGTTGGTGTTGGGGTCCCAGCCACCGTTGTTCACGCCGCGGAACATGCCGAGCAGGAGCGTCGGGTCGACGCCCTTGCACCAGGCCACGCCGTGCTCGCGGTAGGTGGGGAAGACATAGTCGTCCGCGCGGGTCGCGCGGCCCGATCCGACCTGCGCGGCCTCCTGGCCGAGCAGCGACGGCCACAGGCCGAGCTCGCCCTGTCGCTGCAGGGTGACGGCCTCGGCGTCGAAGCGGCGGGTGAGAACCATGTCCCGGTACAGGACACGGAGGTCCTCCGGCGTGAGGTCCGCGACGTAGCGGTCGTACTCGGAGTTCTCGACCCGCTCGCCCTCGGGCGTAAGCAGCTGTACGAGCTCCGGCTCGCCGCCCTGGGCGGCGTCCTTGCCCTGTGCGGCGCCCTTCGCGGCGCCCTTGTCCGGGCTCGCGGTCTTCTTGGCGCTCGCACTGGCGCGCTTGCCGCCGCCGCTGCTTGCGCGGCGCGGTGTGCGCGCGGCGGTGCTTTCCACGGTCACGTGTGCTCCTCCGTCGGTCCGGCCCCCGGGGTCCACCGGGAGGCCAGTACGGCTCGCCCGATTCCAGCCCGTCGCACGGGGTGGGTGCGGCTCAGCCGGGACAAGGCGTGACAGTTGCTCCGGCGAGCGCCCTTCTCCAAGCACGTTACCCAGTGCGTACCAAAACTGTGAAACCCCGTCTGACCTGCAATTTTGCTTGGATTTCCAAGTAAATCCCGCTAGGAAATCCAACTAAATCGAGAAGAGCGGAAACACAGCCTGGTCACAGCACTGATCACAGCCTGGCAGGGGGCCGGAACACCGGCACGTTATCCCGGCCACCCCGGGCACGGGAAGAGTTGATGTGTGACACTGGCAGGGTGCGCGAAGAAGGAAAAATCACGGTATTCCTGCTTGACGATCACGAAGTCGTGCGGCGCGGAGTCCACGAACTGCTCTCCGTGGAGTCCGACATCGAGGTCGTCGGCGAGGCCGGCACGGCGGCGGACGCACTGGTGCGGATTCCGGCCACGCGGCCTGATGTAGCGGTCCTCGACGTGCGGCTCCCGGACGGCAGCGGCGTCGAGGTGTGCCGTGAGATCCGTTCCCAGAGCGACGACATCAAATGTCTGATGCTCACGTCGTTCGCGGACGACGAGGCCCTCTTCGACGCCATCATGGCCGGTGCTTCCGGCTATGTGCTCAAAGCCATTCGCGGCAATGAACTCCTCTCCGCGGTGCGCGATGTCGCCGCCGGAAAGTCCCTGCTCGACCCGGTCGCCACGGCCCGCGTCCTGGAGCGCCTGCGCGACGGCAAGAACCCCAAGGGCGACGACCGGCTCGCGAACCTCACCGATCAGGAACGCAAGATCCTGGATCTGATCGGCGAGGGCCTGACCAACCGCGTCATCGGCGAGCGACTGCACCTCGCCGAAAAGACGATCAAGAATTACGTCTCCAGCCTGCTGTCCAAGCTCGGCATGGAGCGCAGGTCGCAGGCGGCGGCGTACGTGGCCCGGATGCAGGCCGAGCGGCGCTGACCGCCCCGGCTCTGCCCGACCCTTTCGAGCCCCTGCCCGACCCCTTCGGGCCCCTGTCTGCCCCGTCGCGCTCCAACCAGTGCCCGGACGGGCCCGCTCGGCCCCCTGAGGGCAGGCTTACACGGGACTTATGGCCCCCTCTTGAGGGGCGGGCGGCTCTTCTTCCGGCGCGGGCGGCTGGCGCAGGGTGGGGAGATGCCGACCGAAGAACAGCTCGCCTACGACCTGCTGCGGCGCACGGACTACGGCAGGGTGGCGACCAGCATGCGCGCGCTGCCCTTCCTCGCGGTGGCCCGGCACGTGGTGGTCGACGGCCGCATCCTGCTGCGCATGCACCGGGGCTTCGGCTACCACCAGGCGTGTGTGGGCAGCGTGGTCGCGTACGGCGCCGACAACCTCTCCACCCGGACGGCCCGCGAGGGCCAGTGGACGGTCCAGTTCGTCGGCATGTGCGAGACCTTCACCCCCACCACCGGCGACCTGGAGCTCTTCGGCCCGACCCCCCACTACGTGGACGGGGACCTCTTCGACCCGGTGTACCTCCGCATAGACCCCCAGCTGGCGAAGGTCCACACGCTGACCCGAGCCGGGGACGGCGCCTCCCGGCCGCACATCCCCGTGGGCACCCCGGAGAGGTGCTACTCCGTGTCGCCCTCGCCGCCCTGAGCGGCACCCTCGTTGTTGCCCCCGTCGTCCGGCGGCGACTGCGGGTCGGTCGGCTCGGTGGGCGGATCGGTCGGGTCCGTGGGCGGGTCCGTCGGGTCCGTGGGCGGGTCCGTCGGGTCGGTCGGCGGGTCCGTCGGGTCCGTCGGCGGATCGGTCGGCTTCGTGGGCTGCTGAGTGTCCTGCGTG